>JAANWZ010000131.1 GCA_018263585.1 Calditrichota bacterium | reverse complement strand
ATCTGGCAATACCCGTGACATGACTACATTTAAGAGTCAAGTGGACAAAGTTGCAAAACGTTTTGGAATTGAAGGGGTGACTTTTGTCGGTGCGCCTTTATTCCCGAATCAAGCTTTCGTGGAGATATCCCTTACGATATATGATCTCAGAGATGCCTCCGAAGTGCGTCGCTATCGTGCAAGCCGCGAATCTGAGGTTAAATGGACAGGGTTTTATTATGGCTACAAATATGCCCCCCATTTGGGAGGATCTGATTTGCTGGAGGATGTTCTTCGCGAAGCAATGGAAGAAATCAAACGAAAAGTCATAGACGATAGTGACGAGATCAACGCGATGTTCGAAGAGTCAGAAGAACCAACAATTGCGGAGGATAAACTCCCTTCCGGTCATTTGAAATACCTCGACTATGAACCGCTCTCGCTTACGTCTGAAGCATTCCTCAACCGCAAGCAGTCGCTGCTGATTGTTGAGACACAGCTACCGTCCCTGCTTATTGAGAGCACAAGGCCCCCATTCTTAATCACTATGGTGGATTTCGGCGTGTACCACGCGAAGCTGGAGCCGGGTCCTCAAGTGGTCACAATCAAAGCGATGGGATACCTTCCGCTGGACTTGCCGGCACATCCATCGTATGATGCCGGAGCGATTCGGAAAATACGTGTGTTTCCGAAAGAATAAGTCTACGAATCCGGATTAGCCCGCTTGCTGTGTCGCCCGTGCGGCCTTGACCGCGCGGCTGGAGGTCAGTCCGATGTGAGTGGTGCCCGGCCTGCAAGCAGGCACGGGGCATAGATGTAGCCCGGTTTCGCGGAAACCGGGGTCGTTCTGGAGAGTGCATTATTCACTTGAGGTGCGTCGAGATGCGTTTGACAGTCTTTTGCCTCATCTTTCTCATGCTCGCGCTGCAGGCGTCGGCGGGCGACAGCGAGCGGGCGCGCGCGGAGACGATCCGCGCCGACCCGAGTTACCGTCACGGCGACGGGTACGGCGACACGTACGAAGAGGCCCGTGATGACGCGACCCGTCAGCTCGCGAACAGCATCTGGACGATGATCCGCAGCGAGCAGACGCGTACGATCGAGGAGACGAGGAAGACGTTCGCGGACACGTTCGTCGCGAAGTCGGAGCAGGTTTCGACGCTGCAACTGCAGGGGTTGAAGTACATCGACCTCGGCGTGGAGCACGAGCGCCATCGCGCGCTCGCGTACCTCAGCGAGTCCGACCTCGCCGCGAGCAACCGGCGGCAGAAGCAGCGCATCCGCGCGCTCGTCGCGAAGGCGGAGGGAGCGCGCCGGCGCGCCGAGATCGACTCCGCCGCGTTCAACGGCTACTGGGCCTGGCTGCTCGCGCACACTTTACTCGACACACTCCGCCTCGACATACCCACCAGTGCCAGCGGTTTCGTCAAGACAGACCTGAAGGACTACATGAACGCGCTGCTCGGCGACGTCCGTTTCAACCCGGAGCCGGCGGTGAAAGACCGTGATCTTTACCTCGTCGATGTCGAGGTCGCCTATCACGGCGAACCGGTGAAAGAGCTCGAGATCTCGTATGAAACAGGCGCCGGGCGCGAATGGCCGACGGTCAGCTCCGGGCGCTGCCGGCTCGTGTTCTACCTCAGTCCGCCGGTCAATCCTGAACACCCGGTGTATTTGCGCATCGAGTACCGGAACGAGGGCGGGATGCGCGATCACCCGTTCATCCAGCAGCTACACGGAATGTACCGCGAACGGGAATTCGAGTTCGAGAAGGAATGGGCCAAGATATCGATCCTGATCCCGGCCGGCGAGCGGCCGGACACGACCGCCGGCGTTCCCGACGCGGGCGATCTCGATGATTCCCTGCCCGCGGACACATTCGCCGCCGCCGGCCCGGAGCCGGTCAAAACTCCGCGCCGGCTGTGGCCGATGCCGGTCGCGGTGCTCGCCGACATCGACTCGACGGCCGTTTTCATGAACGCGCTCACCGCGTACGCGCGATACGGCCGTCTCGAGTTCGACTCCGACGGCCCGTCGGCTCTGAGAGACGCTGGTCTCGATGTTTATGTTGCCGTCGCCGACCCCGAGCGTGTGCACGCCGTACTATACTACAAACAGGGGTCGTACCTCGACGTTCGGCGCGATGTACGGATAGACGATTTGGAGGAGACCTATGGAGGGGCGAGCAACCGCCAGATCTGGATCGGTCTGCCACCGGCTGCGCGCTGAGCGCGCGCGCGCGACACTCATTCTCAGCTTCCTCCTGCTCGTCGCAACGATTCCGGCTGCGCACGCGCGCATCGGCGAGGTCGTGCTCAGCGGCGGGCTCGACCCCGACCTGCGCGCGCGGATCGAGACCCGGCTCACGACGGCCGTGAACGCGATCGACGCCGGTGAACTCGAACCGGTGCGTCAGTTCTGCACCGAGTCCGGCTGGGAGGAACTGGACGCGCTCACCTCCTCGTTGCGCCTGTACAACCCGCGCCCGGTGCATGAGACGAAGCTGCTCGAGGTCCGTGACGGCTACGAAGTCCGTGAGATCAAGCTGCAGATCGACGCGAACGACATCGGCGAAACCGTGGCGAATCCGAACAAGTACATGGCGTTCAGCCTCACCCGTGACGGTCTCATCCGGGGCGCGCGCTTCGAGATGGAGAAGCATCACGTGGATCGGATGCTCGACGAGGCCGTGGACGTCGAAGACTACGCGAACCGGCAGGAGATCCTCCAGTTCGTGGAAGTGTATCGCACCGCGTACAACCGCAAGGACCTCGAGTTCATCGAGAAGGTGTTCAGCGATGACGCGCTCATCATCGTCGGCCGCGTGATCCGCCGCGACCCAAGCCTGCCAACCCAGTCGGACCAGCTCGCGAGCAGTTCGCTCAGCGAAGATAACATCCAGCTGATCCGGAGTTCGAAATCGGAGTACATCGCCGGGCTCCGCCGCGTGTTCGCGAAAAACGAGTACGTCGATGTCCGGTTCGATTCGGTCGAGCTCGTCCGTCCCAATAGTGACCCGGACATCTACGGCGTCACGCTCAAGCAGGAGTGGCGCTCGAGCACATACGCCGACACCGGGTACGTGTTCCTGATGATCGACTTCCGTGACGAAGACCGGCCGCTGATCCATGTGCGCGCATGGCAGCCGGATCGCTTCTCCGACGGGACCACGATCACTGTGTACGATTTCAAGTTGATTCGGTAGGGGGATACAGTGAAGCTCGCGGCCGTGTTCGCAGTTGTCCTGCTCGCGGCCGTCGCGGGGGCGCAACCGGACACGCTCGACACGTACGAGCGCCTGTTTGCGCTGCGCGACAGCCTGCGCGTATGGGCTCTGCACCCGCCGCCGGACACGGTGACGGTCACCGAGCCGGTGCGTTTCGCCGAGTATTTCCCCGGCGCGGAGCTCGTCCCGGAATCGGACAGCTCGTTCGCGGTCGTGTTTCCCGAGTACATGGATTTACGCTGGGGCGGGTTGCGCGGGGTTTACGGTCCGCCGGCCGCGGATGATCCGGCCGCCGGGGCGGCGATCCGGTGGGCGCCGGGGGAATCGGGGCTGTCGGGTGCGACATCCGCCCGGCTCGCGTGGCTGCGCACACTGCCGCTCCCGCCCCCGCTGCGCGCGCCGTTCGATCACGCGCCCGACAGCGTGCGCTTCGTGCTCCACGGCCGCGAGATCGACCGGGTGACGATGCCCGCCGGTCACGCGCGCGCGGTACTTGCGTGGATGGCGCGCGGCCGCCAGCTGCTCGCCGCCGTGATCGCGGATCAGGTTGGCACGGACTCCTTGGGTGGCCCTAGAAATGAGGGTGGCCCGGGGCTTCAGCCTCGGGTCTCAGATCAGCCTCGGATCTCACAGCCCTCGGCCGGGAAAACCGATTCACTCGTTCACTCGCAATCACTCGCCTCCGCCCCCGATTCCTCATTAGTTTACAGGGAACTGTTCGCGCTGATCACGATGCGGGGCGCGTCGGGCCATCACGCGCTGCGCTGGCGGGAGGCGCGCGCCGGGCGGTCCGGTGACGTGACCGTGCACATGTGGCCGTTCATCCCGACCGGCAACATCGCCGACCTGTTCGCCGAACCGGACACCGCTCGCGCCGGGTTCGACCCGATCCCCGTCGGCCCCGGCGCGCGCCGCGATTCCGCCGCCGGCGCGAACGTGAATCCCGACCGCGCCGCCGGGAGCGGGGAGGAGGAACGATGAGTGTCACAAGTCGAACCTCGCGCATCGCCGCCGTATCCGCGCTCGCGGCGCTCGCGCTGTTCGCCCTCTCCTGCGACCGCGAGCTGCCGCCTGAGCCGGTGCGCGACAACCCGCTCGATCCCGGGAATCCGGACACGGGCGGCGACCCGTACGATTTGACCGCGACGATCGCCGGCGGCGGGATCACGCTGAGCTGGAACCAGATCGACGAGCCGGAACCGGCGGGATACAACCTCTATCGCAGCTTCGACGAGGGCTCGTTTTCCCTGTATCAGGAACTGGAACGAACCGGCGAGTACACGGATACGGCGGTCGAGAACGGCCACCGTTACGGCTACTACGTGATCGCGCGGGGCGACGGCGGCGAAGAGGGGGACGCGTCGAACGTGGCGCGGGTCTCCATCGACACCGACCCGGTGCTCGTGATCGAGAGCGACACGACGCAGTTCACTCCCACCCGAAACGTCACCCTCACCCTGCTCGCATTCGGCGCGACCGAAATGCGTATCGCCAACACCGCCGATTTTGCTGGGGCGAGCTGGCAGCCGTTTTCCTCCACCGTTGACTGGCAACTCCCTACTGGCGAAGGCACGAAAACCGTCCACGCCCAGGTCCGCTACGACGACGACTCTGAATCCGCTGCTGTCACCGATAACGTCACCGTGGACACGCAGGTCGCGATTGCCGCGTTCACCTGGACGTCCTCGGCGGGCGACACGGTGGAAGTAGGTGACGAGATCGAGTTTGAACTGATCGTGCAGGATGATGGACTGGGCGCGGAGACGGGCGGTGTGGCGACGGTGACGGTCGCGGGG
>JAANWZ010000130.1 GCA_018263585.1 Calditrichota bacterium | reverse complement strand
GCGTCGTCCTGAACAAGCGCGGCGCAAGCCGCGCGCGACCAGTGTCATCCTGAACAAGCGCGGCGCAAGCCGCGCGCGACCAGTGTCATCCTGAACAAGCGCGGCGCAAGCCGCGCGCAGTGAAGGATCTCGACAGAAAACGGTGCTGGACCATACCTTCTGTGCTCGAGATTCCTTCGCTTCGCTCAGGACAGGCTCTTCACCCCCGCACAAACTGACGTGCGGGGGTTCAGGATGACACTTCCTGGCCAATGCGCGACAGGGGGCTGCGGGCTGTTGTACCGCCCGTGCGGGCTTGCCCGCGCGGTTGATCCGCCGGGGATGAACAAGACCGGTCTCGAAACCGCGGTTGCGAGCAACCGCGGGCCTGTCTGACATCTGCCCGCTGTTCGACACCTGCCTGTAATCAGTCAGAGCCCGGCTCCGCGCGTCGGATCATTTCATAAATCCCGCCGAACGCCCCGTTGCTGAACAGGAGCACGATATCGCCGGGTTCGCCGGTCGCGAGGATGTGTTCGGCGAGCACGGGCACATCGTCGAACACATGCCCGTTCACCCGGTCCCGGCCCAGTTCCGCGATCACCGCCGCCCGGTCGAGGCGTTCGCGTTCCGGGACACGTTCCGCCCGGTGGATCGGTCCGAAATACACCTCGTCCGCCCCGCGCAACGCGTCGGCGAGCGCCTGCTGGTGCACGTTCCGCACCATCGTGTTCGAGCGCGGTTCGACGAGCACGCGCAGGCGCCGTCCCGGCCACCGTTCGCGCACGGCCGCGATTGTCTCCCGGATCGCGGTCGGATGATGGCCGAAATCGTCGATGTAGAGCACGCCGCCGGCTTCGTGGAACAGTTCCATCCGCCGGCGCACGCCGCGGAACTGCATGATCGCCGCCCGGATCTCGTCAACCGTCGCGCCGAGCAGCGATGTGGCCGCGACGGCGGCGATCGTGTTGCGCAGGTTGTGACGGCCGGCGAGCGGCACGGCGAGTTCCGCGAACCTGCGCCCGCCGCGCGCGATTGTGAGCCCGCTGAACCCCGCGGACACGCCCGTGTATTCACCCCGCCAGTGCGCGTGTTCGGAGAAGCCGTAGCTCTGCGTGCGGCACGGGGCGTGCTCTACGAGCGCCGCCGCGCGGGGATCGTCCGCGCATGCGAGCAGCCAGCCGTCGCGCGGAACCTGCCGCAGCATCAGGCGGAACGCGTGTTCGATCTCGTCAACGCCCTGATAGATGTCCGCGTGGTCGAGCTCGATCGAGGTAACGATCGCGATAAACGGCAGATAATGGAAAAACTTCGCGCGCTTGTCGAAGAAGGCCGTGTCGTACTCATCGCCTTCGATGACGAACGGTCCCCCATCGACTCCGAGCGCGCTCGGCTGCGGGAGGTCAAGCGGCAGTCCGCCGATGAACCATCCCGGCTCGAGCCCGCACGCGCGCAGCAGGTAGGCGGTGAGCGCGGTCGTCGAGGTCTTGCCGTGCGTGCCCGCGACGACCACCGGCTTCCGTTTCCACAGCACGAGCTGTTTGATGAACTCGGGCAGGCTCAGGTACGGAATGCGGCGGCGGAGCACATGTTCGACCTCGACATGCCCGCGGCTGTGGGCGTTGCCGATCACGACGAGGTCCGGATTCCACTCGAGGTTTCGCTCTTCATAGCCGGCATAGACATGTGCGCCCAGCCGCTCGACCATTTCGGAGGCGGGCGGATAGAGCGGGCCGTCGCTGCCGCGCACCTCCCAGCCCGCTTCCATCGCGAGCCGTGCGCCGGCGAGCATTCCGGCGCCGCCGATCCCGATGAAATGCGCGCGCGGCTGGCGATCGCCTGCCAGGTCGAACAGCATCAGTGGAACCAACGGTCAACGTCGAGCCGGAGCACGAGCGCCGTATGATCCAGCCAGTCGGAGGCGTTCCAGTCATACGGCCTCCCTGAAAAGTCGCCGGATTCTCCCGCCTGCACGGTGTACAGCGGCGCGACACGCGCGGCGAACGTGAGCCCGTACAGATCTTTCACCGAGAGCTCGACCCCCACCTCCCCGCCGTACGAGATCTGGTTCAGTTTGCTCGACGGCTGGTCGCGGAACACCGTCCCGGCTTCGAAGAAGCCGTACCGGATCGTGTCGAGGAAGCGAGCGAGCGGCTTGAACCCGGGCGAGCGCAACCATTTCGGCAGCGCACGGGTCTGGCTGAAGCGGACCGCGGCGAACCGTTCCGTACCGACGAGCCCGGCGGTGGAAGCGAGCGCTGCGGGAGTCTCCACGTACGGCCACGCGAGTTGCAGCCCGTTCGCGCGCCGCCACCCGCCCGCGAGCGGTTCCCCGAGCAGCTCGTAGGGCGCTCCGCTCGCGAGTGTCGGCGAAAACCGCGCGGGCGGGTCGCCGTCGAGCGCGACGAGGCGTGCCTCGCTGCGCAGGCTGAAACCCCACGGCAGCCGGGTCGTCGCCGTCGCCGCCCACGACAGCGCGGAGAACCCGTCCGCGCCGACTCCGACCGACCAGCGCAGCTCCTGCGTCCACGGCGCCCGTCCCAGCGTTCCCTTCGCATCGAGGGAGCCGTGCAGGTACGGCGACGCGCCGGAATCGCGGACAGCGAGCGGCCGTATCAACGCCGACTGCGCCTGTTCGTCGCGGGCCCATGTCCCGGCCTTGACCGCAACGGTCATCCGACTGTACCACGTCCCCCACGCCCGCCACGAGCGCCGGAACCCTGCCTCGAACCAGGTGTCGCCGTGCATCCGGCCGAGGTACGCGAGCGCGTGCACGGGCCCGAACGAGCGCGTCAGTGGATGCGAAAGCCCGACGCGAAACTGGGGCGCGTACCTGTCAAACTCGCGCGTCGGCGAGAATACGTCGGTGAGCCAGATCGCCTCGCGCTCCATGTACGACCCGCGCAGGCGCACGCCGAGCAGCGCCCCGCCGCCCGCGTCGTAGCCGAGCGAAGGCCCGTACAGCAGCCGGTACCGGTCCACCGGCGGCGGAATCACCGGCCACAGGCCCGGGTCGAACGCGCGTTCGACCACCGGCCCCGGGAGTCTGTTGTCGAGCGGATTGCGATCGACGAGTAAGCCGTCCGGATCGAAGATCACTGCCTCCGGCGTCGCCCCCGCCGGGAGATCGACACGCACTCGGTACCGGTCGCCCGGCATGTGCTGCTGGTCCCACGTCCCCCAGCGCGCGTATTCGGGCAGCGGCGCGTCCGTGTCCAGGTACGGGACCTCGCCGCGCAGCGTGTCGCCGGACGCGGTGACAACGCCGAGTCGCAGCGGCAGCCGGATTCCACCGGCGCGTGTAACGTCGAAGCCGATCCGTACGCTGTCCCCGACCTGTTCGCTGCGGTAGCCGGAGAGCCGGTAGTCGATGTCGCCGGAGCCGTAGAGGAACTGCTCGAACGTCTCTTTCAGCGAACGCCCGGCGGCCGCTTCGAACGAGGATATGATGTCCTCGTGGCCGACATGCGTGAGCGCGTGACGGTCGTAGATCACGCGAAACCCGCGCCAGAACTTACGCTCGCCGACTGTGTAGCGCACGGAATTGAGCAGCACAGGCGTCTTGTAGTAGGACGACACGCGCAGCAGCGGGTAATCGTCCGCGACATCGCCCGGCCGCACCATCGGCAGGTCCTCGCCGGCGAGCACCGCTTCGAGGTACGGCCGCCGCCCGCGCACGACATCATCCCGCTCCATGAACGTGCGCGAAAACAGGCCCCGCGTGTAGGTCCGTTCCCGGTCACGGCGCGTGCCGTACCAGCGCGCGGACAGCTCGTGCTCGATGAACGTGGTGAAGCCCTCGTCGATCCACTGCTCATCCACCGAGTTCGAGTGGAGGATCATCGGCGTGTAGTTGTGGATCACCTCGTGCATGATGAAGTAGCGGAAGAGCGGGCTCGTCCAGCTCGCCATCGTCAGCATCGGGTATTCCATCCCGCTCCACGAGTAGGAGGCCTGCACTCGTGGCCACGGGTAGTCGCCGTAGATCTCCTCCAGCTGTTGAATCGTCCACCCGCACACCTCGGCGGCGTCGCTCCAGTCGTCCGTCTGTCCGCGGCGAACGTACGCCCACGCCTCGAAATCGCCGTAGTCACGGCGGTCGATGAGGAAGTTCGGGTCCATCGCGAACGCGACGTCCGGCACGTTCTCCGCGCGAAACACCCACGTGACGAGCGAATCTCCGCGCGCGCCGTCCGGGACCGGGATCGGGTCGGGGTTGCCGGCGGCGAGGCCCGCCAGTCGTTCGGGGGGAAGCAGCTCGTGCTCGTTGACGAGCTCGCCGGTGGAGGCGACGATAAACCGGTAGGGAACGGTGCAGCGGAGCGTGAAATCACCGAACTCGCCGTACGCTTCGCCGGTGCCGAAGTAGCGGTTCACCGTCCACCCGTACTCCGGCGTGTACGGGCAGATCATCGGGTACCAGTACGCGCCCTTGTACTGGCCGCGCTGACAGGCGATGCGGAACCCGGCGCGCCCCGTCGGGAACGTCGTGCGGAACGGTATCGTCACGCGCACGCTGTCGCCGGGGAGCAGCGGGGGGTCGATCTCGAGCCGGCCGGCGCTGTGATCCTGCACGAACCGGACTGCGCGGGATGCGGACACGACATCGCCAACGACGAGGTCGGCCCATTCTTCTTCGTCGAGACGCGACCAGCGCCGGTGACGGCCGCGCATCCGGGTCGTATCGACCACGCTCCCGCCCCGGAGCGCCGCCGGCGGGAGACGGAACCAGATCGCGGCGAGCGTGTCCGGCGAGTTGTTGGCGTACACGATCCGGGCGTCGCCTTCGATCGCGCGCAGGCTGTCGATCAGGGTGACGTCGATCTCGTAGTCAACCCGCTGCTGCCAGTGGCCGCGTTCGCCGAGGGCGGGAACGGCGAGCGCGTGCAGAAGTACGACCACGATGATCGGGCAGATGAACGGGGTACGGCGGGCGCACGCGGGTTCAGTCATCATACCGTTCGTAGAGGGTGTTGTCGAACCTGAGCTGACGCTGGTTATACTGTCCGCGCCGCTCCTCGGTCGTGTAGTAGTAGCTCTCGGACAGTTCCATCATGCAGTAGCGGCGGCGGAGTTCGCGCGCGGCCTGCATCGTCGAGCCGGAGCCGGCGAACGGGTCGAGCACGAGCTCGTCCCGGTGCGTGCTCTTTTCGATCAGCTTCTTCAGCAGCTCGACCGGCTTCTCCGTCGAATGGGTGAGGTTCTTCGTGGACAGCTTCGGGAAATAGAGTACGTTCGACTCGCGCTTCCCGTTGAGCACGCGCCGGCCCTTGTGGCAGTAGATGATCCACTCGTCCTGCGGCGCGTAATCTCCTTTCAGGTCGCCGCTGCCGTGGTTGTTCTTCACCCAGATCAGCGTGCGCTTTATCTTGAACCCGGCCGCCTTGAACGCGGCGATGAAATCGGGGTAGGTGTCGTGCCGGCAGAAGCAGTAGAGGTGCCGGTCGTTTTTCAGCACGCGGTACGCTTCCCGCGCGAACTGCGGAATCCAATCGTCGCCGTTGTCATCGTTCTCGAGGTGTTGGAACTTCGCGTTGACCACGCGCCGGTTCGACTTGTAACCGATGTTGTAGGGCGGGTCGGTGAGGATCAGGTCGACGGTCTCGTCCGGCATCATCGCGAGCCAGTTGCGGTTGTCGCCGAGCCAGACAGTGTCGTCCCACTTTCCACGCGGCGCGCGGCCGTTGAAATTGCGCGTGTTCAGCTCGATTTCGATCTCGCGCGGCACGACCCGTTCTGCGCCCTGTTCCGGCGGTTTCCTCCCGCGCAGGCCGTTCGTTGACGGCGGCGGCTCGAACCCCGGCAGATACAGGGTGCTGTTGTCCCGCTCGCTCACGTGTCGATCTCCCGGATTTCATCCCCGCCGTGGTGTCGCGCCAGCAGCTCGCGGACCTCTCCCCGCGACGGCAGCTTCCCGCGCGAACCGAGCGCGGTCACCGACAGCGCCGCCGCGGCTGACGCCCAGCGCACGCACATCTCGAACCGCCAGCCGGCGAGCAGACCGTGGATGAACCCTGCGTGGAAGACATCGCCCGCGCCGGTGGTGTCCACGGCGTCCACCGGGTACGCCTGGAACCACTGCGGCGGCCGCCCCCGCTCCGCGCCGACGGAGCCGGCCGGCCCGTTCGTGATCACAACCCCGCGCGCGCCGTCTCCGCGCCCGCGTGCGAGCAGGTCACGGACCGCGTGAAACAGGTCCACCGGTTCCTCGTAATAGTCGCGCACGAACGCGGCCGGCACGATCAGCCAGTCGGTCACGCCGAGCATGCGGTCCATCCGATCCCGCACGCCGCCCGCGTCGAGAACGACCTGAACACCTGTCTCATGGGCGATGTTCGCGCCCTCGAGCGCGGCGTCCGTTTCCCAACCGTCGAGGAGCAGTGCTCGAGACCCGCGAATCGGATCGCAAGATAACTCATCGGATGAGAGCGACGCAAGATCGCGGTCGAGAACTATCGTTCGTCTTCCGGAGCCCCGCTCGACCCAGATGTACGCGGTCGGAGTGCGATCGGTGGAGCGGACTTGCAGCGATCGGACATCTACGCCGGACGCCTGCAATTGCTCCCGGATCCGCTCTCCTTCGACATCGCCGCCGACCGCGGCCTGCAGCCCGACACTCCGGCCCCAGCGCGCGAGCTGGCAGAGCGCGTTCGGCACCGGACTTCCCGAGCCGCGCCAACGGTCGAGCGCGACCGTTTTCGTGTCCGCCTCCGGGTGCCTGTCCACGAGCACACAGTGATCGTAAACCGCGCGCCCGACGCCGCACACATCATACCCGGTCGGTTCGCCTGAGACCGCTCCGCTCATTCCGCTCCCTCGGGCTCGGGCCGGAGCGGAACTTCGCCGGGCACGAACCGGGCGACGTAGTATTCGCGGATCGCGCCGACCGAGATCAGCGAATCGGCGAACACCTGCGCGGGTTCGATCCGTTCGAAGTGGCCGATGTGCACGCGGTGGAAGGTCCTCCGCTCGCGCTGCGTGCTTACGAGGTACGCATCCAGCCCGCGGTCCCTGAGTTCATGCACCATCCGCGCCGCCTTCTCCCTGTCCGGAAACGCGGCCGCCTGGACGGTGAACGGCGACTCCGACGTGACCGCGATCGGCAGCTCAGCCCCGGTTTGCCTGTCAACGGGAGTCGTGAACGGGAGAACACCGGTGATCGCGAGGATCGAGAGTACGAACGCGGCGAGCAGCGCCGTCGCCGCCACCATCCACACCCACGGCCCGATCTTCCTGCGCGCCTCATCGACGGGCAGCGGCATCAGCTCCTCTTCCCCCCACCCCCGGGGCTCGTGTTCGCTCTCCTCTTCGTGCTGTTCGTGAAACCGGAACACGACGTCTTTCCGCTCCTCATCCGCCTCAACCTCCGCGCCGGGCTCGCCGGGAGGGCCGGGCGCGACGGGTTCCGCGCGCTCCGGTTCCAGCGGCGCACCCGCGAGCGCGCGCAGGTTCGCGACCAGCTCCGGGTCGCCGCCGGTGTTCTCGATCGCGTCCGCGGTGCGCCGCATCTCGTCCACGACCTCCGCGGTGCGCGACAGGTGCACGAACGCGTCGATGTAGATCCAGCCGGCGATTTCATCACGGCGGCGCGCCTGCAGGAAACGCCGGGTCAGCGGCGGGAGCAGGAGGCGGCGCAGGTTCTGATCCGACCCGTACGCGGTCAGCCACGCATCGTCGAGCAGGTGCAGTTGTTCCTCGCGGTACGTGTGCAGCGGGCGGGTGAGGCTGCCGCGCGCGAGCAGAATCGCGAGACCGGTGTCGTCCGGGCGCTCCCTGAGCAGGCTTAGCCCGACCTGCCAGGCTGTGTCGGTGAGGGTGTCCGTCTCCTTCAACGCGACCCGGGTTTCGTCCAGCAGCGCGGGGTTCTGCTTCAGCTCGCCCCACGCGAGCGCGTAGATCGTCCACGCCCACGGATCGCGGATCTTCCTCCTCAGCAGCGTTTCCGCAAGCGTGTTCACGAACCGCGCAAGCCATCGCCGGGCCCGGGCCGGGTACGGTAGCGGTCCTGTGAGCGTCCTGATCACACGTTTCACCGCGCGTTCGCCGTCCGCGGGCAGCGGCCTGCTTCCCTCCGCCCACGGCAGCCACGCCCGGCCCCAGCGCAGAAGCAGCCAGCCGTCCACGAGCAGGAAGGCGAGCCCGATGCCGGCGGCGAACGGAACGGCGAGCACCAGCCACGGCGGCAGCGCCCCGGGCCGCAGCGCCGGGAGCAGCTCGAGGCCGAGCAGGAGGAATAGCGCGAGACCGAGCACGACACCGATCGCAAGCCGCAACAGCAACGCGACAGCCAGCTTCATTCGACCGCCCTCCGCCGTTCCCGGGACGAACGCGCGCGCCCGCGTAGTTGATCCTCGCCCGGTTGGTCCCGCCAGCCGCCGGCGACAGTGTCCGCTGAGGCGGTGTCAACCCCCGCCCCGCCGCGTTCGCTCATCATCCGGTTGAACTCATCGAACGAGGCGACGATCTCATCGATCCGACTCCAGTCCTCGACGTAATCGAGCCGGAGCAGGCGGTAGTCCGGCAGGGAGGCATCGCGCGGCACCGAGACGCGCAGCCCGCCTGGAAACCCTTCCGGAACTTCGATTCCCTCGTGCGGGTCGATCGTGATCAGGTCAACTCCCGGCGGGACGCGGAACTCCCGCGGCGGGTCGCCTTCTGTCGCCCGGTTCATGAACTTCGCCCATAACGGGAGTGCGCCGGACGCGCCCGTGATCCCGCGTCCGTTCCGGTCACGCATCGGCCGGTTGTCGTCGAATCCGACCCACGCGCTCGCGGTGATTCGCGGCGTCGCGCCGAGGAACCACGAGTCGCGGAAATCGTCGGTGGTGCCTGTCTTCCCGATCGCGGGCAGGTCGAAGCCGAGCCGGCGCGCCGACTCGCCGGTGCCCGCGTCGATTACGCCCCTCATCATGTCGATCACGAGATAGACATCGTCCGGGTCGAACGCCTGTTCGCGGCGGACGATGTGTTCCTCGAGCACGCGCCCGTGCAGGTCCTCGACGCGGCGCACGAGGTACGGTTCGACGGTCGCACCGAGGTTCGCGATCCCCGCCCCGATCCCCGCGAGCTCTATCGCGTTCACCGACGTCGCGCCGAGCGCGATGCTCGGATTCGGCTCCTGCGGCGTGCGCACGTTGAATCGCGCAAGCGTGTTCACCATGTTCTCCGGGCCGGCTGCGAGCACCAGTTTCGCCGCGACCGTGTTGATCGAACGCATCATCGCCTGCTTCAACGGCATCACGCCGTAGAAGTAGGGGGTGAAGTTGCGCGGCGTCCAGTCCCGCGCGCCGGGGATCTGCACGGTGATCGACGAATCGCTCACCATCGACGCCGGGTGCACTGCGAGCCGCTCGATCGCGGTCAGGTAGAGTACAGGTTTGAGCACGGAGCCCATGTTCCGGCTCGACTGGAACGCCCGGTTGAACTGGCTGATCCGCCAGTCGCGTCCGCCGACGAGCGCGCGCACCGCGCCGGTCGCGGTCTCCATGCACACGAGCGCGCCCTGTGGGCGGGCGGTCGTGTCGTCGAGCGTCTCCACACTCCACGCCGGCAGTCCGAGCCGGCGGTCGAGATCGGCGAGACCGTCCTGCAGCGAACGCACCGCGATCTCCTGCGCGAGCGGGTCCATCGTCGTGAAGATGCGCAGGCCGCCGTGATAGAGGACCGTCTCCCCGTACCGCCGCTCCAGTTCGTCGAGCACGGCGTCGAGGAAGTAGGACCCGCTCGCCTGCTGCTCGTAGAGCGGGCGGAATGTGAGCTCCTCGTCGATCGCCGCGTCGTGTTCAGCGTCGCTGATCCAGCCGAGCGTGCGCAGCCGGCTCAGCACCCAGTGCTGGCGCTCTTTCGCGAGCTCCGGGTTGCGGTACGGGTTGTAGCGGCTCGGGCTCTGCGGAAGTCCGGCGAGCAGCGCGGCCTCGGCGAGGGACAGCTCGGACGCGTGCTTGCCGAAATAGACGCGCGCCGCCTCTTCGACGCCGTAAGCGAAGTTCCCGAAATAAACTCCGTTGATGTACGCCTCGAGAATCTCATCCTTGCTGAACCGGCGCTCGATCTCGAGTGTGGCGAGGATTTCCTTGAACTTGCGCGCGACTGTCTTGTCGAAGCTGAAGAACAGGTTGCGGGCGAGCTGTTGGCTGATCGTGCTCCCGCCGCGGTCCGTGTTGCCCGCGAGCGCGTTGAACGTGGCGCGCAGGAGTGCGGGCTTGTCGATGCCGGAGTGGTCGTGGAACTGGTCGTCTTCCACGGCGAGAATCGCCTGAGTGAACTCACGCGCGACACGCTCGAGCGGGATCGAACTGCGCCCGCCGACCTGGGAGATGAGACTGCCGTCGGACGCGAATACTTCGGTAGGCGGCACGGAAATCAGTTGCGTGAGGTCGTCCGGAATGCGCGGGATCTGCGGCAGGGTGACCACGATCGAGACGAGCAGAACCGCCGTCGCCGCAACGAACATCGCGAGCAGCGCCCAGGCGAATGCGGCGAGCGCCTTCACAACCCCGCTCACAGCGGCAGCTCCCCGCCGGGCAGCAGCTCCCAGCGCAGGTAGTCGGAGAGCGTGCGCCCGGTTTCCTCCTTCACCCAGTAGATGTGCACGGAGTACGCGCCGCCGCGGACGACTTCGAACCCGAGCTCCCAGATCCCGTCCGCAGGCCGCTCCGCCATGCCCACGTGCGTGAGCTCACCCTCGAGATCGGAGATCCAGCTCACGTCCACGCCGTCGAGCCGAACCGGGCCCTCCGGTGTCAGCGAGGAGAAGAACGTCTCGGCGCTGATTACGATCGGATACCGATCGAGGTCGCGCAGTCGGCCGGCGATCGGAGTGTGGAGCTGCTCGAGCCGGTCGAAAAGTTCGCGGGCGAGTGTGGACTGGTACAGCACGATATTTTCCGCGCTGATCAGATAGACACGGTAGCTCCCCATGTCGTTGACGAAGAACACGCGCCGCCAGCGGCCGCCGGTGCGCGCGCGCAGGACCTGGACCGGATCGAGCACGCGCTCGCGCATCGCCTCCGGCAGGCGGCCGTACAGGTCGAGGAACCGCTCCGGACTCACGGAAAACACCTGGAACGAATCGAGCATGGCGGGGATTTCATCCCAGTCGGAGAGGGTTGTGCCGGCGGCGCGGCGCCGGCGGGTGCGCTCCGCGAGCTCGCTCAGTTCTTGAAGCGCCTCCGCGCCTTCACGGTTCAGTTCCCAGCCGCGACCGGCTTCCGGGCGCACCGGCTGCGACCAGAGCATGAACGACCCGAGCGCGTTCTCCACCGGGGACGCGATCCACTCGACCGCCCCCGCCGCGGCGACGACGCCCACGAGCAGCCAGGGGAGAATCCATGCGCGGGAGCTCGCTGATGCCCACTGCTTCGCCCGGGCTACGGCGTCTCGCTGATCACGCGGGATGGCGGCCAAGGTACCGGCTCCTTCCGCTTCGTTCTCCACGCGCGCAGGTAGGCTGTCGCCGGCGCGCGACCTTCCGCAAGGTAGAGGAAGAGCGCGTAAAATGCCACAAACGGCGGGGTGAGCAGCGCGCGCAGCGGACGCGCCGCCGGCGGGGTCCAGCGATGAAACAGCACGCGCCCGGCGAGCGTGCGGTACGTCATTTTCAACGCCGTCCTCCCCCCGCCGGACGAGGACGACACCTGGTGAACGAGCACCGCGCCGGCGACCACGCGCAGGCGGTAGCCCTGCTGGCGCGCACGCAGCGACCAGTCCACGTCCTCGCAGTACATCCCGTAAGATGGATCGAGCAGACCGAGCTCATGCCACACTTCCGCCGGGCTGAGCCAGCAACACCCGCTGAGGAACTCGCACCGCTCCGGCGGCTCGTCCAGTTTCCGGAACGGCCGGCCGTTTCCCGCGTGATGCGTCCACGAGATCGGGAAGAAGATGCGCCCGCCGGCGAACCAGACGCGTTCCCGGTCGCCGTCCCGCAGGATCAGCGGGCTGACCGCGGCGAGCTCCGCTTCCTCGTCGCGCTCGAGTTCCGCTACCAGCGTATCGGCCATCCCCGGCCGGAGGCGCACGTCCGGGTTGATCAGGCCCGCATACCGGTACCCTTCATCGAGCGCGCGTTTGAGCCCGATGTTGTTCGCTTCCGCGTACGTCCGGTTTTCCGGGTGGGAGAGGTAGATGATGCGCACGGATTCGGCGGCTGCGCGTTCGCCGGACCCGTCGCTCGAACCGTTGTCCACGAGAATCAGGCAGTCCTGCGGCGCGAGGTCGGCGAGCAGCGAACGCACGGAGGCGACGACCTCGTCACCGCCGTCGTGGTTGACCATGACAAACGCCGCGCGCCGTTTCATTCCCCCTCCGTGATCACGTCCGCGAGCGCGTCCCACGAGTACCGCCGGCGTGCGTCCGCCGCAATCGTGTCACGACGGGCGCGCCAGGCATCGAGCCCGGCGTCGAGGAACCGTTCCACAGCCCGCCGCAACGAGACCTCGTCGTCCGGGTCGGCGAGCGTGCCGTTCTCGCCCTCGCGGACGACGTCGGCGAGCGCGCCGGTACGTGTCGCGACGACCGGGCAGCCGCCCGCGAGCGCGGCCATTGCGACCCCGCTTTGGGTCGCGTGCCGGTACGGGAGCACGACCGCGTCCGCCGCCTCGATCAGCCCCGCCAGCTCATCGTCCGGAAGGTAACGGTTTTCGATGCGGACTGTTTCGCCGAGCTGCAACGAACGGATGAGCTGTTCGTAACGGGCCGGGTCGTCGTAGAACTCGCCGGCGACGAGCAACTGAAACGGCTGTCCGCGGAGTCCGGCGAGCGCGCGCAGGAGCACGTCCACACCCTTGTATTCACGCACGAGCCCGAGGTGGACGAGCAACGGGACATCCGCGGGGAGCTCCAGTTCGGCTCGGCGGGCGAAGTGGCGTGTGCCGGGCGCGTCCGCTCCCGCCCGTCCCGCGAAGAACCGGTCGTAGGCGGGATGCGGGACGACACGCGCGTCCACCGCGGGCGCGATCGCCAGCAGCTCCGACCGCTGCGAGCTCGAGCCGACGATCACGCGATCGGCGCGGCGGAACAGCAGCGGGTTGAGCATGCGACCGAGCGCGCGGTGCTCGTGCGGGAGCACGTTGTGCGCGATCACGACCACCGTCCGCGCCCGACTCAGCATGGCAACGAAGAGCAGGCACGGGACGAAAAACGGGTGCCAGTGCTGGAGCACGAGCCGGCTCACTCGCGCGCGCCGGAGCAGCACGACCGCCCGCAGCCAGCTCAGCGGATTCCACGCGGTGAGCACGGCGTGCGCGTCGTCGGGCCGCGTCGATTCCGAATCGAACTGGCTCGTGCCCGGAAACAGAAACGGCGGGTAGAGCAGCCGGTAGCCGACCGCCACCACTCGGAGCCCGCGCCCGCGCAGTGTGTCGAGCAGCGACTGGTTATACTGGGAGATGCCGCCGCGAACCGGGGGGAGCGGACCGACCAGTGCGAGCGTCATTCCGACCGCACCGCGTCGTCGGTGCGCCGTTCGAGACGGTGCACCCGTTCCATCTTCTGCCGCATGTGGTTGATCTGCTCGCCGAGCAGGCCGAGCGTGAAGAACTGCACGCCGACGATCATGAGCAGGATGCCGAGGAAAAACAGCGGCCGGTTGCCGATCGGCACGCCGACAAACCACTCTACGGTGAGCACGGCGAGGATGACGAACCCGGCGAGCCCGAACAGGAGGCCGACTCCGCCGAACAGGTGCATCGGGCGCGCCGCGTAGCGGACGAGAAACAGCACGGTGAGCAGGTCGAGGAACCCGTGCAGGAAACGCGGGAGGCCGAACTTCGTCTTCCCCCAGCGGCGGGGATGATGCACAACCGGCAGCTCGCCGACCGTCCACCCGTTCGCGTTCACGAGGATCGGGATGAACCGGTGCAGCTCGCCGTAAAGTTCGAACGTGCGCACGACGTCGCACCGATACACCTTGAGCCCGCAGTTGAAGTCGTGGATTTTGATCCGGCTGAACAGGCGTGCGACGAAGTTGAAGAAGCGGGACGGGATTTTCTTCGAAAGCGGGTCGCGGCGTTTCTTCTTCCAGCCGCTGACGAGATCGAGCCCGTCCTGCTCGCACTTCGCGATCAGCCGGGGGATTTCGCCGGGATCGTCCTGCAGGTCGGCGTCCATCGTCGCGACAAACTCCCCGCGCGCCGCTTCGAACCCCGCCGAGAGCGCGGCGGACTTTCCGCGGTTGTTGCGGAACCGGATCACGCACACCCGGTCGTCGGCGGCGAGGTACTCGTCGAGCACGCCCCCACTCCCGTCACGGCTGCCGTCATCGACAAACACGAGCTCCGCGTCGATCCGTTCGCGCGCGAGCATCTCGTCGATCGCGCGTTTCAGGTGCGGCAGCGACTCCACCTCGTTGAACAGGGGGATGACGATGCTGAGCCGGGGCGCGCCGTCGCGTGCTACGCCCCGCTCGACCGTAACCGGAAGGGATCCGATGTCCATTCGGGGTTCAGCTCCACGTGGTCAAACCGCACGAGCAGGCTGGAGTCGCCGCCGCCTCGCACTCGCAATTCGCGCGCGAGCGGGAGGTTGCCGAACATATCCACCGACCGGTATTGCTTTTCCAACACGAGCTCGCCGGTGATCGGATTCAGCCAGCGTTCGCTGACGACAACCCCGCGCGCCGGGTTGAACAGAATCTCGCGCTCGAAACCTGCGCCGGCAAGTCTCCAGCGCCACAGCGAGTCGGAATCCGCGGTCACCTCGAACGAAACCGTGGCGGGAGCGACGCCCGCAGACTCCGCCGGGCGCGCGAGCGGCTCGAACAGGCGCGGGAGGTCTTCCGGAGACACCGGGAAACCGACCCATTCCGTGAGATCCAGCGAACTCAGCGAGTCCCGCTCGAAACTGCCGTCCCCGAATGCGGCTTCGTACACCCCGTCGTTGAGCACGATCTCCCCGACCGGGATCCCGAACGGCGCGTTCAGCGAAAGCGCGAGCCGTCCCGGCGGTTCGAGCCGGCATCTGCCGAACAGGGCGGCGGAATAATCACCGCTGCGCACGCGAAGCGTCAGCTTGCTCTCGTAGCGAACGAACCCCCGCCACTGTGACTTCAGGTGGTTTTCGAGCGCATCCGGCGAGGGTACGACTCCTTCGAGAGCCGGCCGCCTGCCGGCGCAGGAGACGAAGACAGCCGCAGCGGCCAGCAGCGCGATCGCAGTGAACGGTCGGGGCAGCATCGGGGACTATTCCCCCAGTTTCTCGCTCAGGCTCGTCTCCGGACCGCCGTGCTCGAGCGCCCGGCGCCACATTTCACGCGCTTTCTCCTGCTCGCCCAGCGCGTGGTAGAGATCACCGAGATGGTCAAGCAGCTCCGGGTGGTCCGGGGACAGCTCGACCGCGCGTTCGAGGTACGTGCGCGCATCGTCGTACCGTTCGAGGCGATAGAGAATCCAGCCTTTCGTGTCGAGGTAGCTCGCGTTGTCCGGCTCGATTGAAACGGCGTCATCGACGAATTCGAGCGCCTCGTCTAGCCGTTCGCCCTTTTCGGCGAGCAGGTAGGCGTAGTTGTTGAGCAACTGCGGGTCGCCTGGCTCGAGTTTGAGCGCGTCCTCGTACAGTCTCTCCGCCTCGCCGAACTCGCCGCGTTCGTGAAGGAGGAAGCCGAGGTTGATGTAATGGGCGGGCTCGTCCGGGTCGAGCTCGATCGTGCGCCGCAACGTCCGCTCGGCTCGGCCAGCGAGCTCGTTGCGGAGGAACACGTTCGCCGCGAGCGCGTGCAGCTCGACATCTTCGGGGTTGAACGAGAGCGCGCTGTCGGCGAGGTCGGCCGCCCGTTCGTCGTGGCCCCGCGCGACTTCCAGCCGAATGCGCAGGTTCCAGTAGCGCGGCTCGACCGGCCGCATGTTCGTCGCCGCCGCAATCGACTCCGCCGCTTTCGTCGTGTCCCCCATGTCCAGGTAGAGACCGCCGATGAAGAACGGGATCCGGTCCTCCTGCGGCCGGTGCTGCCGCAGCCGGCGATAGACCTCGATCGCCTGCTCGTATTCCCCGAGCGAACTGAGCAGCGACACCTTCCGCATCAAAACCTCGTCCGGTTCGACCTGATTGCGGGCGAGCAGGGAGTCGTACACGGCGAGCGCGTCTTTCTTCCGGCCGCTGCGTTCGTACGCGGTCGCGAGGTGTTTCAACGCGGTAACGCTCGCGGGTTTCCGCCCCATCAGCCGCTCGAAGGTGGCGACCGCCTCGTCGTTGCGCTTGTCGAGCAGTTGCAGCTCGCCGAGGTGGGTGAGCAGCGTCGGGTCGTCGCACTTGCGCACACCCGACTCGAGCAGCAGGATCGCGCTCTCGAGTTCTCCGAGCTTCTGGTGCATCTCCGCGGCGGCGTGATAGAGCTCGGCGTAGGTGCTGTCGCGGAGCAGCGCACGGTTGTATTCGTGCAGCGCGTGCAGGTAATCGCCTTCCGCTTCGTGCACGGATGCGGCGATCACGTGGTCGAGCACTTCGGGCGCAGGCGTGTCGGACGCGGGGCGGGTCGTGTCCGGCGCAGTTTCCGCGACCGTCTCATCCGGCTCGCGTACACGGGTCAGGCCCGCGCAGCCGACCAGCGACGCGAACAGCACCGCGACCAGGAGCGCGGACAGGGCCTTAGTCAACGAAGAAGCGGAAGATGTCATTGTATGTGACAGCGAGTATCAGTGCGATCAGAAGGACCATCCCGACGTTCTGGAGCACGAGCTTGACGCGGCCCGGGATCGGCCGGCCGATAATCCGCTCGACGATGATGTACGCGAGATGGCCGCCGTCGAGCACCGGGATCGGGAGGATATTGAGCAGGCCGATGCTCACGCTGATCAGCGCGATGAACCCGACGAAGCTCTCCCAGCCGGCGCGCGCCGTTTCACCGCTGAGATGCACGATCCCGACCGGGCCGGTGAGGTCACTGATCGACGCGTCGCCGGTGAACTGCATCCGGATCGAAAGCAACGTGAGTCCGAGCACGCGGCCGGTCATCCGCCAGCCCATCTCGAGCGATTTGAACAACCCGACGGGCTGGTAGTGCACGACCGGTCCGACGCCGACCAGCCCGACCTCGCGCACGCCGTCCCAATCTATGACCTTCCCCGTGCGCGTGGTCATCGACGCGGACAGGGTGTCCGTGCCGCTCACCCACACGAGCGCAACTTCTTCTTCGGGCCGGGCGTGCACCGCGTCCCGGAACTCGATCCAGCTCGAAACCGGTTCGCCATCGACGCCGATCACCCTGTCGCCGGGCTTGATTCCCGCGGCCGCCGCGGGGTTGTCGGGAACGACATCGCCGATCTCCGGCTCCGGAGAGACGACCGCCTCTCCCTGGAAGAACGCGATCGCCGCGTAGAGAGCGATCCCGAGCAGAAAGTTCATCAACACGCCCGCGGTGATGATGAACGCCTTCTGGAACGTGTTCTTCGACTGGAACTCGTACGGCGCGCCGGTGATCTCATCCCCGCCGAACTCATCGACCATCCCGGAGATCTTCACGTACCCGCCGAGCGGGATGTAGCCGACTCGGTATTCCGTGTCCCCCCGCTTGATCCCGAACAGCTTGCCGAACCCGAGCGAGAACGCTTCCACGCGCGCGCCGACCAGCTTCGCCGCGGAAAAATGGCCGAACTCGTGCACGAACACGACGACGCCAAGCACGACGATGAATGAAACGGCGGTGAGCAGCATGTGCGGGGTTGCCTTTTTGTCGGGGCCGGGGAGCGCGCCGCGCACAGGCGACGCGAGCCCGGGCTTATCTGAAACGCGGGGCCGACTCACGGTAAGATGAGCCGGCCCGCGCAAGGTTGCCAACCGATGTACGAGGTGAGTCGGACTTCGGTTCCTTCGCGGCTCAGCCTCCGAACGCGATGCCGGCCTGTACGGTCAGCCAGGACGTCGGCGCCGGTTCCTCGAGAGTCGGGATCATGTAGTACTTGCCGGCGACACGGAACGAGAACGGCAGCCCGGTCGGATCCAGCTTCACACCCGCGGTGAAATGGACGCCGAATTCGGCCTGCACGTCGTCGGCAAGATCGGCGGGATCCACTTTGTCATCGATGGAGTCGAAGTTGTCCTTGACAAGGCCCTCCGAAAACACCGGCGCCACCATCATGAAACTCGGCCCGCCGCCCGCGTACACGGAACCGATCTTCGCAATCGGGGGAAAACTGAAAACGGTGACCGTGCCGGTCAGGTCGGCGCCGGCGCGGAGGAAGGGAGCGTCCGTGGAGACGTTGTCGTCCGGGGTTTCGTAACTCGTCTCATAGCTGCCGTATGCGCCCTCCACGCTCAGCATCAGGTCGACGATCGGGAGCAGGCCGAATGTGAAATCAACCCCTCCGCCGATCGGACTGGTCGATTCGAGACGCTGCAGATTCGCCAGTTCTGTCTGGCCCTCGAAATTGAATTCCTTCGTCTCCTCACCGATCGTCATCATGTCGTAGTTGAAGTGGATGCCGAACCCGGCCAGCGACGGAGTTGCGAACGTCGCGAGCAGAACCGCGGTCAGAACAAGCCTCATCGCCTTCATCGTACCTCCCTTTTCGGATTGTCGGACGGCCTCGGTCCCCCCGCACTGCTACGAGAAGAGACTGTCGAAAAAGTACTCCAGGATCGAAAAACCGCCCACCGTCGGTGACGTGTCATTCTGACGCCGCCGCAGGCGGCGGAACCATGTCCTGAACGCAGTGAAGGAAAGGTCCGAGTTATCAACAGGTTGAGTCATATGTACGACCGTCTTCAAACCTGGACCTGCTTCACTTCGTTCAGCATGACGAAGGATCACGCCTTTTCCAGCAGTCCTCGGAATGTGCATCCGCGGCGTCGCCCGCGGCAAGCCGCCGGTCGAATCCGCCGGGATTCAGAAATCGGATTCCACTCCGCCGCGCCCGATGATCCCGCGTTTCGAATCTTGTTCGATGAAGCGGAGCAATTCTCCGATTTCACTCGTCATCTCCAGCTCGGAGTGAATTCGCTCAACGGCCTGGGTCAGGTTGAGATTGCTGCGGTAGATGAGCTTGTACGCCCGCTTCAGCGCGATGATGTTCTCGGAGGAGAACCCTCTGCGCCGGAGGCCGATGGAGTTCAATCCCCGGTAGCTGAGCGGGCTTCCGGCGGCGAGCATGTACGGCGGCACATCCTGCGGCACGCGCCAGCCGCCGCCGATGAAGCAGTGGCAGCCGATGTGCACGAACTGGTGAATCGGCACGAGTCCGCCGACGATCGCCCAGTCGCCGATGTACACGTGCCCGCCCATGTTCACCGAGTTCGCGAGGATCACATGATCGCCGAGATGGCAGTCGTGCGCGACGTGTGTGTACGCCATCAGCAGGCAGTCGGCGCCGACCGAACTGCTGCCGGACTCGTTCGTGCCGCGGTTGAGCGTGGCGAACTCGCGGATCACGGTGCGGTCGCCGACCGCGAGTGTCGTCTCCTCGCCCTCGAACTTGAGATCCTGCGGGTCGCTGCCGACGACCGCTCCGTTGTGGACCTGGACGTCGTTGCCGAGCCGCGCCCATTTCGTCACGTACGCGTGTGGGCCGACACGGCAGCCATGACCGAGCACCGCCCCCGCCTCGATCACGGCGAACGGGCCGACGGTGACATCGTCGCCGAGCTCAGCCCCCGGATCCACATCCGCATGCCGGTCGATCACGCTCATGTTTCCTGCTCCCGGATGACAGCCTGCAGCTCCGCCTGCGCGGCGAGATCATCATCGACAAACGCCCGGCCCTGCATCTTGCACACCCCGCGCCGGAAGTAGACGAGCTCGACGCGGATGAACAGCGTGTCGCCCGGGACGACCATCCGCTTGAACCGCACGTTCTCGAGCCGGGTGAAATAGACGACGCTGTTCTCCGGGTTCGCCGACTCGTTGAGCAGGAGCACGCCGCCGACCTGGCCCATTGCCTCGATGACGAGCACGCCCGGCATCACCGGATGGCCGGGAAAGTGGCCCTGGAAAAACGGTTCGTTCACGGTCACGTTCTTCATCCCGGAGACCAGCTCCCCGGGCACGAGCTCGAGGATGCGATCGACGAGCAGGAACGGGTACCGGTGCGGGAGCAGGCGCTGGATCGCCTCCACGTCGAACACGTACGTGGTGGTCGTCGAGCGCTGGTACTTTTTCGTCAGTTTCCGCTGCTGGTAGATTTTGCGCATCTTGCGGACCATTTCCACGTGCGCCTCGTGGCCCGCGCGCGCCGCCATCACATGCCCGCGGATCGGAATCCCGAGCAGCGCGAAGTCGCCGATCAGGTCCACCACCTTGTGCCGCACCGGTTCGTTGTAGAAGCGCAGCTCGCGGTCGTCGAGGATGCCGCTCTCGCCGAGCTTGAGCGGATGGTCCACCTCGAACAGGTCCTTCAGCCGCTTCAGCCCCGTGCCGTCGAGGTCGCGATCGACGATCACGAGCCCGGTGTCGAGCGACGCGCCCTTGATCAGGCCCTGTTTCTTGAGCTGCTCGATCTCGCTGAGAAAGGCGAACGTGCGCGCCTCCGCGAACTCGCTGGCGTACTCGTCCTCGAGCGTGTACATCGACGTGTACTGCGTGCCGAGCGCCGGGTTGCGGTAATCGACCATGTACGTGATCCGGAACTCGTCCGAGGGCACGATCACGAGGTCGATCCCCTTCTCCTCGTTGTGGTAGATCAGCGTCTTGTTGATCTCGAGGTATTCCTTCGGCGCGTCCTGCTCCTTTATTCCGCCCTTGAGCAGCGCATCGACGAACGGTTTCGAGCTGCCGTCGATCACCGGCGGTTCGACATTGTCGAGCGCGACGACGCAGTTGTCGATCCCGAGTCCGGCGATCGCGGAGAGGACGTGTTCGACGGTGTGCACCTTGACGTCGCCCTGGGCGATCGTTGTCCCGCGGGAGATGTCGATCACATGATCGATGTCCGCCTTGATCCGGGGCGCGCTGTCGAGATCGCTCCTTTCGAACCAGTACCCCGACCCCGCCGGCGCGGGCTTGAACGTCATCTGCGTCGTCACGCCGGTGTGCAGGCCGATTCCTTCGAGTGCGACTTCCTGCGCGATCGTGCGCTGGTTCTTCAGCAACGTCCCATCCTCACTTCCCCCCCTCCAGTTTCCTCACGCGCTTTATCAGGTCGGGCAACTGGCGGATCGCGGCCTCGTTCTTCCGCCACTCGCGGATTTCGACGGCCGGGTAGCCGCCGAGGATCCTGTCCGGGCCGAAGTCTTTGTGCACCCCGGATTGGGCGGCGATCATCACGCCGTCACTGAGCCGGATGTGGCCGGAGATGCCGACCTGGCCGCCGAACATCGAACGCCGGCCGATCGTCGATGAGCCGGCGACTCCGACCTGCGCCGCCATCACCGTGTCCTCGCCGACGTCCACGTTGTGCGCGATCTGGATCAGGTTGTCGAGCTTGACCCCGCGGCGGATGATCGTGCAGCCGAGCGTCGCACGGTCGATCGTCGTGTTCGCGCCGATTTCGACATCATCCTCGAGCACGACGTTCCCGACCTGCGGGATCTTCGCGTACCCCTCCTCGCCCGGGGCATAGCCGAACCCGTCCGATCCGATCACCGCGCTGTCCTGGATCACGACGCGACTGCCGATTTCGCAACGTTCGCGGACGGTGACCCGGGTGTGGAGGAAGCAGTCCGCGCCGATGTTCGCGTCACGGCCGACGTAGCAGTGCGCGAGCAGCACGGTTCGCTCGCCGATCGCCGCGCCGGATTCGACCACGGAGAGCGGGCCGACCGACGCCGACTCCGCGATCACGGCGTCGCCGGCGACGACCGCGGACGGATGTACGCCCGGCTCCGGCTTCGCGGGTTCCGGGTGGAAATGGCGGAGGACCTTGACGAAGCCGGCGTACGGATCATCTGTCACGAGGTAGCTGCGTCGGCCCTCCTCCCCCTCCGGGATCGAGGCGAGGATCACCGCCCCCGCGCCGGTCTCAGGCAGATACTTGAGGTAGTTCCGGTTGGCGATGAACGTGACCTTGCGCTCACCGGCGTCTTCGATTTTCGCAACGCCGTCGAGCGGGAGCGAGCCGTCCCCGACGAGCTCGGCACCGATCAACTCCGCCAGCGCCGCCGCGGTCACGCTCATTGTTTCTTCAACTCCTCGAGCACGAGGTCGGTGATGTCGAGCTCGGGGTCGGCGTATGCGATCGCGGTGCCGACCGCATCGAAGATGATGTCGTAACCGTCCTCCTGCGCGATCTCGTCGATCACCTTCTGGATCTTCTCGTTGATCGGGGCGAACAGCTCCTGGTTCCGCTGCATCGCGCGGCGCTCGATGTTCGCCTGGAACTCGCGGTACTCGAGCATCTTGCGGTCGAACTTCGCCTGCACCTGGGCCTTCTTCTCCTCGCTGTAGAACATGTTGCCTTCGGCGAGTTCCTTGTCGAGCTCGGTGAGCTCCTCCTCCATCTCCTTCGCCTGGCGCTGCCACTCGGCGATCTCCTCCTCGAGGATCTTCTGCGCGTCCTGCGCCTCCGGATACTCGTTGAGGATGCGGTCGGAGATGATGATGCCGACCTTCATTTCCGCGAGTGCCGGCGCTGCGGCGACGGCGAACAGGAGCGCCGCCAGCAGTACGATCGACTTTCTCATCACGTCCTCGGTGTTGAATGTCCTGTCAGAATGTGCGTCCGAACTGGAAGTGGGGGACCCAGCGGCCCTCGCGCCGTCCCTGGTCGCCGACATAGTCGAACCCGTACCCGTAGTCGAGCCCGATCAGGCCGATGAACGGCATGTAGAGGCGCACGCCGAGCCCGACCGATCGCCGCAGGTCGTTGAGGTTCGTCTGCCCGCGGGAGGCCCACGTGTTCCCCGCTTCCGCGAACCCGAGCACGAACACGGTCGGGTTCGGGATCACGGGGAGACGGATCTCCATCGTCTGCTTGAACATGCTCTGGCCGCCGATCGGGTAGCCCCCCGCCTGCGGGCCGACATCGCCCTCCTCGTACCCGCGCAGCGACTCGCCGAAGCTGATCCCGCTGCCGCCCATGAAGAAGTAGTCGATGTACGGCACATCGCGCGCGTCGCCGAGCTCGTAGAGCACGCCGAACAGCGTGTGCGAATACAGCGTCAGCTTGCCGTAGAGCGGAGTGTACCATTCTCCGCTCACCCTGTGTTTCAGGAACTCGTCGTCACCGCCGAGGAAGCGCCCGGTGAGCTCGGTGGAGTAGGAGAACACGCTGCCGCGGGTTGGAAACTCCGGGTTGTCGCGGCTGTCACGGGTGAAGATCTGGGTCAGCGAGCTGCTCCAGCGGATTCGCCCTTCCTCGAGCGCGCGCGGGTTGTTCTCACGGAACGACCGCGTGAAATTGTCATACTCGGCGCGGTCGATGCGGTAGATCCAGTCGCCGCGGGTATAGTCGTCCGGCCAGCGGAACCGTCGCCCGAGACGGAAGCTCGCGCCGGACACGTGCTCGTCGAACCCGTAGAACGAGCCGCCCCGGCGCAGGTCGAAGAAGCTGATCCCGCCGAGCGTCGGCGTGTTGAACATCCACGGCTCGGTGAAGCTGATCGAGAAGCTGCGGTAGATGCGGCCGAAGTTCCAGTCGAGGCTGAACCGCTGGCCGTTCCCGAGGAAATTCGGCATCGCGAACCCGATCGCGCCGATCACGCCGTCGCGCTCGCTGTAGCCCGCGGACACGTTCGCCTGGTCCGTCGGTTTCTCCTCCACTTCCACGTAGAGATCCACCTCGCTGTCGCTCACGGGCTGCACGTCCGGGGTCACGTTCGCGAAGTAGTTGAGAATCGTGAGCTCGCGCACGCTCCTGCGCAGCAGCGACACGTCGAATGTCTCCCCCGGAAACAGGACCATCTCCCGCCGGATCACCTTGTCTTTCGTCTTCGTGTTGCCGAGGATGTGGATCTTGCGGACGGTGAACTGGTTCCCTTCGTGAATCTGGAACGTGACATCCAGCGTGTCCTTCGCCGCGGGAACGAGCAGCGGCTCGATGCTCGAGTAGATGTAGCCGCGGTCGTAGTAGAGGTTGCCAAGCCGTTCGCCGGTCGTGAGCTGCAGCTTCTCCTCGCTGTACACGTCGCCCGGGCGGAACGCGAGCCGGTCGAGAAGCTGGTTTTCGGTGAAGATCTTGTTGCCTGCGAACTCAACGTCGCCGAAGTAGTACTGGATCCCTTCCCGAACGCGGATTGTGAGGATCATCCGACTGAGATCGCGGGTGTACGAGATCGAGTCGCTCACGACTTCAGCGTCACGGTAGCCCTGGTTGCGGTAGAACGAGACGAGCCGGTCGAGATCGTCTTCGTATTCGCTGCGGTCGAAATCACCGGTCGTGAACCAGCTCAGAATGAACCAGCCGCGCTGCTCCGTCTCCTCGAACTGCTTGCGCAGCGTCTTGTCTTCGAACGCCTCGTTACCGACGAAGTTGATCTCCTCGATCCGTACCTTTCGGCCTTCGTCGATCACGAACCGGATCTTCTTGCGCAGCGGGTCGTCCGTGTCCTCCGCTTCGATCTCGACGGTGGCGAGCAGGTAGCCCTTCTCCTTGTATTCGTCGAGCAGGTTTCTCCGCGCGGCCTGCAGCTTCGCGGGCCGCATCACCTGGCCGCGGTACAGGTCGAGCAGCTCGAGTGCCTCATCGTCCTTGATCTTCCGGTTCCCGCTGATCTCGATTTGCGCGATGCGGGGGAACTCCTCAACTTTGATCACGAAGAAACCGCCGCCGGGCACCTCCCGCTCGAGCAGAATCTCCACATCCTTGAACAACCCGAGCCGCCAGATGCGCCGGATCGCCCGCTGGATGTCCTCCCCGGTGATCTCCTTGCCGACGACGAGCCCGGAGTTGGCGAGGATCAGGCCGGGGTCGGCCAATCGCTCCCCCTCCACGCGCACACCCATCACCTTGATCCCGGAGCGGGGGGCGGCCTGCTGGGCGAAACAGGACTCCGGCGCAAACAGGACGACCGCGACGGAAGCGATGATCAGTGAGATGGTCAGGTGGCGGATAGGCATGGCGGAATCTGCTGTTTCAAGCGAATCGGAATGTACGCGCACAGTCCCGTGAAGACAAGCGAACGTGCGTCCCGTCTCAGGCAGATCAGCCCGCGCAGCGTCACCGTCTGAGAGCCGTGCGCTGCAGGTTCCTGAAGCTCAGACTCATCAGGTCGAACACGACCGAGTACTTCATTCTCGCGGACCGGTAGTTCACATTCTCCACGTTCTCGTATTCCCAGCCCAGCTCGAGCACGAAATTCGGCGAGATCGGCTGCACGCGGTATTCGAGGTTCCACTTCTGCAACAACCCGAGCCGTCCGAGCTGGATGTCCTCGACCGTCGCGTAGCGCGCCTCCTCACCGAACTGTCCAGTGTACGAGATGAAGATGTTACGGTCGATGTACTTGCCGAGCGTGATCCGGCTCGCGCGGAACAGGTTCTTCCGTCCGCTATTCGCCGTCGTGCGCTGGTCATCTTCGGCCTGTGCGGAGAAGAAGTCCGTCGGGTTCGGCCCGATCAGGTTCTGCGTGAACTGTGGGCGGAAGTGGACGAGGTCGAGCCCGAGCCAGTCGGCCGCTTCGCGTTCGATCGGCCGCAGCCAGCGGCGGGCGACCGCTCTTCCGATCTCGCCGGCGCCGGAAGTGATCACCCGGTTCTGCAGCCCGGTCAGGTCCGAGATGCCGACCCCCATCGCGCTCAGCACCTCCTCCTGGCTCGAGCCGATGTCGTCCTCGAGCACGAACGTGAACTCGCCCCAGCGCCCCCGCTGCACGCGTTCTCCGGTGACCGGGTCGATCACATACAGCGTCAGGTACATCTGCCGCGTGAACTCCTCCTCGATCACGTTCGTCACCGCGCGCATGCTGACAACGGGATAGATCGAAGTCGGGTCGAACTGCACCTCCGCGCGGTCCATTTCGAACAGGAGGTCGAGGAACTCGATCCGGCCCTCGGTGGACACGATCTTCCCGGCGAGCCGGAACGACTCGTCCGCCAGCGTACCGCTCACGTGGATCGGCCAGCCGGGTTCCGTCGGCTCGAGGTCAACGTTGAGCACGACCTGCCCGAGGAAACTGGAGAATGTCTCGAGGAACGGCGTGTTCTCCAGCCCCTTCACGATCCGTGCGAAGTGAACGTCATGGCCGACGTACGCGTTCACATCCCAGCGCGCGTGATTGATGGACCCCGGGATTTCCGTCTCGACCTGCTGCTCCTCGTCGAGGAACAGCGCCCCGCGCGGGATGATGCTCGCGAGGATGTCCACCTCGTCCTCTTCCGGCACCGGCGGAAACGTGAACCGGGCCGACGTGAGCCGGAGCCGGCCGTCGAGGTAGAGCCTGTCCGCCGGGCCCGCGATCGTGAACCAGTCCGAGTCGCCTTTGCCCTGCATCGCGAGCCGGGCGTAGCCGTCCGTCGTGCTGATGCCCGGCAGACGGAACGGGATGCCGTTCTCATCCACAGTTCTCAGCTCGAGCACGCCGAAGTTGATCGGCGGAAGAGCGAACCGGACCGGGAGCCGTGTCGAATCCGCCCCCCCGCCCGGACGGTTGCGCATCTCGAACCCGTACTGCTCGTCGAACTCGCCGGCGAATTTCTCGACGAGCGCGTTTCCGTCCGGATCGACCGACATCTTCACGTCGAGGTCGGTCAGCGGCGGGAACACCTCCTTGAACCGCGCCGACCCGTTCCGGATCGAGAGGTCGCCGCGCGACGCGACGAGTCTGCCGGCGACGACCGTGGTCGTCCACGACAATTCGCCGGCGCCCGACGCCTGTTCGATGAAAGCCGACCACTGCGGGAACAGGGAGAGAATGTCGCCGCTCAAGCTGAGTTCGATCTCACCCGCCCCCCGGCTGAGCGGTGCGGCGCCGGTCATCGCGAGGTGATAGTGCTCCGGGCGGTCGAATTCGAACCTGTCGAAATAGAGCACGTGCCCGAGTCGCTCGCTCGTTTCTCCGCGCAGCCGGACGTCAACCGTGTCGAAGTAGATGCCGCTGATCCGGCCGCCGGTCATCGAGAATTCGGCGTCCCAGGAGGGCAGCGCCAGCGGTCCGTGCACGCGCCCGCGCAGCCCCGCCTCACCTTTCAGCAGATCCTCGTTGCCGGTGAGCATCGCGGTTATCGTGTTCGCGTCGGATCCGGGCGTCTCGACATACAGGTCCACTTCGTCGTCCGGGATCGAGTACCCGCCGATCAGCGTGAACAGCGTGGTCCCGGCACGCCCGAACGCGCCCTGGCGGACGCGCACGTTGTGCAGCGAATCCGTCGCGAACGTGATCAAACCCCAGTAGTCGGTGAGCTCCCCATACCGTCCCCCGAACAACTCGAGATGGGCGGTGACATCAGGCCGCGCGAACGGTCCCCGCATCCGGAACCGTCCGTTCAGCGAACCTCCGACGAGCCCGTCCGGGATTCCCGCGAGCGCGGGGATCAGGTAGCCGGCGTCGAGCTCCTCGATCGTCACGCTCAAGTTCCGAAAGCGCGACGCGGCGAAATCGAGGTCCGCCGCGACCCGGACTGCGTCCATGAATGACGCGTCCGTGATCGTGAGCCGGTCATCGTGGTAGCGCGCCGTCAGCTCTCCGTTGCCGACGAACCTGCCGTTCCGCTGAACCCCGTAGCCGGCGGTCGTCAGCACCGCGCCGACGCTGTCAATCCGGGACGCGCCGGAGAGTTTCAGGGAAAAGCCGGTGACCGGGTCGTCGATCGTCGCACGCGTACGCACGCTGTCGCGCTCGATCCGGCCGGAGGCGCGTACATCCATCCCGCGCACGTGCTCGCTGAACTCGATGTCCTCGTCCCACCACGTCGCGACGATCTGCGGCTGCGTCGCCTGCACGTTCACGGGCACGCTTGATGTGTGCACGCGGAGGGAAGCGTCCGGAAGCTGGAGCGCGTACAGGTCGAGCCGTGCGTCGTACCCGTGCGCGCTGTACCGGCCCTGGAACTCGCCGACGGATGGGTTCGCGTCGGTGAGAACCCGCGCCTCAGTCCTGATCACCCAGCCCTCGTCGGGCAGATCGTTGATCGTGAGCCGGCCCTCGGCGGTCTTGCTCTCGATCGGGGCCAGCCATTCGGGCAGGTCCCAGGTCTTCCCGTGCCCGTTGTAGGTCGCTTCGACGACGAACGGAATCTCCCGGGACGGCCGGTATCGACCGGCTCCGGTCACGTTCAGCCCGTACCACTCCGTCGCGATGTGATCGAACCGGAGCTCGTGGCGTTCGTTGTCCCAGGAGAAGTCGAGCCGGACATCGCGGAAATCGCCGGCCGGCGACGCGAGCACCGGCCCCTGTGCCACCGCGGTCAGCTCCATCCGCCCGGTCGAGAGGTCGTACGTGAAATCGCCGGTTGACGCGACCTTGCCCTCCGGCCGTTCATCCGGAGTGAGCCCGGCGAACGTGCCGAGCTGGCGGCCGATCTCAACCTCCGGCACGTCCGCAGAGGCGCGCAGCGTCGGTCCAGCGGTGAGGTCGAGTTCGGCGTCCACGTCGCCCTCGTCCCCCTCGAACCGGATCGATCCCGACGTCGTCAGCAGCTTGTTTTCGAGCAGACCGGTCAGGTTGATCCGGTCAACCCTGATCGACTCGTCGATCAGCAGCGAAGCGCCGTTCAGCTCCCAGCTCGCGAGTGCGTCCCAGCCGCCGGGGGTGAGCGTGCCGCGGGCGTGCAGCTCGAACTGTCCCGCAAGATCGCCGAGCGGGCTGGATTCGGGCAGCGTCACCGATGCGAGCGCCAACGGACCGGCGTCCAGCCGCGCGTTCAGGGAGGGATTCGCGAGATCCCCGCTCCCGTACACGTCGATCGTGCGAACCGTGTCGCCGGGCAGCGACGCGGAGACGTCGAGCTCAACCGTGCTCCCGCGCCGGCCGGTAACCGCCCCTTCGACGTCCGCGAGCTCGAACCAGACATCTCCTGGCCCCGTTTCGATTCGAAACGAGCCGCCGATCAGAATCAACCGCTCGAGGTCCGACCAGTCGGCCAGTGATGGAAACGCCGGGGGCTCGTCCGGTTGCACCGCCTTCCCGCTCGCACGGTCCGGGCGGTAAACGACGGCCGGCCCGGCGAGTGAGACGCTTTCGATCGCGCCGGGAAGATCCCCGGGATGACGAATCAGATTCGCGGCCGAGGCCCGGATGCTCGCCCGGTCCACCGCGACCGTCAGCGAAGAATCGCGGGTTGACCAGGAGAACCCGTGGAGCACGACTCCGTTCGCGTTCAGCGTGGCCTGTTTCAGGGTGGCGACAGCGCCGGCTTGCGAAAGTTCGCTGAGAATCCTGTCACGGAGCGCGTTGGAGCGATTGAGATAGCGGAATGTGACGATCCCGGAGAAGGCGAGAAAGAGGACAACCAGGGTGACGAGGATGATCCACGGACGCCGGACCATGACACTCACCGCTCATGCTTCACAAACACATCGTACGGGTCGTAGGCTCGCGCGACCCGTTTCGACAGGCCCGCGAACGGCGCCGGCGCGGTGCTGCCCGGCAGCGAAACGCGCTCGGCGGGCGCGGACACGCCCGGCCTCAACCTGAGGCAGACACGGTCGAGCCAGCCGATGGTTCCCCGGCTCCCGATCAGCGTACCGGCGGCGTCAAACCCGCTCACGTCCTTCCGGATCCGCCCGCCGAACCGGAGCACGCGCCCGGTGCCGTCCACCATCTGCACACCGAGCACGAGCGCGCGCAACTCGGAGCCGCGCGTGCCGCAGAACAGCCCGCCGACGGTTCCGGGGTATTCGCGTGGCCAGCGCTCGAGGATAAAACCGGCGCCTTCGACCACCTCCGCGACCGTCTTCGCGGGCACTCCGGCCTCGACGTCGATCGCGAGATCGCGGGAACTCGGTTCCGACATCCCGCGGCGCCCTGTGGAAACCACCGTCAACACCCCGGTCGGCACGTGGTGTTGTTCAGAAAACGAATGCCCGCGCCCGACCGGGAGCACCTTCCACACGCGTTCCCGGCACCAGTGGATCAGCTCCGACACCTGTTCGATCGTGGTCGGGATCACGGACGGATACTCGACATCCCGCAGGACGATTTCGCTGAACCGGGCGTGCAGATCCTCAATGATGCCGGTGGGGGCGGTCACGGTTCGATCAGTTGTTCGCTGATGCAGCCGAACCGACGTTCGCGATGCTGGTAGTCGTAGATCGCCTCAAGCAGTTGCCGGCGGCGGAAGTCCGGCCAGAACGTGCGCGTGATGAACAGCTCCGAATAGGCGATCTGCCAGAGCAGGAAATTGCTGATCCGGCGTTCGCCGGAGGTGCGGATCAGCAGGTCGGGATCGGGGAGCCCGGCGGTGGTGAGCGCGCCGGAGATGTCCTGCTCGCGGATCGGGGTCACGCCGCTCGTGACGAGGTGATTGACCGCGTCGAGGATGTCCTGCCGTCCCGAATACGAAATCGCGAGCGTGAGCACGAGCCCGTCGTTCTTCGCGAGCCGGTCCATCGCCAGCATCAGCTCCCGGCGCGGGACTTCCGGCAGATCGTCGAGGCAGCCGATCGTGCGCAGGGTGACGTTGTTGTTGTCGAGCTCGGCGACCTCCTTGCGGATCGTGGACACGAGCAACTGCATCAGCGCGGACACTTCTTTCTTCGGCCGCTTCCAGTTCTCCTTGGAAAACGTGAAGAACGTCATCGCATCGATGCCGATGTCCACGCCGGCCTCGACCATCTCGCGGACGGACTTCACGCCCTCCTTGTGGCCGAACAGGCGCGCGAGGTTTCGCTGTTTCGCCCAGCGGCCGTTGCCATCCATGATGAACGCGACGTGCCGGGGCATTCTCTCGGGATGCTCGAGCACAACACGTTGCAGCCGCTCGTCGCTGAGCTGCGCCGGGTGTTTCGGATCGTGCTGGTTCGCTGAACTCGCTTCCATTGCGTAAACCGATATGCCGCGGTTGAACGGAGGGGTTGCGATGAACCGGCGAGACAGATCCGGACGATCCGCCTCGCCGCCGACGTCGCGTTCTCCGCTGCCTCAGGAACCCGCTTCTTTCTCTTCCTGCATCCTGACGAGAAGCCGGGCGAGGGAGTCCGCCTTCTCATCCTCGCCGAGATTGATGTAGGCGGCGCGGAGGATCTGATACGGGTCCATTTCCTCGGCAACGACAGTCTCCTCGTCCACCTCACCGCCCGGGAACAGCCAGGGTTCCATAATCTGCACGATCTGGTCCCACTTCTCCCCGGCCATGAGCGCGCGGGAGGCGTTCACTCGGGCCTCGTTGTCCTCCGGGTTCAGCTCGATCACCTTCAGGTAGGCGGCCGCCGCCTCGTCGAACCGCTCCATCCCGTGAAGCAGAATCGCCTTGTTGAAATAGAAGTCCGGGTTGTCCGGATTCGTGGCGATCGCCGTCTCCCAGGTCTGAATCGCCTCCTCCTTCCTCCCGAGTTGCTGCAGCGCGAGCGCCTTCTTCTGGATTACATCGTTGAGCCGCTCCGTATTCAGCAGGTCGCGCCCGACGTCGAGGATCTCGTTCACGAGGTCGATCGCCTTCTCGTAGTCTTCCTGCGACCAGTACAGCATCAGCAGGTTGTAGCGGGTCGAAACATCCGGCGTGTCCCCCTCGTTCGCGATCGTCTCCCTCATGTACTGCTCGGCCTTCTCGTACTCTTCGAGCTGCAGGTAGGAGAGGCCGATCCGCTTCAGGGTCTCCGCGTCGCCGGGCTTGATCTTCTGCGCGACGTTGAGAATCTCGATGACCTTCTCGTAGTCGCCCTCGTTGAACGGAGTCACCGCCGAGTTGTACTTCAGCCGCCACGCGTCCTGGCGTGTGTTCCGGATGTCCTCGTTGTATTTGTCGGTGAGCTCCTCTGCCTCGGCGAACGCCTCGTTCATATTCTCCCACTCTTCGAGCTCGGCATAGACCTTCCCGAGCACGTACCAGTACTCGGCGTTTTCCGCATTCGCCGCCTGCCCTTCGAGCAACACCTCCTTCGCGTTCTCGGGGTCTTCCTGCTGCATGTAGATTTTCGCGGAACGGACCGCTGTGCTCGTACACCCCGCAAGAGCCGCGAGAAGCAGGGCGGCGACGGTCACAGCCGCGACAATACGGATCCTCGGGTTACGCATAGTCCCCTCTTGTGTTCGCCACGCAGAGCGCGGCTCTCCCCACGTTCCGGCCGGAGCCTGCCAGCCTCTCAATATATCCGGTACAGGAAAATCCTGTCAAGCCTGACCATCTACCAAGTTGCAGGGTCTCGATGGATCCCATCCTCGCGAACGAACGCGCTGATCAACTCGGCCGGGGTGATGTCGAACGCCGGATTGTATGCCGCGGCACCCTCGACCGTGATCCGAACTCCACCATACATACGAACTTCGCCGGGGTCACGCTGCTCGACCGGGATCTCGTCTCCGGAGCCGAGTGACGGGTCGAAACTCGAGGACGGCGCCGCTACGTAGAACGGGATCCCGTGTCTGCGTGCGAGCACCGCGAGCGGATAGGTGCCGACTTTGTTCGCCGTGTCGCCGTTCGCCGCGATCCGGTCCGCGCCGACGATCACGAGATCGACTTTCCCCTCCTGCATCAGACGGCCGGCCGCGGAGTCGCAGAGCAAAGTGGCCGGTATCTCCAGCCTTTCCAGCTCCCAGATCGTGAGCCGCGCGCCCTGGCCGAGCGGGCGGGTTTCGCAGGCGTACACATGCGCGAGCGCAGCGCGTTCATGCGCGCGCCGGAGCACGCCGGTTGCGGTCCCGATTCCGTACGTGACGAGCGCGCCCGTGTTGCAGTGCGTGAGCGCGCGGCAATTCTCCGGGATCAGGCGCTGGCCGTGCACGGCGATCCGCTCGCACATGCGCGCGTCCTCCTCCGCGATCCGGGTCGCTTCCCGCGCGAGTTCGACTTCGAACCGTTCACGGTCGCCGCCGGCTCGCATCACGGCGCGCATCCGGTTCACCGCCCACGCGAGGTTGACCGCGGTCGGGCGCGCGCGCTCGATCTCCGCGAGTGCGTCCTCGAACTGTTCGCGCGTGTCGGCCCGGCGGAACGCGAGCGCAACCGCGCACGCCCCCGCAACCCCGATCGCCGGCGCACCGCGGATCGCGAGCCGCCGGATCCCCGCGACCACGTCCCGCCAGTCGTCCGTGCGCACGCTCCGTGCCTCGTCCGGGAGCAGCGTCTGGTCGAGGAACTCCAGTTGTTTCTCGTCCCAGTGGAGGCCGCGGGGCACGGTCATCTTCAGAACCTCGTCATCTCCCGCAGTTCTCCGACGCGAAGATCCACGTCCGCAGGCTTCAGCGCGAGGATACCGCGCAGCGAGAAGTCCTCGACTGTGGCGGACGCGGTCACCGTGCCGTGCACGACCGCGCGGCGCCACTCGGCGGGATCGGACGCTTCGCCGTGCGCGAGATACCCGAGGAACCCGCCGGCGAACGTGTCTCCCGCGCCGGTCGGATCCTTCACAACCGGCACCGGGTAGGCGGGGACGAAAAACGGCCGCTCGTTTCGCCGGAACAGGATCGCGCCGTGCCGGCCCTTCTTCACGACGAGCGCCTCGAGCCCGCCGGCGAGCAGCTCCTGCGCCGCGTCGAACAGATGAACCCGGCCGGTCAACTCCCCAGCCTCTTCATCGTTGACAATCAGGATGTTGCAGCGGGAGATCACCTCGCGCAGCTCGTCCGGCGTGCCGTGGATCCAGAAGTTCATCGTGTCGAGCACGACGAGTTCCGGCCGTTCGATCTGCTCGAGCACGCGCAACTGCAGGTTCGGGTGGATGTTGCCGAGAAACACGAGCGGCGTGTCGCGGAAATGCGCCGGGATCTTCGGCTCGAACCGTGCGAACACGCCGAGCCGGGTGAACAGGGTCTCGCGCTGGTTCGGGTCCTCGCCGTACCGTCCTCCCCAGCGGAACGTCTCGCCGTCAGCGACTTCGAGGCCGGAGAGATCGACACGCCGCCCGTTCATGAACTCGAGCTGCTCGCGCGGGAAATCGGTGCCGACGACGGCGACGAGCCGGACCGGCGCGAACAGGCTCGCGGCCGCGGAGAAGTAGAACGACGATCCGCCGAGCACGTCCTCCTCCGACCCGGCCGGCGTGTGCAGTGTGTCCAGCGCCGCCGAGCCGACGACGAGAATCGGTCTGCCCCCCTCACCCACGTCACATCCTTTCCGGCGCGTGTACGCCGAGCAGGTTCAACCCTTCCTTGAGTACGATCCCGGCCGCGAGCACGAGCGCCCCGCGCGCCTCGGAAACGTCCGGTTCGACGCCGACAACCCGGTGCGCGGTGTAGAACTTGTGGAACCGGTTCGCGATCTCCTCGAGGTAGCCGACGAGCCGCTGCGGCTCGCGGGTGTCCGCCGCCCGCGCGATCGTCTCCCCGAACCGCTCGAGATGCTTGATCAGCTCGATCTCTTCCGGCTGACCGAGCGGCGACAGGTCGCTGTCCGCATTCGGGGACGGGAACCCCTCCTGGCGGAGAATGCCGCGGATGCGCGTGTGCGCGTATTGCACGTAATAGACCGGGTTACGGTCGCTCTGTTCACGTGCCAGATCAAGATCGAACTCGAGCGGCGTCGATGTCTTCCGCTGGAGGAAGAAATAGCGGGCGACATCGACGCCGACCTCCTCGAGCAATTCCCCGAGCGTGACCAGTTTACCCGCGCGTTTCGACATCTTCACCCGCTCCCCGCCCCGGACGAGGTGCACCTGCTGCACGATCAGCACCTCGAGAAACCTGTCGTGGCCGAGCGCGGTGAGCGCGGCCTGCATCCGGTTCACGTAGTCGTGATGGTCAGGCCCGAGCAGGTCGATCGCGGTTTTGTTGCCGCGCGCGGCCTTGTTCAAATGGTAGGCGAGGTCGGGCAGCAAATATGTGGGGCGGCCGCCGCTGGTGACGACAACCCGGTCCTCGTCGTCGCCGAATCGGCTCCCGGCGAACCACGTCGCCCCGTCCTTCTCGTAGATCGCGCCCCGTTCGCGCAACTGTTCCAGCGCGCGCGCGGGCGCGTCCTGTTCGTGCAGCTCGCTCTCGCGGAACCAGCGGTCGAACGCAACGCGGTAGCGGTCGAGCACGGCGCGCTGGCGCTCGACGTTGTGTTCGGCGGCGAGCCGGCCGATCTCGTCGGAGTCGTCCGCTTCGGACGGGTCGCGGCCGGCGTAGATGCGGCGCGCGAGTTCGATCACATCTCCGCCGTGATAGCCGTCCTCCGGCGGCTGCTTTCCGCGCGCGCGCGCGATCACGGACTCGCCAAGACGGCGCACCTGCCGGCCCGAATCGTTCACGTAGAACTCGGCGGAGACCCGGTAGCCCGCCTTGCGCAACACGCGGACGAGGCTGTCGCCGATCGCGCCGGCGCGGGCGCTGACGACGTTGAGCGGACCGGTCGGGTTCGCGCTCACGAACTCGACGATCACGCTGCGACCGCCGCCCGCTGCGGACGCGCCGTACGCCGGCCCCTCGCGCAGGATCTCGTGCACCACCGACTGGTAGTATTCCGCGCCGACCCACACATTCACGAACCCGGGGCCGGCGACCTCGACCTTCTCGAGCGCGAGCTCGCGGGCGGGAATCGCGCGTGCCAGTTCCTGCGCGAGTTCGCGGGGCGGCACACCGCGCCGGCCCGCAGCGATCATCGCCGCGTTCGTCGAGAGATCCCCCTGCCGCTTGTGTTTCGGGATCGTCCAGCGGATCTCGACATCCGGCCCGACAAGCGGGCGCAATGACTGGGTGAGCCGGTCCTTCAGGTTCATCGCGCGTCTCGTTTCGCGTGACTCGGCGGGTCAGGAGCGAATGTCCGCGACGTTCTCCAGGCGTTCCGTGGGCGCATCGCCCCACAACTGCTCGAGCTGATAGTACCGGCGCGCCTCCGGCTGGAACGCGTGCAGCACGACCTCACCGAGATCGACCAGAACCCAATTGAGATGAGTGTAGCCTTCAACGTGCAAAGGTTTGATCGGCTCTTCGAGTCTGCGCAGCTCGCGTTCCACGTGATCGATGATCGCCCTCAGGTGCACGTCCACGGTTCCGGTGACAATCACGAAGTAGTCGGCGATCGTGGTCAGCTCGCGGAGGTCAAGCACGAGCACATCTTCGGCCTGTTTCTCGAGAGCGAACCGAGCGACTTTGCTCGCAATCTGGTGGGAAGTCAAGGTCAGGGTTGGAGTTTCAGTGTTTTGTAGTCGTTGCCGAGGATCAGGGTCACGTCGACATCGACGAGGCCCGGATCGGATTCACGCCTCAGCGAGTCGGCCGGGATGCCCAACTCCGACGCCAGTTTCAGTCCCGCGCCGGGAAGCGAGCCGCGGTCGATCACGCGGGAGTGTTCGTAGTCGAGCCGGTCGGCGTTGCGCGTGTCGCGGACGTCGAACCCGGCGTTGCGCAGGATCCGCGCGTAGCTCGCGGCGAGCCCGTTCACGCCGCAGCCGTTGAGGATCTCGATGCGCACCGGGCGGATCGGCTCCGCCTCCGGAGGGAGAACGTCGCCGGGCTCGTGCGCCGCCTGCTGATCCGCGCGTCCCCCGGCGGCCTCATGCATCGCCCCGCCGGCCGCGAGTTCCGCGGACGGGTTCCCGGAGTCGAGCCCGACGCGGTCGCTGAGCTCCCTCGCGCCCGCCGCCCACAGGTCCGCGACCTCGAAGCCGACGAGCACGAGCAAAAGAACGACCTGCAGGCCGACAAGCCACGACAGGGCCGTGACTTTGCGCTCGAGGTCGTTCGTGGATCGTCTCTGTCCGCCGCGCGCCGGCACCCGGTTCATGCTGTTCCGGACCTCCCCCTCATCTCGTCAGATCGAACCGCCGGTCCTCACACGCCGCTCGTGGACCGGATCACATGGAACAACGGGTGACTCACGGTCACCCTGAAGCCGCGGCCGGCGTCAGTTTGCCGCACGCGGCTGAAGCATGTCCTGAAGGCAGTGAAGGAAAGGTCCGAGTATGACATCGGTAATATATGCATTTACAACAGTTTATCTACCTGGACCTTCCCTTCACTTCGTTCAGGATAAACTTCACTGCGCCCGATAAACTGACATCGGGCTGCGTTCAGAATGACGCAATATCAAACCTCGTTTCATGTGATTCGGTCCGCTAATTCCGGTGCGGGTCGAAGCCCGGGTCGTCGAAGCCGTACGCCGGGTGATAGGCTCCGAAGCCGCCCCGATTCCAGAAGCCCGGCGAGCCGTACGGGTTCACGTACCTCCCGCCGCCGAACATACCCGGCGGCGTGCGCTCGACCGAAATCATCAGCCGCGTGTTCTCGCTCGGTTTCCAGAGCAGGTCGGCGCCGCCGAAGAACTCGGCGTTGTTGAAAAACGCGCTCATCGCGGACTGCCCGGGCCGGGTCATCGAGCCGCTCTGCGCGAACGGGTTGTTCGTCACTCCCGTGCGCAGACGCAGCAGCACCGGCGCGTTGAACCGGTAGGTGAGCGTGTTCAGATAGTAGCCCTGCGTGTACCCGCGCCCGCCGCTGCTCATGTAGCCCATTCCGAACTGGTGGTCCATCGAGAGGCGCGACAGATCGAGCAGGCCGGAGAACCCCTGACCACCGTCATCGATCACGGGCTGGCGCAGGGTTTCGGTGGTCGTCGGCGGTTTCGTATCACGGTAGGGAGACTGGCCGTACGCGCCGTCGAACGTCGCGACGGAGAGCAGCACCGCCAGCACAATTGCAGTTCCAAGTCGTCTCATACATCCTCCTCTCGTGACCGCTCACGAAAGTACCCAGCGCGCGTGGTCGAATCAAGCGGAGCGGCGACGTTCGCGCCAGATCTGCTCGGCTTCGGCGAGATCGTCGCGGTCGTTGACGCCGTGGATCTCGCCGAACTCGGCCGTGTACGCGGCAACCGGGAGACCGGCGGCGAAGAACGCCTCGAACACGTCCGTGAGATAGTACTCCCCCTGCGCGTTGTCGTTGCTCAAATTGTCGAGCTCGGGAAACAGCCGGCGCGCGTCGTACAGGTAGATCCCGGAGTTGATCTCGCGCACGCGCCGCTCCTGCTCAGTACAGTCCTTGTGCTCGCGGATCGCGACGACGTTGCCGTCCCGGCCGCGGAGGATGCGCCCGTACCCGATCGGATCGGGCGCCTCGGCGGTGATTACGGTCGCGACGGCCCCTTTCGACCGGTGATACTCGACCGCGCCGCGGATCGTTTCCTCGCTGAGCAATGGTACGTCCCCGGAAAGGACGAGGATTTCGCCGTCGTAGTCGGTGAAATGGCCGGCGGCGGCCTTCACCGCGTGACCGGTTCCGAGCTGCTGTTCCTGCACCGCCGCTTCGACGCCTGCCCGTTCCACGACCGGAAACACGAGCTCGCGCCTGTGGCCGACGACAACCACGACCCTCTCGGCGCCGCTGCTCTTCGCCTGCGCGATCACATGCGCGAGCATCGGTTCGCCGCCGACTTCGTGCAGCACCTTCGGCAGTTCTGACTTCATCCGTTTCCCGTGCCCGGCGGCCATGATGATCGCCGCCAGTTTCCGATCTCCGGACATCAGACCTCCAGCAGCACGTTGTCGATCAGCCGCACCGGCCCGAACCGCACAGCGAGCGCGAGCAGCGCGGTCCGTTCGATCGACGTGACCGGCGCAAGTGTGTTCCAGTCCACGAGTTCGACGTACTCGACGTCGCCGCCCGGCGCGTCGCGTTCGATTCGCTCGCGGGCGGCGCGCACGATCTCACTCGCCGACCGCTCGCCACGTTCGAACAGGCGGAGCGCGTCCCGCAACCCGCGGTAAAGCGCCGGCGCCTGCGCCCGATGTTCGCGCGAGAGGCGGACATTGCGGCTGCTCATCGCGAGCCCGTCGTGTTCCCGGAGCGTGTCGCCGAGCACGATCCGGATCCCGAACTGCAGGTCGGAGGTCATCCGCTCGAGGATGCGCGCCTGCTGCGCGTCTTTTCTACCGAACACGGCGACGTCGGGCTGCACGGCGTTGAACAGCTTGCTCACGACCGTGCACACGCCGCGGAAATGACCGGGCCGGCTCGCGCCGCAGAGCTGGTCGCCGAGACCTTCGACCTCGACGTAGGTCGCATACCCTTCCGGATACATCTCCGACACCGGCGGCAGATAGACCGCCGCGACGCCTCGTTCCCGGCAGAGGCGGAGGTCGCGCTCTTCGTCGCGCGGGTACGCCTCGTAGTCCTCGCCCGGGCCGAACTGGGTCGGGTTGACGAACACGCTGACAACGACCGCACCGGATGCGCGCTTCGCGAGATCGACGAGGCTGAGGTGGGCTTCGTGCAGGTAGCCCATCGTCGGGACGAGGCCGACCGACTCGCCGGCGGCCTTGCGCTGCACGGTCCAGCGGCGCATCTCATCCGCGGTCGCGAGCACATTCATCCGGCGAAACTCTCGTCTTCGCTGGGAAAGTCGCGGTTGCGCACATCCTCGATGTACTTGCGGACAGCGCCGTCGATCAGCCGGTCCCCCTCCAGGTAGCGGCGCACGAACCGGAACTTCGGGCCGAGCCCGAACATGTCGTAGCTGACGAGGATCTGCCCGTCGCAGTGCGGGCCCGCACCGATCCCGATTGTCGGAACGTCCAGGTCCTCAGTGACCACGCGCGCGAGTTCGATCGGGATCTTCTCGAGCACGATCGAGAACACGCCCGCGTCCTGGAGCGCGAGCGCGTCGTCGCGGATCCGCTGCGCTTCGATGTCGGTCGCGCCACGCAGGCCGTAGCCGCCGAACGAGTTCACCGACTGCGGCGTGAGCCCGAGATGGCCCATGATCGGGATTCCCATCGCGGTCATCCGCCTGATCGCCGCGAGCGCCGGGCCGGCGCCTTCGACCTTCACCGCCTCCGCGCGCCCCTCCTTCATGAACCGGACCGCGGCGGAGATTGTCGCTTCAGTGGAGAGCTGCGCGGACCCGAACGGCATGTCCCCGACCAGCAGCGCGTGTTTCACCCCGCGGCTCGCGTTGCGGCAGAGGAAGATCATCTCGTCGAGTGTGATCGACAGCGTGTCCGGGTCGCCGGCGACGACCATGCCGGCGGAGTCGCCGACGAGGATGATGTCGAGCCCGGCCTTGTCCTGCACCGCGGCGAACGTTGCGTCATACGCGGTGAGCGCGGCGATCGGGACTCCCTCCCGCTTCATCTCGACGATCCGCGGTGCCGTGATCTTGTTGCGCGCCATCAGCGCTCCCCATCGAGACTGTTGATGAAGTATTTCCAGCTTGATGAACCGCCGACCGCCGGTGGCATGTCATTCTGACGCCGCCGCAGGCGGCGGAAGCATGTCCTGAACGCAGTGAAGGAAAGATCCGAGTTATCAACAGGTTGGCTTATGAGACCGACCCTTTGCGAACCTGGACCTGCTTCACTTCGTTCAGCATGACGGACGATCACGCCTTTTTCACCAGTCTGCCTCGAGGTTCATCCTGTGACTGTCTGCCGCCGCGTCACCGTCCTTCAACGCGCGGCTGATGATTCCGCCGCCCCAGACGGCGTTTCCGCGATACCAGACCGCGGACTGGCCGGGGGTGACCGCATCGACCGGGTTGTCGAACCGAATCAGCACGCGTCCATCTTCAGGCGGATGCACGGTCGCGGGCGCGCCGGCCGGGTCATTGTAGCGCACCTTCACCGCGCACCGCTCCGGCCGCTCCGGCGGGTCGAACGACACCCAGTTCGGCTCGACCGCGACGAGGCCTGTGCGCGCGAGCGAACGGCGGTCGCCGACGACGACCCGGTTACGCGCCGCGTCGAGCTCGGTCACGTAATACGGGCCCCGGCCGTCGGAAATGTCGAGCCCTTTCCGCTGGCCGATCGTAAACGAGAAAAAGCCGCTGTGCCCGCCGAGCGTGCGCCCCGCGGTGTCCACGATCTCGCCCGCGCCGATCCGCGAAACCCGGTCCGCGTACTCCTCGCGCAGGTGCTCGTCGTAGCGGCCGTCGATGAAGCAGACCTCCTGGCTCTCGGGCTTGTCGGCCGTGCGCAGGCCGAGCTGACGCGCCTCTTCCCGTATCGAACGCTTCGTCCACGTGCCGAGCGGGAAGATCGTGCGCGCGAGCACGTGCCGCGGGATCTGCCACAGCGCGTAGCTCTGGTCCTTCGCGCGATCGACGCCCTTCTCGAGCCGGACGCCGTCCCGGCCGCGAACCACGCGCGCGTAGTGGCCGGTCGCGATGAAATCGAGCCCGAACACCGGCGCGCGCCTGATCACCTCCGCCCACTTGATGTGCGTGTTACAGGCGATGCACGGATTCGGCGTTCTCCCGGAAAGGTAGGCGTTTTCGTAGGGCCCGACCACCGCGCGGCGGAAGGCGTCACGCAGGTCGAGGACGACGTGTTCGACGCCGAGATGGTGGCAGACGAAGCGGGCGTCCATCTGGTGCGAGATGTCGCAGCAGCCGCGCTCGCCCGGGGGACGCCGTCCGTTGGTTTCATAATCCCAGAGCTGGAGCGTGACGCCGACAACGTGATATCCCTTCCGCTTCAGCAGCGCCGCCGCGACGGAGCTGTCCACCCCGCCGCTCATCAGCACGCCGACCCGCTTTTCTGTCGTCTTTATCGCCATCGGTGGATTGAGTCTTCCTCGAAAAAGGGACGCCTGCCGGCAACGGGTTATACCGTTCGCTCAGCCACGTGCATGGACCGGACTCTGAAGCACACCCGGGTGGCAGAGGCGTCATTCTGGCTGTGGGGACGCTTGCCAGCAAGCGTCCCCTCCTCACGCGTCTGTTTGCGTGAACGCGGATAAAGAAGGTCCAGCTTATCCAAGGGTTATTTCACGAGTTTCATGGTATCCTCCACCCGTGTCAGACCTGCACCTTCTTCCCTTCGCCCGACAAAAAGACGTCGGGCTTCGGTCAGAATGACACCCTTGCCACCCGCGATATTGCTCCCGGCTGAGCCAAAGGGATAACCGAATGCTCGCAAGTGCACGCACGAGGGAAGTGAGTCGTCCTCGCCCGGCGCGACGACACAGCACCGGGACGCCGCCCGGGGAAACCATCTCACCACGCCGCCATCTCACGCAAGCGGCGGACGTGGCGGCCGATACACTCCGCGGCGTAACGGAGACCGACCTCGTCGTTGCCGCGGCCGAGCGTGAGCCGAATCGAAGAGTGCGCCTCCTGTTCGCTGAGCCCGAGTGCGAGCAGCACGTGTGACGGCTCCGTCGAACCGGAGCTGCACGCGGACCCGGTGGACACCGCGATTCCGTCGAGGTCGAGCGCGAGCAACAGCGATTCGCCTTCCACGTCCGGGAAGCGGAGGTTGAGGTTGAGGTAGATCCGGTTCTCGCGGCTGCCGTTGACGAGCACATCGCCGCCGCACTCGTCGCGGATCCAGCCGAGGAAGCGGTCACAGAGCGCGCCGATGCGCTCGCGGTCGGCGTCCATCCGTTCACCGCACAACTCCGCGGCCGCGCCGAAGCCGGCGATCCCGGGCATGTTCTCCGTGCCGGTGCGGATTCCGCGCTCCTGCCCGCCGCCGAACTGGCGCGGGCGGATCTCGACGCCGTGCCGGATGTAGAGCGCGCCGACACCCTTCGGCCCGTAGATCTTGTGGCTGCTCACCGACACGAGATCAACCTCCGACTCGCGCACATCCAACGCCTCTTTGCCGAACGACTGCACAGCGTCGGTGTGGAAAAGAACGCCGCGTTCATGCGCGACCGCGGCCAGCTCGCGGATCGGCTCGATCGTGCCGATCTCGTTGTTCACGTGCATCACGCTCGCGAGCACGGTGCGGTCGTCGATCGCGTCGCGCAGCGCATCCGGCTCGACGAACCCGCCCGCCGTCACCGGGAGCACGGTGACACGGAAACCGTCCTCGCGGAGCGCGTCCACGGTGTGCAGCACGGCGCTGTGCTCGATCGCGTCGGTGATGAAGTGGTCGCCGCGGCCGGCGTCACGAGCCGCCTCCATCACCCCGAAGATCGCGAGGTTGTCCGATTCCGTGCCGCCGGAGGTGAAGAACACGTCCTCCTTCGGCGCGCCGAGCAGGTTTGCGACACGTTCGCGGCTGCGTTCGAGCACGATCTTCGCCGCGTTGCCGGGCTTGTACTTGCTGCTCGGGTTGCCCCAGCCCTCGAGCATCACTCGGTGCACGAGATCCGCCACCTCGGGGTCCACGGGCGTGGTCGCGCTGTGGTCGAGATAGACCGGCCCGCCGACTCGCGCTCCCGCGTCCACGGCGGGCCGCTTCTTCTCCTTCACCGGCATCGTCGCCTCATCCAGCTCGCGCGGTCCGGTCATGAACGGAACCCGCGCCGTCAAATCAAACAGCCACCCTCTCTCTCCACCAGGCGAGAAACGCCCGGAGCGCGCGCCCGCGGTGGCTGATCCGGTTCTTCTCATCTGCACTCAGCTCGGCGAGCGTGCGTTCCTCGCCGTCCGGGACGAACACCGGGTCGTAGCCGAATCCGCGGTCGCCGCGGGGCGTGTCGATGATCCGGCCTGCGAGCACGCCGTCGAAGCGACGAGGCTCATTATCGACGCCCGCGCAACAGATCACGCAGCGAAACCGGGCCGTGCGGTGAGCCGGATCCGTGCCGTGCAGCTCGCGCAGCAGCCGCTGAAGGTTGTCCCGGTAGCTCGCGCCCGGGCCGGCGTAGCGGGCGGAGTACACGCCCGGCGCGCCGGAGAGCGCATCGACCTCCAGGCCCGTATCGTCGGCGAGGCTGATCAGCCCGCTGCGACGGTGGCCCGCTTCCGCCTTCAGGCGCGCGTTTTCCGACAACGTCGCGCCCGTCTCCTCGATCTCCGGGTCGCCCGGGTCCGGATGGAGCAGCTCGACATCCGCGCCGAGCAGTTCACCCAGCTCGCGGAGTTTGTCCGGGTTCTTCGTTGATACGTACAACTTCGTCATCGGCAGCCGCTCTGCTCAACCCCACGGATACGGCACATCGGAGAGGAACGACTCGCCCGGACCGTTCCATTCGAGCCCGAAATGCGCGGCTACAGTCGCGGCGACATCGGCGAACCCGTGGCGCAGGCCGAGGTCACGGCCGCGGATCCCACCGCCATGCCATGCGAGCAGCGGAACGAGCTCGCGCGTGTGGTCGGTGCCCGGGAAGGTCGGGTCGTTGCCGTGATCCGCGGTGAGAATCATCAAATCGCCCGGGCGCAGGGCTTCGACCCAGTACTTGAGCCCCTTGTCGAAATCCTCGAGGCCCTTCGCGAAGCCGGCGACGTCATTCCGGTGGCCCCAGCGCGTGTCGAAATCGAGCAGGTTCGTGAACACGAGACCGGGCACCGTCGATCGGATTCGCTCGAGCGTGGCAATGATCCCGTCCGTGTTACTCTTCGTGCGCGTGCGGCTCGTGAAGCCTCTTCCCGCGAACAGCGTGTCCACTTTGCCGATCCCGTGCACGCGCACCCGCTCTCTCATCAACTGGTCGAGCAGCGTCTGATCGGGCGGCTCGACGGCGAAGTCGCGGCGGTTCGCGGTGCGTTCGAACCCGCCCTGTTCACCGGCGAACGGCCGCGCGATCACGCGCCCGACCCGGTGCTCGCGGGGGAGTTGCCTGCGGATGCGCTCGCAGATCCGGTACAGCTCGGCAAGCGGGACTACACGTTCGTGCGCGAGAATCTGGAGCACGGAATCGGCGGAAGTGTAGATAATCAAAGCGCCCGTGCGCAGATGCTCCGCGCCCAGGCGCTGCATGATCTCCGTGCCCGAGGCCGCCTCGTTGCCGATCACGTCCCGGCCGCTGATCCGCTCGACGAGAGCGACGACGTCGCCGGGGAACCCGTCCGGGTACGTGGGAAACGGCGTGTCGTTGATCACGCCGCACAGTTCCCAGTGGCCGGTGATCGAGTCCTTGCCGGCGCCGAGTTCGCGCATCAGCCCGTGGGACGCCTGCGGATTCCGCGCCGGCCGGACGCCTGTGAGCGAGGCGATGTTTCCGAGCCCGAGTCGCGCGAGCACGGGCAGCTCCACCCCGCCGGACATACCGGCGACATGCGCGAGCGTGTTCGCGCCGGCATCACCGTACTCGCCGGCGTCCGGCGCCGCGCCGATCCCGACGCCGTCGAGCACGATCAGGAACGCACGGCGGTCGCGATCAGCCAAAGATCTCCTTTTCCTTCGACGGGACCACGTCCACCATCACTTCACGATAACGATACACGCCGGGCTTGCCCGGGACCTCGGTGGGCTTGAGCACGCGCACGGTGGTTATCTCTTCGCCGGCGGCGTTCACCCGCTTCGACGCGCCCTTTCCCTTCGCCAGCTTCGCGGCGAACGATTTCCCCTTGGCCATCTGAAAACTCCTGCGTTTCTCTTTGAATAGGCTTCCGCGCAAATGCAAGGTCGAGTCATCTTGGACCCCAGCCACCGGTCCGTTTTAGCGCCGCCTCAGTGTCATCCTGAACCCCCGCACGTCTCTATTGTGCGGGGGTGAAGGATCTGCCAGCAAGAACCGCGCGGGTGCGTGTCAAATGACATCCTGGTGGTGCACCGCGTAGATCCTTCACAGCGCGCGGCAAACGGACGCCGCGCTTGTTCAGGATGACACCCTGCGCCGAATGCGCAACCGGCCCTGTAATTGCGAACCGTTCAAGATAAGCGATCCACCCGGGGACGGGTGGATCTGCAGGTGTGGAATGTAGCTCAGACTCCTGTCCCGCGGCAAGCTCGCGGGCCACCAGGCCCCGACACCGGGGACGCTTGCCAGCAAGCGTCCCCCTCCGCCAATCACATCAGTGTCGCCCGTGCGGCCCGGGTGCGGTGCGCACCTTGCCCGCGCGGCTTATCCATGCGTGCATGAAACCCGCGGGGAGCCCCGGGCCACCCTGCCGCACCGGGGCGGCGTCTGAACACGAGCCGGTCCCGCGTACGGGCGATTACTGGTTGCCCGCGCTCACGGCGCGCATGTCCCAGTCGGGCTGATCGACGTCCCGCGCAGGGGTTTTCACGCTGTCCGCGCGCGTGCTGTCCGACGACTTCGCCAGCTCTCTTGTCTCGTCCGCACCGAGAACCAATGGAACCGGCGCCATCCGAGCGTCCTCTTCCCCCGAGTGGCCGGCGCTCGCGGGCGCAGTCGACGCGTGTTCCTCGTTCAGCATCGGGCCGAACGCGACAAACATCGCGGCGACTCCGGCCGCAGCTCCGACCGTGACAACCGGCCAGCGCAGCCAGGATCGTGAACCGGGTTCGTCTGTGTCGGGGTTGTTCTGCGCGAACAGGCGCATTCGGTAGGACAAATCGGCGGGGGCGAGCTCGGGATCATCAGCCTGCAGGAGAACTCTCACCCAATCACCGCCGTCGGCGTAGGCGCGGCAGTGACGATCGCTCGCGTACATCTGTTCAAGCAGCGCACGCGTTTCGTCGTCCATCCGGTCGCGCTCCGGCCAGAGCTCCTCAAACGTCTCAAGATTCATCGTCCACACTCATGTCAACGGTTCTCACTCGCCCGCGGACATACAGCTTGCCTCCACGGGCTTCGTCACCTCCATCTCCCTGAACAAGCAGACCTGTATTGATGGATCCGTGAGCCGGTACGAACGCGGCTCATCCCCCGGACCATGTACGACACCGTGAGGAAGCAATCGCACTGTCAAGCAGCTCCCGCGCCGCGCACACCGGGACCGGCGCGGTCCTCCACTGCCATCGTCGAACGGTTGCACACGCAAGTCGCGCAGGCGTTCCCGGACAGCTCCGCGAACACCTCCCCGGAACCGGACGCGACACCGTGCATGAGTCGGACGAACGCGTGTTTCGATGCTGGTACTCGCCCCGGCCGTCAAGGTTCCCCGGCGGCCGATTACGGCTCCCGGAGGGCCTTGAGCCGCTTCTGCAGCCGGGCGCGCCCGCGGTTTACACGCGACTTGATCGTGCCGATCGGCACATTGAGAATCTCCGCAATCTCCTCGTAGCTCTTGTTCTGCAAGTCTCTCAGGATCACGGCGGCGCGATACGCGTCCGGCAGCCGCTGCATCTCCTGGTTCACCCGGCGGCGGATCTCGTTTCGCCGCGCGCGCTCGTCCGTCGCCGGCCCCGGATCCTCGACATCGACCGACTCGTCCTCCGGTGACTCCCCGCCGGTGCGGATCGGGACCATGCGCCGGATCTTCTGCCGGCGCAGCTCAGTCTTCGAGAGGTTGCCCGCGATCGTATAGACCCAGGTCGAGAACCTGGCGACCGTCTTGTAGTGATGCCGGTGCCGCCACACGCGGATATACGTCTCCTGCAACACGTCCTGCGTGTGGCTGCCCGCTCCGAGAAAGCGGGAGATGAAAGTCATCAACGGATGCTGATAGCGCTCGACGAGGAGCTCGAACGCGATCTCGTCGTCCTGCTGGACGAGCGCCATCAGCTCTTCGTCGGTGAGATCCCTGTATGGTTGCTCATGATTCGGACGTGGCCGCTCAGCCATTATTGACATCCTTCCGATCGAGCGAGATACGGTGGATCAGATTGGCGAAGCCGATCATCGGGTCGAGCGTGCGCGTCTTCCTCGTTCGGTCATGGACGAGCAGGCGCTCGAGCTGCCGGTCGGTAAACGAGAAAGGTAAGGCGCGCACAGCCGCCGACGCCATTTGCCACTGCCGCTTCGTGTTCCCGCTCCATCTGCGCTCGGAAGGGGGCACTCTGCGCCGATCGTAGCCCCGCTCCTTCGCCGCGAGACGCCAGCGCCGCGCGATCTGCGAGAAGAAAAAACCCGAGTCCTTGTCGATATTGTCCTGGAGCACCTCCAGCTCCTTCAACGCGGTGAGCCTGTCACCGGCGGCGACGTGATCGAAAAACGACCACACGTTCACTTCCTCACGGATGCCCCAGACGCGTTGCAGCACCTCGAGCGTGATCGTCTCCCCCTCGTCGATCAGCAGCGACGCCTTCAGCAGTTCGCCGTACAGGTCGATCAAGCGCCCGCCGGTGTCGGTCAGCAGCGCGAGTGCGTCCTCGTCGATGCCGACGCCGAGCTGTTCCGCCGTGCGCCGCGCCCATTTTGCGAGCGCCGGCCGCCGCGGAGTGCCGCAGTCGATCACGTCCACGGCCGACGCGAGCTTCTTCACCCACGCCTGCTTCCCGTCCGTGCCGATCAGGAGCACGAGCAGCGTGCTCTCGACCGGATCGTTCGCGTACTCGGAGACGTACTTCTGCACGGTCGGTGTGATCGCTTCCGCGTGTTTCACGAGTACGACCCTGCGCTCGGCCATCACCGGCAGCGCGGACAGCGCCGGCGCGAGCTCGCGCGCATCGAGCCCGTCTCCGTGAAGGATGTCAAGGTTGAAGTCGCGCGTGGGCTCGTCCGGGATCGCGCGCGCGGCGTGTTCAACGGCGTCGTGCAGCAGCAGTTCCCCGCCGATCGCGGCGTACACGGGTGCGAGCGAGCCCGCGCGCGCACGTTTCCTGAAATCCGCGGGAGTGAGTTTGCCTCGCGCCACGATTCCTCCGCTGTTGCGGCGACCGGTTCCCGGCTGCGGTCCGTCCTCCCCACCTCAATCGACCGGAGGAAGATGAGGGCGGATCGGGCGGGCGGGCAACGGGCGAGAGGTGCGGCTCGGTTTCGCAGGCGGAGCGTGCGAGCCGGGTCAGGCGACGCGCCGGTACTGGAGCTCGAACAGCCGCCAGTAGATGCCGCGCTTGCGCAGCAGCTCGCGGTGTGTACCCATCTCGCACAGCTTCCCCTTGTGCATCACGAGGATCCGGTTCGCGCGCTGCACGGTGCTCAGCCGGTGGGCGACGATGATCGATGTTCGCCCGCGCATCAGCACGGCGGTCGCGTCCTGAATGTGCGCCTCCGTTTCCGGGTCAACGGAGCTGGTCGCCTCGTCGAGCACGAGCAGCTTCGGGTCGCGGACCATCGCGCGGGCGAACGAGAGGAGCTGGCGCTGGCCGGTCGAGAGCGTGCCGCCGCGTTCCGTGACTTCCTCATCGTATCCGCGCGGCAGGCGCTCGATGAACGTGTCGGCGTGCACCATCTTCGCCGCACGCCGGATCTGCTCGTCCGTGAACTCGTCCCCGAGCGCGATGTTGTCGCGGATCGTGCCGCTGAACAGGAAGATGTCCTGGCTCACGTACGCGAGCTCGCGGAGCAGATCTTCGCGCCTGAGTTCGCGGACATCAACGCCGTCGATCCGGATCGCCCCGGAGCGCACGTCATAGAAACGGCCGATCAGGTTGATCATCGTCGTCTTGCCCGCGCCGGTGACGCCGACGATCGCCGCGGTCTCGCCCGGCTCGATCGTGAAATGCACGTCCTTGAGCACGTCCTCCTCGTCGCCGTAGCCGAACCGGACATGATCGAACTCGATCTTCCCCCTGCGTTCGCCGGGCTGCTTCGGGCGAACGGGGTCGCTGATCTCCGGCTTCGTGTCGAGCACCTTGAACACGCGCTCCGCGGACGCCATCCCCGCCTGGAAGATGTTCCACTTCTCGGCGAGGTCGCGAATCGGGCGGAAGAAGCGCTCGGCGTACTGGAGGAACGCGACGAGCGTCCCGATCGTGATCGCGCCGTCGACGCTGAGCCCGCCGCCGCGGAAGATGATGAGCGCGACCGCGGACGCGCTCAGCAGCTCGAGCACGGGGAAGAACACGCTGAACAGGCTGACCGTGCGCAGGTGGGCGCCGCGGAGACGGCCGTTGACATGTGAAAACGCCCGGTCGGTGTGCGATTCGTGGTTGAACAGCTGCACGATTCGAACGCCGGAAAGGTGCTCCTGGAGGAACGAATTGACGCCGGCCGTTTCAATGCGGACCGAACGGAACGCGTCGCGCAGGCGGCCGCGGAAGAAGAACGTCGCGAACACGACGAGCGGCACGACCGCGATCGCGACCAGCGCCAGTTTCCAGTTGAGCAGCACCATCGCGACGATGATCCCGATCAGCATGAACAGGTCGCCGAACACGACGACGATTCCGGAGGAGAAGATCTCGCTCAGCGTCTGCACGTCGTTCGTGTTGCGCGTGACCAGCCTGCCAACGGGGTTGCGGTCGAAGAAGCTGAGCGTGTGGCGCTGGAAGTGGGCGAACACTTCGCGGCGGATGTCGTACATCACGTGTTCGCCGACCCAGCCGGTGAGCACCGCCTGACCGACGCGCACCAGCGAGAGCAGCACGTACAGCCCGAGGTAGAGCAGCACGACCCCGATCAGGCCCTGGAAATCGCCGGGCTTGATGTAGTCGTCGAGCGCGACTTTCGTCAGGTACGGTCCGAGTTGCTCGAGCCCGGCGACCGCGAGCAGCAGGACCACCGCGATCACGACCTTGCCGCGGTACGGTCGCAGGTAGGAGAGCAGACGCTTCACGAGCCGCGGTTCGAACACGACACCGAGGCTCTCCTCTTCGTGGATCGACTTGCGCGTGCGCTCGCTCATGCCGCCTCCTCGAGCTCGCGCGCCATCTTCTGCCGGCGGAACAGGTCGGCGTACACGCCCCCGCGCTTGATCAGCTCGCCGTGACGGCCGCACTCGACGATCGCGCCGTCGTCGATCACCAGGATCTCGTCGGCCTCGTGCACGCTCGTCGTGCGGTGGGTGATGATGATCGCGGTCCGGTCTTCCAGGTGGCGATTCAGGTTGTCGAGGATCTTCTCCTCGGTGCTCGCATCGACCGCGCTGAGCGCGTCGTCGAACAGGATCAGCTCGCTGTCTCGGATCACCGCGCGCGCGATCGCAACCCGCTGCTTCTGGCCGCCGGAGAGCGTGATTCCGCGCTCGCCGACTTCCGTGTCGAGGCCGTCCGGGAAACTGTCGATGTCCTGCACGAGCCGGCTGATCTCGACCGCGCGCGCGACTTCATCCTCGCTGAACTCTCCTCCGAGCCTGATGTTGTCGCGAATCGACGTGCTGAACAGGAGCGGATCCTGCGGCACAACCGCGATCCGCCCGCGCAGCCCGGCGAGGCTCCAGGCGCGCACATCGACGCCGTCGAACCGGAGCCGGCCGTTGCTGACGTCGTACATGCGCGTGATCAGCGAGGCGATCGTGCTCTTGCCGGAGCCGACGCGGCCGACGATGCCGAGCGTCGCGCCCGGCTTGAGCTCGAAGCTGACGCTGTTCAGCGCGGGCGCGGTCGCCTGCGGGTAGGTGAATGTGACGCTGTCGAAGCGCACGGTTCCGTTCCCGCGCGGCGGCGGGTCGGAGGGCGGGTCCGGGTCCGGCAGCCCCGGCCCGCGGTCGAGCAGGTCGTTGATGCGTTCGAGCGACGCCCGCCCCCGCTGCGCGAGGCTGACAACCCAGCCGATCGACACCATCGGCCACGTGAGCATCATCAGGTAGCCGGTGAACGCGACGTAGTCGCCGACGCGGAGTGTGCCCTCGATGATGTAGTAACCGCCGACGAGCATGATCGCCGACACCGCGGTCCCGAACAGGAGCATGATCAGCGGCATGAACGTGCCCTGGAACAGCACGAGCTTCATCTTCTTCTTCAGCAGTGTGCCGCTCCGGCCGGCGAACTCTCGCTGCTGGTGCTCGTGCTGGAGAAACGCCTTCACGACCCGGATCCCGCTCACGTTCTCCTGCACGAACGCGCTCAGGTCGGAGAACGCCTCCTGGCTCTCGGTGGACGCGCGATGCACCCTGCGCCCGACGAGGAACACGAGCCCGGCGACGATCGGTCCGATCAGGATCACGATCAGCGTGAGCGGCACGGAGATCGTGAACATCAGCACCATCGCGAACAGGAAACCGAAGATCGTGTTCACGGTGTACATCAGCGCGGGGCCGATCACCATCCGCACCTGCTCGATGTCGAGCGTGGACCGGGTCATCAGGTCGCCGATCCGCGAGCGGTCGTAGAATGACGGGTCGAGCGCGAGCAGGTGCCTCAGCAGCCGCTGGCGGATGTCATATTCGATGTGCCGGCTTACGCTGATCACCTTCTTCCGCATCAGCAGCGTGAACAGGCCGGCGAGTGCGGCGACGCCGACGATCAGCCCGGCCCAGTGCCAGAGCTCGGCGCGCTCGAGCCCGCTCTCGATGCTGTTGACAGCGAGCCGCAGCACCCACGGGCTCAATGACTTGAACACGTTCGCGAGTACGACGAACACGAGTCCGGCGATCACCGCCCCCCGGTACGGGCGGTAGTAGTAGAGCACTCTGCGGATGAATTCGGCCATCGTCGCTCGCCGGTGGTTGCGGTGAAAGAGACGGAACGCCGGAGCGGGCGTTCCCACGGGCAGCGTTCACGAACAACGGTGTAGAGCATACATTCGCCGGTCCCGCTCGCGCAAAGGAGACGTGGCAGAGGCAGGGGACGCTTGCAAGCAAGCGTCCCCGGAGGCCCCGGCGCGCAAAGGGACCAGCGCGCCCGCGGGAGCGAACGGGGAAACCTGTTTTCGCTCCGGGCCACGCCCTATATTGCGATGTTGGATCGACCGCGGGGGGACTCCGGCGGAGCGGTCACGGACGCCCGGACTGTCCCCGAATCAGGGAGAACGCACGTTGCTGAACGGATACAAAGCCGTGTACGGCGCGCTCACCGGGCTCGCGACGCTCGGCCTGCTGCGCGTGAACAGGCGCGACCCGTTGCCGGCCGATGATCCGTCGCTGCCGAAGGTCTCGGTGATCGTCGCCGCCCGCAACGAGGAGACCTACCTGCCCGGGCTGATGGCCGCGCTCTCCGCACAGAATTACCCGCGCGAGAAGATCGATTTCTGGATCGTGGACGACCACTCCGAGGACAACACGCTTTCGCTCGCGCTCGACGCGGCGCGCAGGGACCGGCGCTTTCATGTGATCTCCGCGAACCCGACGCTGCCGATCAAGTCACCGAAGAAACGCGCGCTCTACACCGCGATCCGTCGCTGCAGCGGGGAATGGGTCGTGTTCACCGATGCGGACTGCGTGCCCGGCCCGCAGTGGATCCGCGCGCTCGCGGCGTACATGAGCGACCGCGCCGGGATCGTGCTCGGCTACGCTCCGCTCACCGGCCCGAACAACCCGCTCCAGTGGCTCGCGGAGGGGGAGTCGTATTCGTCCGCGACGTTGAGCGCGGCCGCAGTCGGGCTCGGGTTTCCGTTCAACGCGTTCGGCCGAAACTTCGCCGCTCGGCGCAGGCTCTATCTCGACATGGGCGGGTTCGGCTCGGACGGCCGGTACGCCTCCGGCGACGACGACCTGTTCCTGCAACGGGTCGCCGCGCGCACGGACTGGAAGGTCGAGTTCGCGGCGTCGAAGGAGTCGGTCGTGCATGCAATGCTCCGCGAACACGACGACCCCGTCGGGATCAAGGCTCGGCACATGAGCGTCGGCCCGCGCTACGCGCCCGGCTGGGTGTTGATCGGGCTGATCGGGAGCGCGCTCTATCTCGGGCTCGGACTCGCGACGCTGCTTTCTGTGGTGCGGCTGCTGCCGGCTTCAGCGGTGCGGGGCGCGTGGTTGTTCAAGACCGGCTGCGACGTCATGCTCGCGGCCGCCGGGCTGCGTGTGCTGCGCGACCCGAAGCGCGCGCTGCAGGCGCTCGTGACGATGTCGCTCGCCCCGTTCTGGGGGTGGATCATCTGGCCGAAGGCGCTGTTCGGGAAGCTGAGCTGGAAGGGGCGCACGATACGGCGCGCGCAAACGATCGAACCGGAACCGGCGGCGGATGAATCCTGACGGCCAGCGAATCGAGAGCGCGGCGCCCGCCGAATCGCGCGCCGCAGCCGCGGCCGGTGAGATCCCGCGCGTGGACAGCGGAACAGTCCGCCCGCGGCCGTGGAAGGTGTGGCTCGTACACCTCATCAAGGCGGCGGTGGCGGTCACGCTGCTGTGGCTGCTCGTGCGCACGATCCGGATCGCGGCGCTCGAAGAAGCGGTCGCGGGCGCGAACGGCTGGTTCATGCTCGCGGCGTTCGCGCTCATGCCGGTCAACCTGTGGCTGCAGGGGCGGCGCTGGTGGTGCGCGCTCCGGGGCGAAATGCCCGGCGTCCCGTTTTCCAAGGTGTTCGCGAGCTTCCTCGGCGGGATGTCGCTCGGCCTGATCACTCCGGGCCGGGTCGGCGAGATCGGGCGCGTGTTCCTGCTCCAGCCGCCGTCGCGCGTGCGGCTCGCCGGGCTGCACGTGCTCGACAAGGCGTATTTCATGGGCGTGCTCGTCTTTTTCGGCCCGGCGCTCGTGTATCACACGCCCGGGTTCAGCGACTACCTCTCCCCCGGCCTGCGGGTTTCGCTGCTCATCGCGACGAGCGCGCTCCCGGTTCTCTACTTCTCGTACGCGCTCACTCCCGTACCGCTCCGGCGACTGCTCGCGTGGCTGCAGAAGCGGCTGCCGCTGAAAGGGAGTGCCGCCGACCTGCTGCACGCGCTCGACCGGGTCGAGCCCCGCGACAGCCGGCGGATGGCCGCGATCACCGCCGGCCAGTTCGTCGTTGTCCTCACCCAGTTCCACCTGCTGAGCAACGCATTTCAGGCTGTGAACTGGCTCACCGCGGCGCACACGTACACCGCGTCGCTGTTCGTGAAAACGCTGCTCCCGATATCGCTCGGCGACCTCGGCGTGAGCGAGTGGGCGACGGTTTCCATCTACCACCGGTTCGAGATCGCGGACACGACCGCGTTCACCGCCTCGCTGCTCATCTTCACGATCAACATCCTGCTGCCGGCGATCGCCGGGTTCTTCGTGTTGCAGAAGGTGAAGGCGACGAACGTGTTCGGCCGGATCACCCGCCGGATGCGGAGGAGGGCGGGATGACGGCCTACTATATGATCACGTGGTGCGCGTGGCTCGTCTATTCCGCGTTCATGGTGATCGTCTATGTCGGCCTGCGCCGCCTCCCGCGCACGCGGATCGTCGAGGACGACGGCGAACTCCCGTTCGCTTCGATCGTGATCGCGGCTCGTGATGAAGAAACCCGGATCGGCCGCCTGCTCGACGGCTTGGAGGCGCAGGATTACCCGCGCGACAAGTTCGAGGTGATCGTCGTCGATGACCGCAGCCGCGACCGGACCGGCGAGCTCGTGCGCGGGCGGGCGCGGTCGGGGGTGCGCTACCGGGTTGTCCGCATCCGCGACGGGGCGAGCGAGAGTCGCGCGCCGAAGAAGTACGCGCTCTCGCGGGGGATCGCGCTCGCGACCGGCGAGGTGATCGTGACCACCGACGCCGACTGCTGGATGGGCCCGCGCTGGCTGCGCGCGCTGCTCTCGCCGTTCACCGATCCGGAAGTGCAGGGTGTGACCGGAGTGAGCCGGTTCATCCGCGCGGACGGGGCGAAACGGCCGTGGTGGAGCGAGCTCGAGAGCCTCGAGCACCTGTCATATTCGGTGATGGCTGCGGGCTCGATCGCGGCGGGCCATGTGACGAACGCGCACGGGTCGAACCTCGCCGCCCGGCGCAGCGCGTACGAACGGATCGGCGGGTACGCGAGCAACGACCGGATCACGTCCGGCGACGACGTGTTCCTGCTCCAGGACATCGCCGCGCGCGGCGGGGCCGTGCGTTTCGTCGAACGGCCGGAGGCGTACGTGTTCAGCCAGCCCGTGGACACGCTCAACCAGTGGGTGAACCAGCGCGCGCGCTGGAGCTCGAAGGGCTTCTACTACCCGCCGTTCCTGATGTTCCTCGTCGTCGGCACGTTCCTCTACTACCTGATGATCGCGCTCTCGCTGCCGCTCGCGCTGGTCGGACGGGCTGCGCCGTCGTTGCCGGTGCTGCTCGCGCTCTCGAAGATCGGCACCGAGTCGGTGATCATGCGCGACGGGATGCGCCGGTTCCAGGAGCGGTACCCGCCGGTAAAGTTCCTGCTCACGCAGATCCTGCACGCTCCGGCGATCTTCTACGCCGGGTTCCGCGGCCAGTTCTTCAAGTTCAAGTGGAAGAGCCAGACGCTCGCCGGGCGCAGCGCCGCGCAGCGGGCCGGTCGCCGATCCTCCGGGATCGCGGCATGACCGTTTCTCGCGCGAGCCTGTGGTCACGGCGGGCGGAGCTCGCCGCGTTCGCCGAGCTCGGCGGGCCTGTGCTCCGCACCCACCCGCTGCTCGAACGGCTGTTCCCGCGGGTCGTGTGGGGAATCCCCGCCCCGGCGGCCGACAGCCCGGTGCATCTCACGTTCGACGACGGCCCGGCCGGGGACGGCACGCTGCGCATTCTCGACGTGCTCGCGAAGCATGAAATCCCGGCGACGTTCTTCCTCCGCGGGCAACGGATCCCGGGCGGGGAGGATGTGATCGACCGCGTGCTCGACGCCGGACACCGGATCGGGTACCACGGGCTCACGCACAGCGCGTGGTGGTTCCGCTCGCACGCGCACCGGCGAGTGGAAATCGACCCGCTGATGGTTCTCCGCGCGCAACCGAACCCGTTCGCGGTCGGAGACGGGCGCCTGCTGCTGCGCGCGCCGTACGGCCGGCTCGATTTCGCCGCGATCGCGACCGCGCGCGAACTCGGCGGCCGGATCGTGCACTGGAGGCTCTCGATGCGCGACTGGGCGCCCGGGGTCTCCCCCTCCTCCCTCTCCCGGCTGCTCTACCGGTATGTTTACCCGGGAGACATCGTGCTCTTACATGACGGGGGCGAAAGCGCCGGCGCGGTCGCCGGTGCACTCGACCGCACGCTGCCTGCGTTGAAACGGGCCGGCGTCACGTTCACCGACATCACACGGTTTCTTCCGGACTGGTGACCCATGCCGTTGCTGCTGCCACTCCTGCTCGCACTCGTCGTCTCCGTCGCCGCCTGGATCGCGCTCTACGGCTGCCGGCAACAGTGGCCGAAGACGTCGCGGCGCGAACCGGTCACCGTCGTCGTCTGCGCGCGCGACGAAGAAGATGTGCTCATGGAGTGCCTGTTTTCGCTGTCCGACCAGACCTACCCGCGCGAGCTCTATTCGCTGCTGCTCGTCAATCACCTGTCGAAGGACCGCACCGGCGAGCTGATGGAATTGTTCGCCGCCGATGCGCGCGTGCCGGCGCGGGTGATCCACATTCGGGAAGAGGACGGCGAGCTGCGCGGCAAGGTGCAGGCGCTGGATACTGCACTGCGGCACGTTGACACGGAATTCGTCCTGCTCACCGACGCCGACTGCACGGTCCCGGAGACGTGGATCGAACGGATGATGGCCGGGTTCCACGAGGACGTTGCGGTCGTGAACAGCCAGGTGTCTGTCGAGGATCCGCACCGGCCGAACTCGTTCCTCGCGCGGATGCAGCACGTGCTCAACCGGTTGTTCCTCGCCCTCTCCGCGGGCTATTCAACGCTGCAACTGCCGGCGGATCAGTATCACCCGAGGCTGCGCCCGTTCCGGTTGCTGCTCAAACACCTGCGCCCCTCGTTCAACATGGGCAACAACCAGGGGCTGCGGATGTCCACCTACCGGGAGATCGGCGGGTTCCGCACGGTCGGGCCGACGTTGATCGAGGACGTCGCGCTCGTGAACCGGATGATCCGCGAGACGGACAAGCGGATCGCGGTGCTGATCGACCCGGAGGCGGTCGTGACAACCCGCCCCTCCCGCAGCTTCCGCGAGTTCTGGCGGCAGACACGGCGGTGGGCGTCGGCGACGAAGACGTTCAACGCGACGAACTCGTTCCTCTACGCGGTCGTGTTCCTGATGCGGATCGCGATTCCGTGGTCGGTGCTGCTGTTTCCGCTCACCGGGCTCGCGGCGTTCGCGATCGTGGTCGCGGCGGAGGTCTCGTTGATCCGGCAGGCGGACGAGATCCTCGAGGATCCGATCCCGGCGCGCGACCTCGCGCTCCATTTCCCGGTGCAGATCGCGATGAACCACCTGCTGCTCGTCGCGCTCGTGTTCAACTGGCCGGTGATCTGGAAAGGGAAGGTGTACCGGGCGTAGGCCGTTCTCCGCTTGACAGCGATCGGTGCGGATCGCTACACTTGGTCCAGGTATGCGGCGCAACGCCGCGCGACCTCCGCCCCCCGCAAGCAGGAGCCGAATTACGCCGGTGACCGTAGTTGCGGGGGGCGTTCTCTCCGCGCGTGTCCCGGGTTCCCACAGTTTTCGCTCGCTCGTGCGCTCGTTGGCGGAAACGCCTGCAACTCCCTATATTCGTGAAACATCGTACAATCCGGCCCACGGAGTCCCCGGCATGAGCCTGTTTGACAGCCTCGTCGTCGCCACCATCCCGTTCGTCCCGAGACCGTTCATCCGCCATTTCGCCGACCCGTACATCGCCGGCGAGGAACTCGCTGACGCCGTGCGAGTCGTCAAGCTGCTCAACCGTGAGGGGGCGAAGGCGACTGTCGACGTGCTCGGCGAGGCGGTGACCAACCTCGACGAGGCGGCGCGGGCGGCCGACAGTTACCTGCCCGTGCTCGACGCGATCGAGCGCGAGCGGCTCGACGCGAACATCTCGATCAAGCCGACGCAGCTCGGGCTCGCGCTCGACTACGACGCCTGCCGCGAGAACTTCCTGCGCGTGATCGAACGGGTGCGCATGTATGACAGCTTCCTCCGCATCGACATGGAGGACAGCCCGTACACGACGCTCACGCTCGACCTCGTGCAGGATCTGCGCCGGGAGTACGGGAAGATCGGCGCGGTGCTGCAGGCGTACATGCGCCGGTCGATGTCCGACCTGCGCGAGCGAATCATCCCGGATAAGATCAATTTGCGCCTGTGCAAGGGGATTTACATCGAACCGTCGGAGATTGCGTTCCGGGACTTCGATGTCGTGCGCCGCAACTACGTGCGCCTGCTGCGGATCGCGCTCGAGGCAGGGGTGTACGTCGGGATCGCGACGCACGACGAACTGCTCGTCTGGGAGGCGTTCACCCTGATCGACGAGCTCGGCCTCGACCGCGAGCAGTACGAGTTCCAGATGCTGCTCGGCGTGCGCCCTGACCTGCGCCGGCAAATCATCTCCGAAGGCCACCGGATGCGGGTCTATGTCCCGTTCGGCGAAGACTGGTACGCGTACTCGGCGCGCCGGTTGAAGGAGAACCCGAAGGTCGCCGGGTACGTGCTCAAGGACATCCTCGGGCTCCGGCATTGATCGCGACCGCCGATTCGGCTAACGTACGCGAGCTGAACTGCAATCCGCACGGAGAGGAGACTTCCCGATGAGGACTGTTGTGCGCACCGACCGGGCTCCGGGGGCGATCGGCCCGTACAACCAGGCCGTGCGCGCGAGCGGAGCGTTCCTGTTCACCGCCGGCCAGATCGCGCTCGACCCGGCGAGCGGGGAGATCGCCGGCGACACGATCGAAGAACAGGCGCGACAGGTGCTGGAGAACCTGAAAGCGGTCGTAGAAGCCGGCGGTTCTTCGCTCGCGAACGTGGTGAAGACGACCGTGTACCTGCAGGACATGGACGATTTCATCACGGTGAACGAGATCTACGCGGAGTACTTCCCCGGCGACGCCCCGGCGCGCAGCGCGGTCGAGGCGTCTCGGCTGCCGAAGGACGTGCTCGTCGAGATGGAATCCGTCGCGGTGATCGAGGAGTGACGCGCGCGGCGCGCTGGCTGGTCGTGCTCGCCGCGCTCGTCGCGATCCTGTCGCGGCCGGCGCCTGTGTTCGCCCAGGATGTCAGCTCCGCTCAGGCCGACACGAGCAGTATGTCCGCTCCCCGCGGAGTGGAGCGGCCGGCGGCGTACCGCATTTCGCGGATGGACAGCGCGCGCGTGGAGCACGGCGTCCCGCTCAGCAAGAGCCCGACCGGCGCGGCGTTGCGCAGCGCGATCCTCCCCGGCTGGGGGCAGGCGTACACGGGAAACTGGATCAAGGCTGCGGTGTTCCTGGGCGTCGATGTCGGGTTCCTCTACGGCGCCGCAGTGCAGCACACCCGTTACCTCGACGCGCGCGAGCTGTCGGAGAAGACGAAGACGGACGCGGAACAGCGCCTGCTCGAGCGCACCGCGAACTTCTACCGCGACGACCGCAACAAGCTGCTGTGGTGGACCGCCGGTGTCACGTTGCTGTCCGTGTTCGACGCGTACGTCGAAGCCCACCTCTACGATTTCCGCATCGATCCGAACGTGGAGAGCGCGCCTTCCGGCGACGGCGTGCAGGTGGGGATGACCGTTACATTCGCGCTCTGATTCCGCGCCGGCCCACTCCCTCTCCCCCGCCGTTCGCGCTACATTGTCGGCCATGACAAGAAGGCTCCGGGAACTCGAAACCGCCGTCCAACACGCGCCGCGGGAGATCCACGAGTGCGCCGGCGTGCTGCACATGCACACGACGTATTCGGACGGCACCGGCACGGTCGGAGAGATCGCCCGCTACGCCGGCGAACGCGAGCTCGACTGGCTGATCATCACCGACCACTGTCACATGGAGGCGTTCGCGCGCGGCGAATACGGGCGCTACGGCGATGTGTGGGTGCTGATCGGATCCGAGCTCGGAAACGAGCACGGACCGAACCACTACCTCGCGTTCGGCATCGAGGATGTCCCCGACCAGTCCGACCCGGCGCGCATGATCGAGCGCGTGCATGAAGCGGGGGGATTCGGCGCGGTCGCGCACCCGCACGAGCGGCGCGACCAGTTCGCGGACATGCCGCCGTACCCGTGGACCGAGTGGAACGCGCCGATCGACGGGATCGAGATCTGGAACCAGCTCAGCCAGTGGGTCGAGGGGCTGACCCGGTTCAACCGCTATCACAGGTTCATCCATCCGCTTAAGAGCCTCACGCAACCGTCCGCGGCCACGCTCGCGAGCTGGGACCGGCTCAACCGCGAGCGGCCGGTGGTCGGGTATGTCGGCGTGGACGCGCACGCGATCCGGTACCCGCTGCTGCGCGGGCTCGTGCGGGTGAAGGTGTTCCACTACAAGGTCCAGTTCCGCAGCCTGCTCACCCATCTGCTTTTGGACGAACCGCTCGCGCGGCACGACTACGCACGGGCGCGCGACCAGGTGTTCGGCGCGCTGCGCAGCGGCCGTCACTTCGGCGCGAACCACCGCGGCGGCGACCCGCACGGGTTTCGCTTCTTCGCCGAACATGCGGGCGGCCGCTGCCTGCCGGTCTCCACGTTGCCGGCCGGGCGTCGCACCCGGTTTCGCGCGCGCACACCGCTGCCCGGGCGCATCCACCTTTTGCGCGACGGCCGCCTGCTGTTGCGGGCGCGCGGGCGCTCTCTCAGCTACGAGACCGATCTGCCGGGCGTCTATCGCGTGGAAGTGCACCGGCGCGGGCGCGGCTGGATCTACTCGAACCCGATCCGGCTCGTAAGCGGCGTGCGGGCGTAGCCTGCGGGAGCCGCGGCCCGTGCGGATTTGCGTTACGCGTATTCGGGTTTGGCTGGCGCGCGGTTCCTTGCTATTTTCCACCACTCATTTGTCACGGTCACCGCTCCGGTGAACGTCCGGTTGCGAAGCAGAAAACGCAACCCCGGTACGGACTTCGCGGATTGCGATTATGGAACGCCTGCAGGATATTCTGGGCTTTTTTCAGCAGCCGGAAGAGCTGAGTTTCTGGGATGTGTTCGCCGTAGTGATCCTGCTCGCGTTCCTCGTGATCGCGTTCGTGCTCGCACTGCGTGAATGGCGGATGCGTTCGCGCGCGCACGCTCGTCCGCCAGCGGTACGGTCCGCCGGAGGGGGCGACGACGAAACGAACCGCGCCGCGCTTGCTCGTGCGCATCCCCGCGCAGATCATCTCTGCTTTTCTTCGACGCGCCGCGGGAGATCGAGCCGGAGGAGATGATCACGATTGCGTCGAACGATCCGCTGTTCAATGATATGCCCCGCGCGAAGGTGGAAGTCGTCCGTGTGAATGAGGGCCCGGAAAAGTCAACGCCTATGGTGCACGGCATGTGGCACGATTTGCCCGCGGAGACAACACGCCGGCTCAGCCGTGACATCCGCCGCCAGTTGCTGCATGGGCCCTGATCGGGCGCGTTCATCGAGTGCCGCGTGTACGACCCGCGTGATCGTTGCTTGAATCAGTTACTCTCGCAGAGTATCCCATGACTGAGTCAAACCGCTTCACACTGGAAGAGATCAGGTCTCTTCCGAAGACCGATCTCCATCGTCACCTCGACGGGTCGCTGCGCCCGCGGACAATGGTCGCAATCGCGGAGAAACGCGGCGTCAGCCTCCCCGCCCACGATCCCGAAGAGCTCGGGCGCATCATCGCGGCCGGGAGCAGGCCGGGCTCGCTCGCCGACTATCTCGAGGCGTTCGAGCTCACGCTCTCCGTGATGCAGCAGGAAGAGGACATCGCGAGGATCGCGACCGAACTGTGCGAGGACGCGTGGGACGACGGTGTCTGGTACCTGGAGGTGCGGTTCTCGCCGGTGCTGCACCAGCGGCTCGGGCTCTCGCTTGTGCGCGTGATGGACGCCGTGCTCGCCGGGTTGCACGATGGCGAACGGAAGACGGGGATCCGGACGGGTGTGATCGTGTGCGGGATCCGTTCGATCGACCCGTCGACGTCACTGCAACTGGCGGAGCTCACGATCTCCTACAAGGGACGCGGCGTCGTCGGTTTCGACCTCGCCGGCCAGGAGGACTCGTACCCGGCGAAGGACCACGCGGACGCGTTCTACCTGATCCGGAAGAACAACATTCCGTGCACCGTGCACGCGGGCGAGGCGTGGGGGCCGGCGAGCATCCGCCAGGCGCTGCACGACCTGAACGCGCACCGGATCGGTCACGGCACGCGGCTGAAAGAGGACGGCGATCTGCTCAACTACGTGAACGACCACCGCATCCCGCTCGAGTGCTGCCTGTCGTCGAACGTCCATGTCGGCGCCGTCCCCGATTTGGAGCAGCATCCGATCAAGTTTTACTTTGATCAGGGCTTGCGGGTGACGGTGAACACGGACAACACACTGATGTCCAACACCACCGTTTCCCGTGAACTCGCGCTCGCACAGGATCATCTCGGGTTCACGAAGCGCGGGATCAAGGACCTGATCGTGATGGGGTTCAAATCCGCGTTTCTGCCGTACCGGGAACGGCGTCAACTTCTTGCGAAGGTGCTCGATGCGCTCGGCCGCCAAATCATCCCGTTTTGAGATACTCGCAGTTGCCCTCGCCGCACTGCTGATCCCGACCGCGTGCGGAACGCAGACTCCCCAGCCGACGAATATCGAGCAGAATCAGTCGTACGAGCAGGCGCGCAAGTTCTACCCGATGCAACTCGGACACACGTGGGTGTACGAGAACAACGCAGGCGTCGAGTTCACGTACACGATCATCGAGTACGAAACGTCTGTGAACGGGATGGAATGCGAGTTCGACGTGTACCGGCAGAACGAGACGAGCAAGCAGTACGCGCGCTGGGCCGGGAAGAACCTGTACGTGTCGATCTACGAGAACTTCGATGACCAGTTGCTCGAACTGCAGGCGCCGCTCGAAGAGGAACGAACCTGGCGCAAGGTGGACAACAGCTCGCAGACCGCCACCTACTACGTGGATTCCGAGATCATCGCGACGGAACATGCGCTCGAGCTCGACTCGGGCACGTACGAAACCCTCGTCGTGCGTGACATTAAGGTCCAGGAGTATCCACCGCTTCCCCCGTCCACTGACACGACGTACACGTACTTCAGCGAGGACATCGGCGTCGTCCGCGAGGACATGAACGGTCTGCTCTTCGATCTCGTGCGGTTTGAACCGAGCGGCGGAGAATAGTCGCGGTTCGCCGAGTACACGAGTCGGATCATATCCACCGACGAGAGCTCAACTGCTGATGCGTATTCTGATTGCCGCACTCGCACTGCTGGCCACGCTCGCGGCAACCGCCGCCGCCGAACCGTTCGCGATCGCACGGGTTCACTACGACGGCGGCGGCGACTGGTACGGCGACCCGACCTCGCTCGCCAACCTCCAGCGTTACCTCGAGGAAACGCTCGGCGTTGAGACAGCGGAAAAGGAAAAGGTCGTCCGGCTGATGGACGAAGACCTGTTCCGCTACCCGTACCTGTACCTGACCGGGCACGGGAACATCCGGTTTTCGAAGGAAGAGACGGGCCGGCTGCGCGACTACCTGCTCGGCGGCGGGTTCATGCACGTGGACGACAACTACGGGCTCGACGAGTCGTTCCGCCGGGAGATCAGCAAGGTATTCCCGGAGGAGGAACTGGTCGAGCTGCCGTACGATCACCCGATCTACCACATGGTGTTCCCGTTCCCCGACGGCCCGCCGAAGATCCACAAGCACGACGGCGAACCGGCGCAGGGCTACGCGATCGTGATCGACGGCCGCGTCGTGCTCTACTACACGTACCAGACGGATCTCGGCGACGGGTGGGAGGATGCGGACGTGCACAACGTCCCCGCGGCGAAACGCGAGGCCGCGCTGCAGATGGGCGTGAACATCATCGCCTACGCGCTCAGCGGCCAGCCGGAGCGGTTGCCGTAGCATGTCCCCGGGTAGAAGCACGAGATACGGCGGTCACCCGGAAGTGCCCGCCCATCGCTCGCAATACGAGCGTTCGCGTCAGGACGTGACCTTCAACCCCTCCGGCGCGAAGAAGTACTCCGGGTTCGGGCAGGTGTGGTCCTTCTCCTCGCCTTCCCCCATCTCGTGTTCGTGCTCCGCGATCTCCTCCGGGTTGTGAAGCATCAGCGCACCCTGCACGACAACGCGCTTGCCGACGCAATCCTCGGGGAAGATGAACGAGCGGTCGGCGGCCTGGACGATCAGCCCTTCGCTTTCCTCGCCGCGGTCGAGCGAGATCCAGCAGCCGCTCCCTTCGCAACGGCCCATCACTTCACCCTCGATCCGCACATGCTTGTTCAGGTACTGATCGGGGTTCGCCATCATCGAGTCGATCGACGTCACGTCGGTGATTGTGATCGGCTCGCCTTTCTCGATCACGGCGGCGGTTTCCATCTCCTCCGCCGGCTGATCGCTGCTCGAACAGGCGGCGACCGCGAGCACGATCAACGCCGTCAGAATGCCACGCATAATCTGCATACTTGCTCCTCCGAATGACTGGCGAGCCGTCCCCGCGGCCCGCGTTCCCACCTTGGCGGCGCTCAACGCCCGCCCTGTTTCAACGTCTGCTCGAGCCGGCGGTTGAGCAGGGTGACATGGCTCATCTCCTCGCGGATGATCGAGTCCACCCTGTCCCTGCCCAAGTCCTCCGGCATCACGAGCTTGATCCCCGAATAGTACGCGATCGTGTCTTTTTCGAGCAGGATCGCCGTGCGCAGGATGCTGTCGAGCGGCTCGCCGGGCTGGATCGCGCGCGACGGATCGCCCTCGACGCCGAACACGCGCCCGTGCATCATCGCCTGGATGTAGCGCCCGGCCTCGCCTTCCGGATCGTAGTACACGTCGCCGAACTCCCGGCGCGCGATCCGTTCGCGCATCCGCATGAACACGCGCTCGTGGTCGTCCTCCATCGCAGCGAGTTCGAGCAGCATCTCGTTGGCGATGTCGCGCTCGGCGCGGCGCGCGGCGGTGCGGTAGAAACGCGCGCCGTTGCGCTCGAGCTGTTCCGCCATCTCGAACACTTCGTCGATGTTGTACTGCTCCGGGCTCATCGTCCCTTCCGTACACGCTGCACTCGCTTCGACGCCTGCTCGCATCCGGTCATCCCTTTGGCTCAGCCGGGAGCAAAATAGCGGGTGGAAAGGGCGTCATTCTGACCGAAGCCCGACGTCCGTTTGTCGGGCGAAGGGAAGAAGGTCCAGCTTCGACAAGGGTGGAGGATACCATGAAACTCGTGAAATGACCCTTGGATAACGTGGACCTTCTCCACCCGCCTTCACGCAGACAGACGCGTGAAGCCGGCTTCAGAATGACGGCTCGGCCGTCCGGATGCGATCAAAGTTCCGGCCCATGCAAGTGGCTGAGCGAACGGCACAACCGGATGCTCGCAAGCGATAAATATACGTCGAAAGTGCTCGGGTTTCACGGAGTTCGGAACGCCGAATTCTCGCCGCTCGGGTAGTCGAGGCGAGAGCATGAGCCGCCGGCGAGAACGGGCGCCGCTCACAGGTGATAGAACTTGAGATCGCGGCCGGAGGCGATCTTTGCGACGCAGACGATCTGTCCGGTGTGGTAAGCGAAGTGCTCGACGACGTGGATCGCGGCGGCGAAGGTCGTGGTGCGGAATCGCTGGATCGTCCGTTCGCGCAGCCACTCGTCATCGCTGCGCGGCGACCGGATGATCTCGCACGCTTCGCCGACTGTCCGCGCGAGTCTCTCATAGAGTGACCAGCGGTCGGGGCCGGAGTCGGCGGCGAACTCGCCGTCACGGTCGCGCCGATCCGCAGCGCCTCCGAGGCCGTGCTGCACCCACTGGCGCACGTTGCCCTCGAGGTGGAGCAGCAGGTTGCCGATGCTGTTCACGCCGGGGAGCGGACGGGTCCACAAGGTCGCGTCATCGACGGCGCTGAGCGCCTCGCGGATCCACGGCAGGTAGTATTCGCCGAGCTTGTCCACGAGCTCCGCGGCGACCGCCTCGCTCAGCGTGCGATGGCCGAACGTAGCATGTTCACGTGTGCGTGACTTCACGTATCACTCCGGGAATGGGCCAGAAACTCTGGATATTTCAGGAATTGCTGGAGGACTTAGTCACGCGTGCGCGGGCTGGCGGAGCTCGCCGGGTCTGTCCTCGGCGCCGAGTTCGCACCGGGCCGGGCCCTCGTGCGCCCCCTCGTCCTTCACCAGCGCTTCGCGGAGGGAATGGAGCGCGACATCGACTTGAGCGGCGTCCGGTTCGCGGGTCGTGATCCGCTGCAGCGAGAACCCGGGCTTCACCAGCGGTTGCCAGAGCGGCTCGTCCGCGTGCCTTTCGACGATCCTCAGCACTTCGTACGCGAGTCCGGCGATCAGCGGGATCGCGGGCAGGTGAACGAGCAGGCGCTGGAACACGTTCGCGTAGTCGCCGATCCACACCGCCCACGCCGCGTCAAAGAAGGCGAACCCGATCATTGTCAACACCGCCGCGAGCAGGAGGAAACTCGTGCCGCAGCGCGGGTGGAACCGGCTCATCGCGCACGCGTTGCCGTTGACGAGCTCGAGGTCGCGCTCCCAGGCGAAGATGCTCTTGTGCTCGGCGCCGTGATACTGGAACACGCGCGTGATGTCGGGCAGCAGCGAGATCGCGACCATGTAGAGGATGAGCAGCGTGACACGCAGCCCGCCGGCGATCAGGTGAAACAGGAACGGGTTCTGTTCGGCAGGGGTCGCGGATGCCGCCAGGTAGGGCACGAGCATGAACAGGCCGACCGCGAGCACGAGCGCGAACGTGATCGAGAGGACCGTATCCCACGGCACCGGCTTTCCGCGCCGCTTTTCCTCGCTCTCCGGATCTGCGATCCGCGCCGACCATGAGAGCGCGTCCATCCCGATCCGCAGCGCCTCGAACAGCCCGATCGCGCCGCGGACAACCGGCAGCCCGAACAACTTGCGGCGTTTCGTGAGGCTGACGAACGGCCGGCCGCGGGTGATCACGGCGCCGTCCGGACTGCGCACCGCGACCGCCACGCGCCACGGCGAGCGCATCATCACGCCCTCGAGCACCGCCTGCCCGCCGACCATCGGCTTGCGCTGTTCCCGACCGTTCCGCCGCCGGGACGGACTCATCCTTCCTGCGCCTTTATCCCGTACTTCCGGTAGAATTTGTCAACACGGCCGGCCGTGTCAACGAGTTTCTGTTTGCCCGTGAAGAACGGGTGGCAGTTGGAGCAGATCTCGACCTTGATCTCCCCCGGCTGCGTGCTCCGTGTATGCCACTGCTCGCCGCAGGCGCACGTCACCTGCACGTAATGATAGTCCGGATGGATGTCCTTCTTCATCGCTCTGTCCCTGGTTCTCTGTTGCACGAGAATGTGAAGCTACGGCCCGGGCCGTTTCGACGCAAGCCGGCGGTCGGTCGAGTCTCCCGCGCCTGTGCCCGTTGTTGGACGCGCCAACGCCCGGCTTGTTTCCTCCCGGTTCGACGGAGTGCGCGCGCCGGGCGTTGCGAGCCGCCCGGGGACACTCTCACTTTCGAGTAGGAGCGAGCGTCGGCGAACAGACGGAGGCATTCACATGGCGATCCTCGCGATCAGCGTCGCTGCTTCCGGCAGGGACAACACGAGCCTGAGCGAACATGTCGCGAAAGCGGTCGATGTGCTGCGCCGGGACAAGCGTGTCAAGTACGAGCTCGGCCCGATGTTCACCACCGTCGAAGGGGAGATCGACGACCTGTTCGACGTGGCGAAGAAGATGCACGTGGCGCTCGTCGAAGCGGGCGCGCCGCGGATCAGCACTGTGATCAAGATCGATGACCGCCGCGACGCAGCGCAGTCGATGGAGCGGAAAGTCGAATCGGTGAAGCAGAAGCTGGCGTAACAGGCAGGAGGACCTCGGGCGCTCCCGTCTCGCGGAAGCCGGAGCGAGAAGGGGGACGCAACCGCGGTTCGACACCGGCGCAGTTCAGCACCGTTGGATCAACCGCGGTGACGGGCCGGCGCCCGTCCCCGCGGGCATTCACTCAGAGCAGCATCTTCACCGAGTTCGTCGCGAACGTGAGCAGCGCGTCCGGGAACAGGCCGACGAGCAGGACGAGCACGAGGCAGAGGAAGACGACGTTCGTGATCTCGTCCGTGATCCAAAGCGGCCCCTCGCGCTCGCGCGCCTCGCGGTCGCGGAGGAACATGTAAACGACGAGCCGCAGGTAGTAGTACACGCTCACCGCGCTGTTGAGCACGCCGATCACCGCGAGCCCGACGAAGCCGGCGTTCACGGCCGAGGCGAATATGTAGTATTTCCCGAAGAAGCCGGCGGTCGGCGGAATCCCCGCGAGCGCGAGCATGAACACGAGCATCGCGAGCGCGAGCGCGGGTTTGCGGAACACCAGCCCCTTGTAGTCGTCGAACCAGTAGCCCTTCTCCTCGCTTTCGTCACGGTTGACCGCGATCGCGATGAGGAACGCACCGAGGTTCATCAGCGCATAGACGACGAGGTAGAAGAGCATCGCCGCCGCCCCGATCCGGTCGAACGTGAGCAGCGCGATCACGAGATAACCGGCGTGCGTGATGCTCGAGAACGCAAGCATTCGTTTCACGCTGTCCTGGCGGAGCGCGAGCAGGTTGCCGAACGTCATCGTGAGCACCGCGATCCACCAGAGCACGACCGTCCACTCACCCCACATCTCGCCGAACGCGATGTAGAAGACACGGAGAAACGCGGCGAACGCTGCGGCTTTCGGCGCGGTGGACATGAACGCGGTGATCGTGGTCGGCGCGCCCTCGTACGCGTCCGGGCTCCACCAGTGGAACGGGACAAGCGCCGCTTTGAACCCGAACCCGATCAGGATCAACCCGGCGCCCGCCCACGCGAGCAGCGGCATCGAGTCGCCGAGTCCGCTGAGGAAGGTCACGATGTCGTTGATGTTCGTCGAGCCGACGACGCCGAACATGAGTGCGATCCCATAGACGAAAATCGCGGTCGTGAACGCGCCGAGCAGGAAGTACTTGATCGCGCCCTCGTTCGACGTGTGCTTCTGCCGCGAGAGTCCGACGAGCGCGTACAGCGACACAGACATCGTCTCGATCCCGAGAAACACGATGAGCAGATCCTGCGCCATCGCCATCAGCAGCATCCCGAACAGGCTGAACAGCAACAGCAGGTAGTATTCCGCGATCCGGATGTTGAGCCGCTCGATGTAATGTTCACTCACGAGCACGACGAGGAACGTGATGATCGCAAGCAGGAGCCGGAAGAAGAAGGTGAACCCGTCCACGACCACCATCCCGCCGAACGCTTCGCCGGTGTTTTCCTTGCCGAGCACGGTGGCGGCGATCACGGCGAACAGGCCGATCAGCACGGTGATCTGCACGCCGCGAGTGCTCCGGCCGCGCGGGAGGACCACATCGACGAGGATGGCGACGAGCGCGAGCCCGATCACGAATATCTCCGGGATCAGGCGGCTCACATGCATATCAGCGATCAGACTGTCGAACATGAGTCGGCTCCTCAGGGCCTAATGGGCGAATCCACACGGTCTGGCGGGAGATGATTCGTCATTCTGAACGAAGACCAGCGTTAGTTTGCTGGACGAAGTGAAGAAGGTCCCGGTTCGCCGACGGTCTCTATGAATAGCTGACCTGTACAGCATCTGGACCTTCTTCAGCCGTTGGCGGTATACGGACACCGGCCACGGCTTCAGAATGACGATCAATTACGCCCATAGTAGTCGAATCGAACCACTACTGAACCGTCTGCGCCAGGAAATGCTGGATCGAGACGGTGAACTTGGACAGGAACGTGTTCGGATGCACGCCGATCCAGACGATGAACACGAGCAGCGGCAGCAGCGACGCCCACTCGCGCGCGTTCAGGTCGGTCAGCGACTTGTTCTCATCGTGCGTCAACTCGCCGAAGAAGACGCGCCGGATCATCCAGAGCAGGTAGATCGCGGCGAGGATCACGCCGGTCGCGGCGAAGATCGCCCACACCGGGTGCGCCTGGTAGGTCCCGACGAGCACGAGGAATTCGCCGATGAACCCGTTCAGCCCGGGCAGGCCGATGCTCGATAACGCGACCGCTGTGAACACGACCGCATACCACGGCATGAACCGGGCGATGCCGCCGTAATCGGCGATCAGGCGCGTGTGCCGCCGGTCGTAGACGACGCCGACGAGCAGGAACAAGGCGCCGGTCGAGAGCCCGTGGTTGACCATCTGGATCAGCGCGCCGGACACCGCTTGCGTGTTGAGCGCGAACAGCCCGAGCATCACGAACCCGAGGTGGCTCACCGAGCTGTACGCGACCAGTTTCTTCATGTCCTTCTGCGCGATCGAGACGATCGCGCCGTAGATGATCCCGATCACCGCGAGCGCGAGCATCAGCGGGCGGAAGCTGACGACCGCATCGGGGAACAGCGGCATCGCGAACCGGATGAACCCGTACGTGCCGAGTTTCAGCAGCACGCCGGCGAGGATCACCGAGCCAGCGGTCGGCGCCTCGACGTGCGCGTCCGGGAGCCACGTATGGAACGGGAACATCGGCACCTTGATCGCGAACGCGAGCGCGAACGCGGCGAACAGCCACATCTGCGCCTGTACCGGGAAGTTCGCGTGCTGCACCAGCAGCGTGTAGTCGAACGTGTGGCCGATCCCCGGCACGGTCGTGTTGAAGTAGATCCAGAGAATCCCGATCAGCATCAACAATGAGCCGATCATCGTGTAGATGAAGAACTTGACCGCGGCGTAGATGCGCGCGACTCCGCCCCAGATCCCGATGATGAAGTACATCGGGATCAGCATCACTTCCCAGAATACGTAGAAGAGGAACAGGTCGAGCGCGACAAACGCGCCGAGCATCCCGGTCTGCAGGATGAGCAGGCTGATGAAGTATCCCTTGAGGTGCCTGGTCACGCTGCCGCTGCCGAGCACGACGATCGGGCCGAGGAAGGTTGTGAGCAGCACGAGCAGCAGGCTGATCCCGTCCACGCCGAGGTGGTAGTCGATCCCGAGCGAACGGATCCACGGCGCCTTGTCGATGAATTGAAACGCCGCCGTGCTCGCGTCGAACAACCAGAACAACGGCAGCGAGACAAGAAAGCCGACCGTCATCACCGCGAACGACCACCAGCGGATGAACTTCTCCCGCGCCGGCGGCGCGAACAGGAGCACGAGCACGCCGATGGTCGGGATGAACACGATGGCGGTTAACCACCAGGACATTGTGGTCTCCCTGATGAACGGAACAAACCACATGGAACGAGAGCTGATTCTGCGTCATTCTGAACGCAGCCCGATTTCAGTTTATCGGGCGTAGTGAAGAAGGTCCAGGTAGACAAACGGTTGTAAATGCATGCCTCTCCGACGTCGTACTCGGACCTCCTTCAGTCGCGTGGGGCAGACTGACGCCGCCCGCGGCTTCAGGATGACGGTCGGTCACCTGTCGTTTCATGTGATCCGGTCCACTGTTGCCAGTTCCGATCCAGTTGGCGTTTCGTCATTCTGAACGCCGCCTCAGCGGCGTGAAGTTCATCCTGAACGCAGTGAAGGGAAGGTCCAGTTCCAGCAAGGGTGATCCAGACAGTAACCACCGGTTTCGTACTCGGACCTTCTTCCGCCCTTCGGGCGTCAGAATGACACAGTGGAACGCGCATACTGGATATGAACCGGCACTAGAAATACACAATCAGCAGCACGAGGATCACGCCGATCACGAGCATCACCGCGTAGCTGCCGACGATCCCGTTCTGGAGCTGGCGGAGCACTCCCCCGCCCCAGCGCACGGTCTTCGCGCTGCCGTGCACGAGGCCGCCGTCCACGATCTTCTCATCGAAGAACCGCCACGCGATCCGGCACAGTCCGATCAACGGCCGCACGAACACCGCGTGGTAGAACTCATCTACGTAGTACTTCGCCCACAGCACCCTGCCGAAGCCGCGCTGCGCGCTGTCCGGGAGCCCGACCTTGCCGCGCCTGATGTACAGGTTCCACGCAATCACGATCCCGATCAGCGCCGCGATCACGCTGAGCCCGATCAGCGCCCACTCCTGGGAGATTGTCGGGTGCGCCGGGTGGATGCGCGCCGCCTCGTACGCCGGGTGGAACACCGGATCGAGCCACTGCTTGAACACGTTCAGTCTCTCCCCGAGCACCGCGGGGAGGCCGACGTAGCCGCCGACCACCGAGAGCACCGCGAGCACGATCAGCGGCACAGTCATCACCGGCGGGCTCTCCTTCAGCCCCGGCTCGCCGCCTTCCGGCCCTTTGTATTCGCCGTAGAACGTGAGATAGACGAGCCGGAACATGTAGAACGCGGTGATCGCGGCGGCGACGAGCCCGAAAATCCACGGGATCAACGTCCCGCCCTGCATCCCGTGCGCGAACGAAAACGCGAGGATCTCATCCTTGCTGAAGAATCCGGAGAAACCCGGGATGCCGGAGATCGCGAGCGTCGCGATCAGGAACGTCCAGAACGTGACCGGCGCGTACTTCCGCAGACCGCCCATGTTGCGGATGTCCTGCGGGTCGGTTGTGTGGTCGTTCACATGATGCATCGCGCCGTGCATCGTGTGGATCACCGCGCCGGAGCCGAGGAACAGCAGCGCCTTGAAGAACGCGTGCGTCATCAGGTGGAAGATGCCGGAGCCGAACGCCGCGACCCCGCACGCCATCACCATGTATCCGAGCTGGCTCACGGTCGAATACGCGAGCACCTTCTTGATGTCGAACTGCTTGATCCCGATCGTCGCGGCGTACAGCGCAGTGAACCCGCCGACGAGCGCAACGATCAGCATCGCGGTCGGGGCGAGCGTGAAGAACATCGCCGAACGCGCGATCATGTACACGCCCGCGGTGACCATCGTCGCCGCGTGAATCAGCGCGGAAACAGGAGTCGGGCCGGCCATCGCGTCCGGCAGCCACACGTAGAGCGGGAACTGCGCCGACTTCCCGACCGCGCCGAGCAGCAGCATCAGCCCGATCGCGATCACCGGACCCGCATCCGGACTGTGCCCCCACACGCCCGCCGCACGCGGAAACACGTCCGCGAAGTTGAGCGAGCCGAGGTACTTGAACATCAGGAACATCGCGATCAACATCCCGAAGTCGCCGATCCGGTTCACGATGAACGCCTTCATCCCGGCCGTCGCCTTCGCCATGTCCTCCCACCAGAACCCGATCAGCAGGTAGCTCGCGAGCCCGACGCCCTCCCAGCCGATGAACATGATCGGGTAGTTGTTCCCGAGCACGAGCAGCAGCATGAAGAAGACGAACAGGTTGAGATAGCTGAAAAACGCACGGAAGCGCGGGTCGCCGTGCATGTAGCCGATCGAATAGATGTGGATGATCGCGCTGATGCCGGTGACAACCAGCATCATCACCGACGAGAGCGGATCGATCAGGAAGGCGAAATCGAGCTGCAGACTGCCGACGTGCAGCCAGTTGAAGAAGCTGACATGAACGACCCGGTCGTGCGGATCGAGCCCGGAGAGCTGAAGAAACAGCGCGACCGCGATCGCGAAGCTGCCGACGATCATCAGGCTGCCGAACCAGCCGACCAGCTTCTCCGGCCAGCGGCGCGCGAGCAGACCGTTCACGATCAGGCCGATCAGTGGGAACAGGACAAGCCAGATGGAATAACCCATCTCGACCGAATGTCCGACGTCATGTTCCACCGGTTCCTCCCTGTCCTGATTCAGTCGTCAGCCGTCGGTCGCCAGCCGCCGGCCGCCAGCCGCCAGCCGGATCAGTGCTTGAGCACGTTCAGCTTCCGGATGTCGAGCGACTCGATGTTGCGGAAGATCGTAACCACGATCGCGAGCCCGACACCGACCTCCGCCGCCGCGACAGTCATCGTGAAAAAGACGAATACCATCCCGACCGCGTTCACCAGGTAGTGGCTGAACGCGATCAGGGTCAGGTTCGCCGAGTTGAGCATCAGCTCGACGGACATGAAGATGATCAGCAGGTTGCGGCGCGTGAGCACGCCGGCGATTCCGATGCAGAACAACAGCGCAGCAAGGATCAGGTAATGGTTGAGGCCGACGGTCGTTTCCATGATCACACCCGTTTCCGTTTCGCCAGCGCGACCGCGCCGATCACCGCGGCGAGCAGGAGAATGCCCGCGATCTCGACCGGGAACACGTACTCGGTGAACAGCAGCATGCCCAGGCTCTCCGGGCCGCCGACCTCGTAGGCCGTCTCGCCCGCGGAAAACGGCGGCACGCCCGGTCCCGGCCGCCCGGCGAAGTACGCGAGCAGCAGCACCGCCATCCCCGCCGCGACGATGAACCCGAGCGTCTGGAAGAACGACGGGCCGCCTTCCAGCGCCTCCGGCTCGCGCAGGTTGAGCATCATCACGACAAACAGGAACAGGACCATGATCGCGCCGGCATAGACGAGCACCTGGATCGCGGCGAGGAAGGTCGCACCGAGCATCACATAGAACCCCGCGAAACAGAAGAACGTGAGCACGAGGAACAGGATGCTGTGCACCGGGTTGCGTCGCGTCACGACCATGATCCCGCCGAACAGCGAGATCAGCGCGAGGATCGCGAACACGATTGTCTGTGAGTCCATAACCGTCTCAGGTTGTGCGCTATCGCCGGCTTGTTCAGGATGACACGCGGCGCGTTCAGTCCTTGTAGAATATCGGCCCGCCGACCTTCTCGGTCAGCATCTCTTTCGAGTAAATCAGCTTCTCGCGGCTGTCTTCGGCGAACTCGTAGAACGGTGTGAGGAAGATTGCCGCCTCCGGGCACGCCTCCTCGCACATTCCGCAATAGATGCAGCGCAGCATGTCTATTTCATAAGTGACCGCGTAGCGTTCGGTCGTGTGCAGATGGCGTCGCTCCGGTGGCACCTCGCCCGCCTGGATCGTGATCGCATCCGCCGGGCACGCGAGCTCGCACATCTGGCAGCCGACGCAGCGTTCACGGCCGAACTCGTCACGCTTGAGCACGTGCCGCCCGCGCCAGCGGTGGCTGATCTCCGGCTTCTGCTCCGGGTACTGGACGGTGACCGGCTTGCGGAAGAAATGCGACAGGGTCACCCCCATCCCCTTCATGATCGCCGGGATATACAAACGCTCCGCGAGCGTGAGATCATACTTGCGGAACGGGTCGCTCTTTACTTCGGTGTTCGCCATCTATTGCCTCGGTCTGCCTCTCTTACCACGGAATACACTGAAAACAAATTCTCTGACCACGGATGATACGGAAAACACGGATAAAAGATGAACGTATTGCAAATTGCAACTACTTAATTGAGCATCTAAAAGTGAAGTTCAGCTCTAACCATCCGAACCGATAAAATCAACAGGGAGAACAGCAACATCTGCCAGGAGACAATTAAAGTCAATCGTTCCGTGTATTCCCTGTGTTCTGTGGTCCATATATCCGTTCCATCCGTTTTATCCGTGGTCGAATCATTCCATCCCCGCGCCGCCGGTGGCGATCAGGATCGCCGCCATCGCCAAGATGTTGAGCACTGCGAGCGGGATCAGCTTCTTCCAGCCGAGTCCCATCAGCTGGTCGTAGCGGAACCGCGGCAGCGTCCAGCGCACCCAGATGAACACGAACATGAAGAAGAACGTCTTGATCCAGAACACAGCGAACGTGAGCAGTCCCCACCAGACCGTCGGCTCCGCCGGCGCTGTCAGCCACGGGATCGACCAGCCGCCGAAGTAGAGCGTCGCGATCAACCCGCTCGCGAGCGTCATGTGCGTGTACTCGCCGAACTGAAACAGGCCGAACTTCATCGCCGAGTACTCGGTGTGGTAGCCGCCGACGAGTTCGTTTTCCGCCTCGGGCAGGTCGAACGGGATCCGCGCCGCCTCCGCGAACGCGGACACGTAGAAGATGATGAACCCGAGCGGGTGGGTGAACACGCTCCACTGCCAGATCGGCCCGGTCTGGTTGAGCACGATCTGTCGCAGCGAGAGGGTGCCGTGATCGATGAGCAGCGCGACGACCGCGAGTCCCATCGCGATCTCGTAGGAGATCATCTGGCTCGATGAGCGCAGCCCGCCCATCAGCGAATACTTGTTGTTCGACGCCCAGCCGCCGGTGATCACGCCGTAAACCCCGAGCGAACTGATCGCGAGGATGTAGAGGATGCCGATGTTGACATCCGCGATCTGGAGCAGGATCTCGCGCCCGTTGACCACGATCCGATCGCCGAACGGGATCACCGCGATCAGGAACCCGGCGGCCATGAATGTGAACGTGGGCGCGATCACAAACAGCGCCTTGTTCGCGCGGTCCGGGATGAACTCCTCTTTCGTGAAGAACTTGACGCCGTCCGCGATCGGCTGGAACAGGCCCCACGGCCCGGCGCGGTTCGGCCCGTGACGGTCCTGGAAGAACCCGGACAGCTTGCGCTCGCCGAGTGTCGCGTACGCAACCACGCCGAGTGTGACCCCGAACATCACCGACCCGACGACTGTCTTTTCGAGGAGAAACGCGCCGATCTCGCTCATTCGCTCACTCCGTTTGCCTGCCGAGGTCCATTCCTGTGCCCGGCGCGCTGCTGATTTCGGATGGCGGGGGCGATTCGACCCTCCCGCCGTTCAGTTTGCCTTCCTCTTCCAGCTCCTTGCGCGCCATTTCTTCCAGCTCCCGTGCCGGGCGCGGCCCGCTCTCCACCGGGGTCGTGATGTCGGCGTCCTCCTCGATGATCCAGTCGTCGAGGTCGTAGTGCTCGAACCGGGCCTCGTCGCAGATCATCGACTTCATCACCCGGTGCTCATCCATGCGCGCGGTCACCCGGTAGATCTTGCCGCGGTAGAGACCGAGCATCGCCTCGGAGCCGTACCGGCACTTGACCGGGTCCTTCATCGCGCTCTCCTTCAGCCGCGCGGGGACATGCTCGAGGTCCCAGACCCGGGCGGAGAAACGCATCTTCTTGTCGGTGAGCGCACCGACCGGGCAGATGTCGATCACGTTGCCGGCCCAGCCGCTCGGGATCGCCGCCTCGATGTACGACCCGATCTCGGAGTGGTCGCCGCGGTTGAGCATGCCGATGTGGTGCACGCCCATGTAGTCTTCCGCGAGACGGATGCAGCGCCGGCAGTGGATGCAGCGGTTCATCTCCTTCGAGATCTTCTCGCCGTAGTCGGTCTTCGGGAACGTGCGCCGGAGATGCCGGTTGCGGCCGACCGGGAAACCGTATTTGTAGCCGTAGTCCTGCAGATCGCACTCGCCCGCCTGGTCGCAGATCGGGCAGTCGAGCGGGTGGTGCAGGAGCAGGAACTCCATCACCCCGCGGCGCGCCTTGAACACGCGCTCGTTGTTCGTGTGCACGACCATCCCGTCACGCACCGGCGTCTGGCACCCGATCTGGAGCTTGCCGACCCCCTCCACCTCGACGAGACAGATGCGGCAATTGCCCTGCGGCGCGAACCACGGGTAGTAGCAGTACGTCGGGATGTTCACGCCCGCCTTGCGCGCGGCCCAGAGGATGGTCAGTCCATCCGGGACCTCGACCTGCTTGCCGTCTATTGTTACAGTGGGCATATCGTTGAACTCCCGGCGTACGTTTCGCAGTAGCCCGGCTTCGTCGAAGCCGGGGTCTCCCAGCGTACGTTTCGCAGTCCTCGATCCCGGGTTCAGCGAACCCGGGCTACTCGTCCTCGAACTTCGTGAACAGCGGCTCCGGACCCCGCGAGAGATCGTGCGCGAGGCCCTTGAAGCTCGTCTTGTAGTCCTGCTCGCGCGGGTAGTCGAACGGTTCCCCGCGGCGCCAGTTCTCCGGCTTGTCCGGCTGGGCGAGCTGCGCGAGGCGGGTCTTGCCGGTCACCATCGACTTCCCCTCCCGGATGTAGTATTCGAACTCCTCCGGGAACTTCTCCATCATCGACTTGATCGGCATCACGATCGAGTCGCCGAGCGGGCAGATCGTCGCGCCGAAGATCTGGTCCATCACATCGAGCAGCACATCTTTCGCGCCGGGCTGCGGCTGGCCGGCTTCGATGTCTCTGAACATGCGCAGCACCCAGCCGCACCCCTCGCGGCACGGTGTGCACTGCCCGCACGACTCGTGCGCGTAGAAGTGAGCGATCACCGTGCTCGCTTCGACGAGGCAGGCGGTCTCGTCGAAGATGATCATCCCGCCGGAGCCGAGCATCGAGCCGTGCTCGGCGATCGATTCGTAGTCGAGGTTGCAGGCGAAGAACTCGTCCGGCGTCATCGCAAACACGGACGATCCGCCGGGGATCACCGCCTTCAGCTTGTTGCCGTTCCAGCAGCCGCCGAGATCTTCCTCGAAGAACTTCTGCGCAGGGTAGCCGAGCGGGACTTCATAGACCCCCGGGCGCGCGACATGCCCGCACACCGACCACAACTTCGTGCCCTTCGATTTCTCCGTGCCCCACTGGCCGTACCATTCGGGCCCGTTCTCCACGATCTTCGGCACGGCGGCGAGCGTCTCGACATTGTTCACGATCGTCGGGCACTTGTAGAAGCCCTCGACGGCCGGGAACGGCGGTTTCAGCCGTGGTTCGCCGCGTTTTCCTTCGAGGCTGTTGATCATCGCGGTCTCTTCGCCGCAGATGTATGCGCCGGCGCCGCGGTGCGTCCACACCTCGATATCGAACCCGCTGCCGAGCACGTTTTTGCCGATGTATCCGGCTTCGCGCGCCTCGGCGATCGCCCTCTCGACCATCTTCCAGCCCTTGACGAACTCCCCGCGCAGGTAGATGTAGGCGGTGTTCGCGCCGATCGCGTACGAGCCGAGCAGCACACCCTCGAGCAACTGATGCGGGTCCTTTTCGAGAATCTCACGGTCCTTGAACGTGCCCGGTTCGGACTCGTCCGCGTTGCAGAGCATGTACTTCGGCTTCGGCGAATCGGCGGGCACGAAACTCCACTTGAGCCCGGTCGGGAAGCCCGCGCCGCCGCGCCCGCGCAGGCCGGAGGCCTTCACGGTTTCGATCAGCTCATTCGGCTCGATCTTCTCGCTGAGCACGCGTTTCCACTGCGCATACCCGCCGCCGTCCTCGTACACCGAGATCTCGGTGCGGCCGGGGATATCGATCCCTTTGAACACGATCTTCTCGAGCGCCATGATCGTCTCCGTTCACACGGGCCTGTTCCGTCGACCGTCCCCGGGTTCGGCGAACCCGGGCTACCTGCGCCCGTTGCCCGCTTCCCGTTTCCAGCCTTCGATCAGCTCTTCGATCTTCTCGGGGGACAGGTTTTCGTAGTAGTCGTCGTTGACCTGCATCATCGGCGCGCCGCCGCACGCGCCGAGACATTCGACGCGGTGCAGGCAGAACAGGCCGTCCCCGGTGACCCTGTCCTCCTCGATCCCGTGTTTGTCGCGCATGTATTCGATCAGGTTCTCCGCGCCGCGCAGGTTGCAGGCGATGTTGTGGCACAGCTGGATGTGGTACTTCCCGACCGGTTTGCGCGGGAAGTAGGTGTAGAACGTCATCGCCTCGTACACGTGGATCGGGGGCACGTCGAGCAACTCGGCGACATGATCGCACGCTTCCCTGTCGATCCAGCCGCGCTCGGCGAACACGATGTGCAGCGCCGGGAGGATCGCGGACATGTTGTGCGGGTACCGTGCCGCGACCTCCTTCACCCGCTGCTGGTTTTCCGCGGAAAGCTCGTAGGCCATCGTTCGCTATCTCTCCAGTTCGCCGGCGATCACGTTGATGCTGGAAATCGTCATGATCGCGTCCGCGATCAGCCCGCCCCGCAACAGTTCCTCGATCGACTGGTAGTAGTAGAGGCAGGGCGAACGGAAGTGGAGGCGGTACGGGTTCGGGCCGCCGTCGCTCACGCAGTAGAAGCCGAGTTCGCCGTTCGGCGCCTCGATCGCCTGGTACACCTCCCCGGCCGGCGGACAAATCCCGTGCATGATGATCTTGAAGTGGTAGATCATCGCTTCCATGTTCGAATAGACGTCCTTCTTTTCGGGGAGATAGACCTCGGGCACATCGGCGTGATGCGGGCCCTCCGGCAGGTTTTCGACGGCCTGCTCGATGATGCGGATGCTCTGCTCCATCTCCTCCATGCAGACCATGTAGCGGTCGTAGGCGTCGCCGGTACCGCCGAGCGGGATCTCGAAGTCGAAGTCCTCGTAGCTGCTGTACGGCTCGTGTTTGCGCAGGTCATATTCGACTCCCGCCGCGCGCAGCATCGGTCCGGTGTAGCCCCACTCGAGCGCACGCTCGGCATTCATCGGGCTCACGTCGCGCAGCCGCTCGATGAAGATCCGGTTGCGCGTGAGCATCGTGTGGAACTCCTTCAGCACCTTGCGCAACGGGCCGATCCACTCGTAGATGTCTTCCTTGAACTCGGGATAGAGCGGCCGGTCGAGCCCGCCGACGCGGCCGAACGTTGTCGTGAGCCGCGCGCCGGTCAGCTTCTCGATGATCTTGTACGACCGTTCGCGCTGCTCGAAGAAGTAGAGAAAGCCGGTGTACGCGCCGCTGTCCACGCCGAGGATGCCGACGCGCACGAGGTGGTCGATGATCCGGTTCAGCTCGAGCATGATCACGCGCACGTACTGCACGCGCTTCGGCACCTCGATCCCGAGCAGTTTCTCCGCGGCGAGCGTCCAGCCGATGTTGTTCGCCATCGCCGACACGTAGTTCATCCGGTCGGTGATCGTGAGCACCTGGTTGTAGCTGTAGTGCTCGGCCAGTTTCTCGAAGCTGCGGTGGCAGTAGCCGATGTGGGATTCGCAGTCGACGATCCGCTCGCCGTCCAGCTTGACCCGGTTTTCGAGGATGCCGTGCATCGCCGGGTGGGACGGGCCGAGGTTGAGATCGTAGTATTCGCGCTCCGGGGTTTCTTCGACAATCGCGCGGTCTATCACCTGCCTAAGCATCGCCGTCCTCCCCCCGGACACGTTCCCGGCGCGTTTCAAGCGGAGTGCGCGGCAGTATCTGGTCCGCGGGTTTCGGCTTCGTCTGCTTCGCGACCACCGACTCGCGGCGCTTGTTCGAAACGACCGTCCCGCGCGGGAACGAGCCCCGGTGCAGCCCCTTGACCGGGAAGTCCTTGCGCAACGGGTGGCCGACGAAATCGTCCGGGTTCATGATCCGCGTCATCCGCGGGTGCCCGTCGAACGTGATCCCGCCGAGGTCGTACGCCTCGCGTTCCGACCAGCTCGCGCCGGCGTACAGGTCGGTGAGCGTGGGCACGTGCGTGCGGTCCGCCGGCAGCAGCGTCTTGTAGCGGAACTTGAGGTTGTGTGTGTGCGAGCGCAGGTGGACGACGACCTCGAACCGGTGCGTGTCGAAGCGGGTGTATTGATCGACCGCGGTGATATCGATGAAGTGGTTGAACTTCCAGAACTCGTGCTCTTTCGCCCAGGCGGCGATCTCGTGATGGAGCTCGGGCGGGTTCGTCACGACCAGCATCCCGTAGTCGATCCCGGCGGAATAGAGCTGGTCGCCGAACCGGTCGCGGAGGTCTTTCTCGAGCCGGTCGTACAGTTCGTCACGCGTCATCGGCGGGCTCCCTCCGTCGCGCGTTCACGCTGGATTTTCTCCTGCAGCTTCGTGTAGCCGAGCATCAGCATCTCCGGGCGCGGCGGGCAGCCGGGGACATAGACATCGACCGGAAACAGCGTGTCGATCCCCTGCACGACGCTGTACGTGTCGAACATCCCGCCGCAGGAGGCGCACGCGCCCATGCTGATCACGTATTTCGGCTCCGCCATCTGGTCGTAGATGCGCTTGAGCACGGGCGCCATCTTGATGCAGACGGTGCCGATCACGATGAGCAAATCCGCCTGGCGCGGGCTGAAGCTGGGACGCTCCCAGCCGAACCGGCCCTGGTCATAGCGGGACGCCATCGTCGCCATGTATTCGATGCCGCAGCAGGCGGTCGCGAACGGCATCGGCCACGCGCTGTACTTCCGCGCCCAGCCGACGAACTCGGACACGCGCGTGGTGAACGCTTCGCCGCCGGGCCACTGCGTCACTCCCATTCCAGCGCTCCTTTCTTCCACTCGTACAACAGGCCGACCGTGAGCAGGACGAGGAAAATGGTCATCGTGACAAACCCGAACCATCCGAGCGTGCGCACGTTCACCGCCCACGGGTACATGAACACGACCTCGAGGTCGAAGATGAGGAAGAGGACGGCGACGAGATAGAACTTGACCGAGAACCGCTGGCGGCTGTCGCCGACGTAGTCCACGCCGCATTCGTAGGTGTCCTGCTTGATCGGGGCGTACCTGCGCGGCCCGAGCAGGTGCGTGAGCGCGAGGCTGAAGTACGCGAACCCGCCAACGATCCCGAACACGATCAGGATCGGGAGATAGTCGCCTGGTGTCATCGCTCGCTCACTCCGTTGCGCGCCGGCTGCATCCGGGTGGAATGAAACGACCCGGCTGCGGCCCGGTCATGTGAAAGTCGGTGCTATCTGTCAGCCGTCGCCACCGCCCGCGGTGCAGTGTGCGGGCGGCCGGTTGTTCAGCCTGTCACGAGTTCTCGCTCAACTCTGAACTAACTCCAACAACGACAAGAAGATGGTTGTTCAGTGGGCAGCAATATAGAGATCCGCGCCGGGCGCGTCAACGCCGCATCCGGCGCCGCTCGCCATGTTCATCACAAGCTCAGCTTGTACCAATCGTCGATTGGTACAAGCGAAGAGCGGAGTCAAAACAGGAACTTACACGCGCCCGATTTCACTCCCGCCAACGCCTCCCGCGTGGAGAGCGCGGAGCCTCGGGAGGGACGGCTCCTGTTCGGTTCCCGCTATCCAGTCTGCTGGTAACCGAGCGCGCCGATCACGGAAATCGCGTCCGACGGGCACACCGGCTCGCACCAGCCGCAGCCGATGCACTTGTCCGGATCGATCACGTACTTGCCGTCCTCCTGCTCGGTGACGCACTTCTTCACCGGGCACACCTTCGCGCACTCACCGGCGCCGTTGCATTTCGCCGGGTCGATCGTGAACGTCGGACGCTGGGCGGCTTTTTTGTCCACGAGCGAGTCGGTCGGGCACACATTCACCGCCGGCACCGGGTCGTCATCGATCGAGTAGTCGAACTCGGGCAGGTCGGTCTCCTCGTTCATCGTGATCATCCCGGAGGGATTGATCTTGTCCGCCGCGCAGCGCCCGCAGCCGATGCAGCCGACCTGGCACACCTCGGAGACAGCTTTCGTCTTGTTCGGGTTCCTGCACGCGATGTAGATCGATGCGGAGCGCGGGATCATGTCCATGATGTCGCGCGGGCACGCTTCCACGCAGAGCCCGCAGCCGGTGCAGTTCTCATCGAGCACCTTCGGGAGCCGGTCCTCGCCCATGATCATCGCGTCGAACGGGCAGGCGGCGACGCAATCGCCGAACCCGGTGCAGCCCCAGTCACACGCCTTGTGCCCGTGCCCGACCATGTCCGCGGCGGCGCACGTCTCGAACCCGTGGTATTCGAACCGGTCCGGGCACTTGTCCGGGGAGCCCTGGCAGCGGACGATCGCGACCTTGTCCACGTCGGTCTCGATCTCCTCGCCCATCAGCTCGGCAATCTTCTCCTTGACCTCGGCGCTCGCGACCGTGCACGCCGTCGCGGTGAGCTCGCCGTCGACGATTTGCACCGCCATCTGCCGGCAGCCGGCGAGGCCGCACGCGCCGCAGTTCGAGCCCGGAAGTTCCTCCTCGATCTCCTCGATGCGCGGATCGACCTTGACGAAGAATATGCGTGACGCGTACGCGAGCCCGCCGCCGAGCAGCAGCCCGAGCCCGCCGATCGAGATGATTGAGCTTATCAGCGATGTGTCCATGATGACCGATCCAGCTGTAAATCGTAAGCGATGAGCTGTTAGAAAGACGAATCAGCCCCGAAGGGGCGGCATCTGAATAGCGCGGGGTGTAAACCCCGGGATAATCGACCAACCGCCGATCCAAGCCCTGGAAGGGCGGCACAAAGTTGCCTTCATCTGATTGTGTCACCCCTTCGGGGTTGTAGGACTGTTAATCTGTTCTTCTCCCCGGGTTTACACCCGGGGCTATTCACATGCGACCCCGTCCGGGGTCGAACCCCGCCCACGGACCCGCCGGCGTCTCCCTCATCCCCGGCATGACTGCCGGAAATGTATGCCCATCCGTCAGATCCGTCTTATCCGCTGTCGATCACCCGACAGTCAACCCACTGAATCCGAGGAACGCGATCGCCATCAGGCCGGCCATGATGAACGCGATCGGCACGCCCTGCAGCGGCTTCGGGATGTTCGCGAGGTCGAGCCGCTCGCGGATGCCGGCCATCAGCACGAGCGCGAGCGTGAACCCGATCCCGGCCGCGACGCCGTTCACGAGCGCCTCGAGCAGGTTGTAGCCCTCGTCGATGTTGAGCACCGCGACGCCGAGCACCGCGCAGTTCGTCGTGATCAGCGGCAGGTAGATCCCGAGCGCCTGGTACAGCGCCGGCGCCAGCTTCTGGATGAACATCTCGACGAACTGGACGAGGCTCGCGATCACGAGGATGAACGAGACCGTGCGCAGGAAGGTGAGATCCACCCCCCAGATGCTCGTGGACGGCTCGAGCAGGTAGTAGTATATCAACCATGACGCGAAACTGGCGAGCGTCATCACGAAGATGACCGCCATCCCCATCCCGATCGCGCTGGACAGTTGCTTCGAAACGCCGATGTACGGGCAGAGCCCGAGAAACCGCATCAGCACGAAGTTATTGATCAGGATCGAGCCGACCGCGATCACGAGCAGGTTGCTGAAGTCCATCACTTGCCCCCTTCCGGCCGGATCGGCTGGCGTGTGATGAACCCCGCACGTTTCACGACTCTATCCTTCAGTCGTTTCGCCTTCGCCTCATCGCGCCAGTTGAACAACGCGAGCAGGAAGCCCATCGTGATGAACGCGCCCGGCGCGAGCATCATCAGCAGCACCGGTTCGAAGCCGGGTCCGGTGAGCGGGATTCCGAACCAGGTGCCGTTGCCGAGGATCTCACGCACGGTCGCGATCAACACGAGCGCGAACGTGAACCCGATCCCCATCCCCCACGCGTCGAGCAGCGATGCGAGCACGCCGTGTTTGCTCGCGAACCCCTCCGCGCGTCCGAGGATGATGCAGTTGACGACGATCAGCGGGACGAAGATCCCGAGCGCCTTGAACAGGTCCGGCCGGAACGCGGCCATCACCATTTCGACGACCGTGACGAACGTCGCGATGATCACGATGTAGACCGGGATCCGGATCTTCTGCGGCACGCCTTTGCGGATCACGCTCACGATCAGGTTGCTCATCGTGAGCACGAAGATCACCGCGATTCCCATCCCGATCGCGTTGAACACTGAAGACGAGACCGCGAGCGCGGGACAGAGCCCGAGCGCGAGCCGGAGCACCGGGTTGTCCTCGATCAGCCCCTTGCTGAACTCATGGCCGAGCTTCATCGTCACTCCGCCTCCTCGTCCGCGTATTCCTCGAGTTCGGCCTCTTCGTCATGGTACCGTTCGCTCTCCTCGACGGGCGCGTCGAAGTCCTCCTCGCCGGCGGACAAGCCCTCCTCGTCGCCCGCAGCGGCGAGTTCCGGCGCCGTCTCGAGATGCTCCTTCAACGCGCGCGCGGCGTCGCGCACAGACTCGGTAACCGCGCGCGAGGAGATCGTCGCCCCGGTGATCGCATCGATCTCGCCCCGGTCCTGTTTCAGCGCGACGGTCAGCCCGTGATGGCCCTCGAACTGGCGCTGGAACCACGGCTCGTGTTCGCCGTGGCGGACCTCCGTGATCTTCGTCCCGAGGCCGGGGGTCTCCTGCTGGAAAGTGACCTTGATCCCGGTGATCTCGTCCGTGGTATCGATCCCGGTCACGGTCTCGATCGTGCTCGAGTAGCCCTTGCCGCGGGCGATCACGGCGTAGCCGACGAACGCGCTGTCCGCGTCATACGCTCTCCAGCAGGTGAACCCGTCCGCGAATTCGACGCGTTTGAAGTAGATCCCGCCGACGGGTTCGAGCACATGCTTGCGCGCGCGTTCCTGCTCCAGGCGTTTGATCTCGGCGATCCGCGGCGCGGTCTCGTTGTTCAGCAGCGAGAGCCCGCCAGCCGCAATTGCTGTGAGGAACATGAGGATGAACGCGAGTCGGCCGATCATGAGACGATCCCTCCCGCGGCGGCCCCGGCGCTCTTCTTCACGTGCCCGAACCGGCGCGGGTGCGTGTAGCGGTCGATCAGCGGCGTCGCCAGGTTCATCAGCAGAATCGAGTAGCTGACGCCTTCGGGGTAGCCTCCGATCAGGCGGATCATCACGGTGATCAGGCCGCAGCCGGCGCCGAAGATGAGCCGCCCGCGTCTCGTGATCGGCGTCGTCACCATGTCGGTCGCCATGTAGAACGCGCCGAGGATCAGGCCGCCGGCGAAGATGTGGAACACGGCGTCCCCGGTGAACAGCCCCTCCGGCCCGCCGAACAGCCAGCCGCCGACCGCGGTGACCGCGATGAACGAGAACGGCGTGCGCCAGTCGATGTAGCCTTTGTAGAACAGGTACGCCGCACCGATCAACAGCAGCACCGCGGACGTTTCCCCGATGCAGCCGCCTGTGAGCCCGACGATCAGGTCGAGGATGCGGTCGCCGGTCGAGTGGATCGCGTCGAACACGTGCCCGGCGCTGCTCACGAGATCGGCCTCGGTGCGGTTGCCGATCAGGTAGTCCCAGGCCCAGCGGTTGCCTTCGACCGCCGTCTCCTCGATCGCATTCTTGTGCAGCTCGAGCGGGGTCGCGTACGTGACAGCATCGACCTCCGCGCTCGGCGACAGCTTCATCCTGAAGTCGAACGGGTTCACGTTCCACTGGAAGAAGCCGCGGCCGTTCGTCTTCCACCAGAACGCGGGCAGCCAGTCCTTTGTCATGTGCAGCGGCCAACTCGCGAGCAGAAACGCGCGGCCGGCGAGCGCGGGATTGAGCGGGTTCCAGCCGAGCCCGCCGAACGGCAGCTTCGCGACCCCGATCGCGAACAACGAGCCGACGACCGGGATCCACCACGGCACCCCCGGCGGGAGGTTGAAGCTGACGAGCACGCCGGTGAGCACCGCGGAGCCGTCGGCGATTGTGACCGGCGCGCGGAACAGTTTCTGCGCCGCCCATTCCGTCGCCACCGCCGCCGCCGCGCCGATGAGCACGAGCACGAGCGCACGGAAGCCGAACACCCACGTCGCGCCGAGCGTCGCCGGAACGAGTGTGAACGTGACCGTCCACATGATCCGCCGCACGCTCTCGTTGTCATGGATGTGCGGTGAACTGGTGAGCATGAACTTGCGCTCGGGGACCGCCGCCGGCGCTTTCGCCTTCTTCTTTTTCTTCTTCCGATCCTCTTTCTTCTCGTCCCGCGCGGGGCGTTCCTTTTTCCTGTCACGCGCAGGTTTCTCCTCGCCCTCCGCCTTCGCCGCCGCACGTTTCGCCCTGCGTTCGGCGCGTCGTTTCTCGCGCTCCTCCGGGCTCAGCCGCTCGCGTTCCGGTCTTCCGCCGCCCTCGGCTTTCGCCGCGTCACGGGCGGCCTTTCGCTCCGCGCGCCGCCGTTCGCGTTCCTCCTCGGACGGCTTCTCGCGCGCGGGCTTCGCATCGCCTTTCGACTTCTCCGCCTCACGCTTCGCGCGCCGCTGCGCGCGGCGGCGCTCGCGCTCTTCATCGGAGGGCTTGTCGCGTTTCGGCGTCCGCTCCGACGCGCCGGGGTCCGGGGTCTTGTTCTCCTCGGGCGAATCGATGCTCACGCCGCCTTCTCCGCTTTCTGCTTCGCCTTGCGTTTCTCAGCGATCACGGTCGCCTTGCCGAACCGGATGTGCTGGACAAGGATGCGGTGGGACGGGCAGACATAGGTGCACGAGCCGCATTCGATGCACTCGAGCACGCCCATCGCCTCCGCGTCCTTCCACATCTCGAGCTCGCTGAGTCGCGCGATGTTCGTCGGGAGCAGGAACACCGGGCACACGTTTACACACCGCCCGCAGCCGATGCACGGTTGTTCGGCCGCCACGGCCGCGTCCGCCCTGTTGAGCACGAGCACGCCGCTCGTGCCTTTGATCACGGGGACGGCGTCGGTCCACTGTGCCATCCCCATCATCGGCCCGCCGAGGATCAGCTTTGCGGCGTCGTCCGTGTACCCGCCGGCCGCTTCCACGAGCTCCGCGAGCGGCGTGCCGATCTTTGCGATCACGTTCGCCGGCTCGTTGATCCCGGACCCGGTCACGGTCACGTAACGCTCGATCAGCGGCTTGCGCCAGCGGACAGCCTCGCAGATCGCGACGCAGGAGCCTACGTTCTGCACGAGGCAGCCGACATCCATCGGCAGCGCCGGCGGGGGCGGGACCTCGCGGCCGGTGAGCGCGTTGATCAACTGCTTCTCCGCGCCCTGCGGGTATTTTACCGGCAGCATTTCGACCTGAATCCCGGGATCGATCGACTTCGCGGCTTTCTTGAGCGCGCTGTGTGCGTCCGGCTTGTTGTCCTCGACGGCGACGAGCAGCCGGTTCGCGCCGACCGCCCGGCGCACGAGCAGCGCGCCGCGGATAATGTCATCGCTGCGCTCGAGCATGAGCCGGTGGTCGCTGGTCAGGTAGGGTTCGCACTCCGCGCCGTTAATGATCACCGTGTCCACCGGTTTGTTCTCCGGCGGGGAGAGCTTGACGTGAGTGGGGAACGCGGCGCCGCCCATCCCGGCGATGCCGGCGTCGCGTACCCGGGCACGGATCTCCTCCGCTGATGCGTCCGCCCAGTCCGCGTCCTCTTCGCCCTTCGCATCGCCGCCGTCATCGTCCGCCTCGATGATCACGGTCAGCATCTCCCTGCCGACCGGGTTCGGGTACGGGCCGACATCCTTCACCTTCCCGCTCACCGGCGCGTGCGCGGGCACGGAGACGAATCCGCCCGGCTCGGTGAGCGGCTGGCCGACCGTGACCTCGTCCTTCTTCCTCACGAGCGGCTTGCCGGGCGCGCCGATGTGCTGCTGGATCGGTACGTACGCCATCTCCGGCGCCGGGAGCGCACGCGATCCGATCCCTGCGGTCAGTTTGAACTCCGGCGGATGGGTGCCGCCGCGGAATGTCTTTTTCACGATAACTTCCGCACCTCCTCGGTGAATTCGCCGGCGTCTTCGAAGCGGCGATAGACCGACGCGTAGCGGACGTACGCGACCTCATCGAGTGCGCGCAGTTCCGCCATCACCCGCTCCCCGATTTCGCGGCTCGTCACTTCCTTCGTCGCCCGCGAGTGGATGTACGCCTCGACCTGGTCGGTGACGCTGTCGAGCTGCTGCACCGACACCGGGCGTTTCGTGCACGCGAGCCTGACGCCGGCGAGCAGCTTGTTGCGGTCGTAATCCTCGAGGCTGCCGTCGCGTTTCTTTACCTGCAGGCTGAGCCGCTCGACAGCCTCGCGGGTTGTGAACCGGCGGTCGCAGTCGTCGCAGTGACGGCGGCGGCGGATCGAACGCTCGTCCCGTGACGGGCGGCTGTCGATCACCTTGTTGTTGAGACTGCTGCAGAACGGACAGCGCATCGGCCTGTATCCGTAGGATCGACGCGGGTTTCCCGCTGTGCCGGGTGCACTCGCGCGGCCACTTTGTACTTTGTGTCACAAACTCGCGAGTCCGGTCAGCGGCCGCGAACGGAGCGATCGCGCGGAAACTCAGCTGTCACAACAGTTCAACAACTTCGCGCATCAACCCGTTCGCGCAACAGGCCCTGTGATTCGCGGGTCCGCGCCACCCGATTTCTCGTGACGCACTTCACTAAACTACGAAACAGCGCGCGCGCTGTCGAGGGATTAAGCGAGCCTTACTTCGCTACCAGGCGAAGTGTGGGAACGCGGACGCCAACTCCCGCACTTCCTCGCGCAGCGCCCGGTGCATCTCCTTGTCCTCGACATCCGAGAGCACTTGCTCGATCCAGCCGGCGATCCGTTTCATCTCGTCCGCCCCCATCCCGCGCGTGGTCAGCGCGGGGGTGCCGATCCGGATCCCGGAAGTGACGAACGGGGACTTCCTGTCGCCCGGGACCATGTTCTTGTTCGTGTAGATTCCGGCCCGCGCGAGCGCGGTTTCGCTGGCCTTCCCGGTCAGGCCCTTCGGCGACAGATCGACGAGCATCAGATGGTTGTCGGTGCCGCCGGAAACGAGCTTGAACCCGCGGCGCACGAGCTCATCCGCGAGCGTGGTCGCGTTTTCCAGCACCTTCTCGATATACGTCTTGAACTCCGGCTTCAACGCCTCCTTGAACGCGACCGCCTTGCCGGCGATCACATGCATCAGCGGACCCCCCTGCAGGCCGGGGAAGGTGACCGAATCGATCGCGTCGGTGACCGTCTTCGCCTTCGGCATGTTCTCGAGCAGAATCTCGCCGCCTTCATAGTCGGAGAGGATGAGCCCGCCGCGCGGCCCGCGCAACGTCTTGTGCGTCGTGCTCGTGACGGCGTGGCAGTGCGGGAGCGGGTCCGGGTGCAGCCCGGTCGCGACCATCCCGGCGAAGTGCGCGATGTCGGCGACGAGCCACGCGCCGACCTCGTCCGCGATCTCGCGGAAGGTCGCGAAGTCCCAGAAGCGCGGGTACGCGGAAGCGCCGGTCATGATCAGCCGCGGCTTGATTTCGCGCGCGGTTTTCACGACCGCGTCCATATTGATCCGGCCGGTGTCCATGTTCAGCTCGTACGGGTAAACATCATAGAAGCGTCCGGAGACATTGACCGGGCTGCCGTGCGTGAGGTGGCCGCCGTGGTTGAGGTGCAGGCCCATGATCGGGATCTTCTTCCCGCCCTCGGAGAACGGCTGCACGAGCGAGAAATAGACCGCCTGGTTCGCCTGCGAGCCGCTGTGCGGCTGCACGTTCGACCACTTGCAGTTGAACAGCTCGCGCACGCGTTCGTTGGCGAGATCCTCGGCGACATCGACGAACTTGCAGCCGCCGTAGTAGCGGCGGTGCGCGTACCCTTCGGCGTACTTGTTCGTCATCACCGAGCCGACCGCCTCCATCACCGCCGGGCTCACGATGTTCTCGGAGGCGATCATCTCGAGCTTCTCGGTCTGACGGGCGGTCTCATCGTCGATCGCGCCCGCGATCTCGGGGTCGAACGCACGGAGCGCGTCGAAGGAAGGGAGGGAGTGTTTGTCAGTCATCACCGGCCTCGCGCGTCGGTTCGCGTCGTCGAATCGGTGACGAATATAGGTCAATGTGAACGGATTCGCGAGCTGGCACTCTCGGGGGATCCGCGGGTTCGACCACGGATGACACGGATACCGCGGATGATCATCGGGCTGCGGGACGGGTTGATGCCGAACACGTACATGCCCGCGGGGACGGCCCGCAGGGCGTCACCGCGGCTGACCCACCGGTCGATCAGCCCTGCGACATCGCTGCGCGCTGTCACAGGGGCAGATTGGCCGGCGTCACCGTGGCTCACCCACTCCCGGTGTGCCTGGGGCTGTTTCGTATTCGGCGATTTTACCGACGCGGAGGTCGTGGCGGCCGCCGGCGGGGTCGGTGTCGAGCCACGCCTTCAGCGCCGACCACGCGGTGTCCGGGTCGGTGATCCGGCCGCCGAACGCGAGCATGTTCGCGTGGTTGTGTTCCGCCGCGAGCCGGCCTTCCTCCACCGTGTTCACCTTCGCGCAGAACACGCGTTTCACTTTGTTCGCGGCGATCGACATCCCGATCCCGGTGCCGCACGCGAGCACGCCGCCGTCCGCGCCGCCCGAGGCGACCCGCTCCGCGGCAGCGATCGCGTAATCCGGGTAGTGCACGCTGTCCGGGCCGTGCGTGCCCACATCCTCGACCTCGTAGCCGGCGTCGCGCAGCCGGCGCACGAGTTCGTCCTTCAGCTCGACGCCGCCGTGATCGGCGCCCGCAACGAGTCGCCTCATTTTCACCCCGCTGTCTCCAGTTCATATCCACCGATGCTACACGCAACGGGGCCGTCCGCTGCCGGACGGCCCCCTTGTTCTCACGCTGGCAGAACTGCAGTCCCCTCGAGCACCTTACCCCTCATAGCGCTTCAGAAACGTCTTGATGTAGTCGGTTTCCGGCCAGGGCGCCTTGATCCAGCCGTAACAGTCCTTTTCCGGCATCTCCTCGCCCTGGTTCAGAAACCAGTCCGACTTCTTCGGGACAAACTGCTCCATGTATCCGACTCTACTCTGCGCCTTCCCTTTGATGTTGTAATCATCGCTGGCGGCCGCTTTCTGGAACAATCCGTAGGCGATCGTGTACACGAGTTTGTCATCATACTTAAGCCCACCGCCCGAACACGCATCGCCGGAGGCTTCGTACGTGAGTCCGAGGATGTAGTCCGCCTCTCCCGTGCTCGCGCCGTTTCTCTTCGCACGCACGATCCACCCGCGCGCCTCGGCGAAACGGTCGAGCTGCTGCAGGTTGTCGGCGATACGGAGCATCACGCCACCGTTGCCTGGATTCTGCTCGAGCAGCGCCCTGTACGTGTTAATCGCGTTCTGAAGTTGGTTGAGGTTGTCGTAGGCCTTCGCCGTCGCCCGATAGACTTCGAGCCGCCCGGGATCACGCTCCAGGATCTCATTCGCCTCCCGTACAACTTCCCGATTCATATTCTGATCCTGATACGCGCGCATCAGGTCCATCCGCTTGAGCAGATTGTCAGGGTGATCCCTGGTCTCCTGTTCGAGTCGTTCGATGTATTCAGCGGGATCTCTGTGTTCACGTACGAGCGCGGTCAGCGCATCTTTCGCCGGCTGATCGTCCGATTCAATCTGGAGCAGTTTTTCATAGCTGGCAATCGCCTCGTCCGGCTGGTTCAGCGACTGGTGTATTTCCGCTTTCTTGCGCAGGTACTCGACATTGTCCGGATCGCCCTCGAGCGCCTTCTCATAGTGCATCAACGCCTGCTCGTACTGCCCCTTCGCCTTGAGGATGAACCCGTACGTCGCATTGAGGAAGGAATCATTCGGGTGACGTTCGAGCCCCATCTCGAGCACGATTTCCGCACTGTCCGGCTTGTCGGTCTCCATGTAAACCTGGTAGAGGCGATCCCATTCGTTGTACTGGTCCTTGACGTCGAGATCGACAACTTCCCAGAGGTACTTCTTCGCACCCTGCCACTGCTTCTGCTTCAATTTATCATAAGCGAACATGCGGCTGATCTTGAGCTGCCTCTCGTTCGCCTTCGCGATCGAATCCTGCCTCGCTTTCAGTTCTTCCGGAGTCGGCTTGGTGGTTTCTTCAGTCGCTGCACAGCCCATCAGCATGATCAGGCCGGCGATTGCAACCGCCGCAAGTCCCGGCACCCACGCTCGCACACTCATCATCACTCTCCTGCCTCTGATCGGATCGGTATTGTCGTTGCTGATTATCTCCTGCGAGAACGCCGCGTGAACCAGCGCTCAGTGGCGCTGACGCTCAGTTGGACGCCGAAGATACGCTCGCGCGCGCCGTTCCCGTCAATGCTGCCGCGAAGGTCCAGCCAGAAAGCGAGATCAAGCATGCTTCTGCCGCCCGCGATCGGGATCCCGCAGCCCAGCGACGCACCGTATGTCTCGAGCGGATTCCCCCCGGCCTCAACGTATTCCTGCAGATAACGAACACCCGCTCGATACGTCAATTCCTCCCACCCCGACACGAGCGGCACGCGCAGCGGCAACCGTTCCGCTCCCGCGCCGAGTTCGATCCGGTTCGAATAGCGCTGCGAACGATCGATCTCCCGTGTCGCCTCCTCCCACATCTCCATCGTGCCGCGGGCCATCACGCGCATGCGCCCGAAGTCGCGCCGGCCTGCGAGAGTGACGGAGAGCGGAAGCTCATATTCCGAATCGGCGAGGTTGGTCGAGTCGCCGCCTTCGATCGTGAGATGCGTGCTCACGGTAAGCACGGTCGGAACGCGAGCGGTGATGGCGAGCGCGGTCGCCGAATCCGGCGCAAACGTCACACCGGCGCTGCTCCCGATCCCGGAAAACTCGTGCCGGACGAACCGGCCGGAACGCAGATACGATCCCTGCAGGAACTGAAGTGTGGTCAACTGCTCGATTTCGCCGAAATAGTAGTCGAAGCCGACCCCGGCGTGCACGGCGGCGGACAGCGACATCGCGACCCGCACTCCCGCGCGCGACAGGCCGCCGTTGCCCTGGATCCGCTTCAACACGTCGTACGGCGCGAGCGTGTCGATTGGTTCCTGGATCTTGTACGTTTCGCGGCGGAACACGAGGTAGTCGTAGTCGGTCAACGACTGGTACATCAGGCCGAGGCCCACCGACTTGTAAATCGGCAACGCGATCGCTGCGCTCGGGAACCAGAGGTTGTCGGCGACGTCGTCGCTGGAGGTGTCTTCGGCGCGGGTCTTGTCTGAAACCATGCCCGCGGTGTAGCGGGTAAGCCCGTGACTGCGCCAGCTCGCCGGGTTGTTGAGCGAAAAGTAGACGGAATCGGAGACGGTCACGTTGGCGCCGGCGACCGCCGCCGAATAGGCGGTTTCGTTCCGGTGCCACACCCCGATCCCGAGCGGGGAGAAGATCGAGGTCGCGTGGCTCGCGCCGACGCCGGCGAGCAGCACGCCGGCGAGCAGTGGAATCAGCCGCCTCATGGCGCCTCGTAGTCGGTGTAGATCACGCGGAAGTACGGTCTCCGCGTGTTGTCCGCCGCCTGCTCGGAGTAGAACGCGGCCCGGCTGATCCGGATTCCCTGAACCAGCGACCGGATCGCGACGCCGTAGTTGGAATCCGGCTCGGCGACCCATGAACGCGCGATCGGGGTCACGTTTATGCGAACGACGTTCGTGTCGGAGGCAATCGAATACCCCAGTTCGGACGGTGAACCGAACGTAAGCGTGTCCGGATCCTCGCCCCACTCGGAGCGAAGATCATACCATGTGAAGAAGCTGGTCGTCCCGAGTGCATGCGGCCAGTCTTTGTCCACCGTGAGCACGAGATCGACCCGGTTCAGGCTCTGCGAA
>JAANWZ010000013.1 GCA_018263585.1 Calditrichota bacterium | reverse complement strand
GGGGGAGTGTCGTCGTCGTCATCCCGGACTGAAGTCCGGGGCAAGGCGGTGGGGGGAGTGTCGTCGTCGTCATCCCGGACTGAAGTCCGGGGCAAGGGGTGGTTTTCACGGATCAGCGCGGCCAGTTCCTCACCGAGCGCGCGGCCGGTGGATGTGTGCGGGATTGTGTCGGCGTGGAAGCCGTGCTCGGCGAGCGCATCCGCGGTGGCCGGCCCGACGGCGGCGATCCGGAACGGCGCGAGCCAGCGGTGGTCGCGGCCGATCCGGCACAGGCCGGTGAAGAAATGCTCGACCCCGCGCGCGCTGGTGAACACAAGCCAGCCGAGTTCCGTGGTTCCGCCGGCCGCGTTCTCCCGCACCTGCTGCACGCGCGCGAGCAGTCGCTCCCATACCCGCCTGTCGAACCGTTCTTCGAAACGGATCGCGGGCGCATGCACGACCTCCGCCCCGAGTGCGCGCAGGCCGTCGATCAACTCGCCGGCCGTGCCGGCCGCGCGAGTGACGAGCGCCAGTTTCCCCGCGAGCGGGCCGGGTTCGAACCACGCGAGCCGGTCGGCCAGCTCAGTAACCGCCCCGATCACGATCAGCGCGGGTGGGTGGATGTGCTCGCGCTCGGCGGCGCCGGGCAGCTCGGCGAGCGTTGCGCGCACGACCCGCTGCGCGCCTGTCGCCCCGCGTTCGATCAACGCCGCCGGGGTGGCGGGATCGATTCCGGCGCCGGTGAGTGACTCGACGAGCGACGGCAGCGCGCGCACGCCCATGTAGCCGACCAGTGTCCCGCCGGGGAGCGTCGCGAACCGGTCGAGCGGAACCGCGGCCCCTGATCCGCCGCCGCCCGGCGCCTCGTTCGCGGTGAAGAGGACGGCGAAGCTCGACGTTCCGCGGTGGGTGAGCGGGATCCCGGCGTACGCGGTCGCCGCGGTCGCGGCGGTGACGCCGGGCACGATCTCGAACGGCACCCCCGCCTGCTTCAACGCGAGCGCCTCCTCCCCGCCCCGCCCGAACACGAACGGGTCACCGCCCTTGAGCCGGACGACGGTTTTCCCCTGCTGCGCGAGCTCGATCATCAGCGCCTCGATCCCCTTCTGAGGCAGTGAGTGCTCGCCGGCGCGTTTGCCGACATATCGCCGCTCAACGTGCGCCGGGAGTTCGGCGAGCAGGGCCGGATCGACGAGCGCATCGACGAGCACGACGTCAGCGCCGTGCAGAACCCGCCGGCCGCGCACGGTGATCAGGTCCGCGTCACCGGGACCCGCGCCGACGAGATAGACCATGCCGCGCGTGCGATCGCCGGGGGATGTGGAGTTGGTGTTGTCCATTGGTGAGGTCCCTGTCGAGCGAGCGACGGGGAATCGTCTGTTCGTCCAGTCGGTGAAACCGGGCGAGCCCGGGCCGCCCATCTTTCCGCGCTTGGCAAGCAAGCGCGGGCACGAGTGGGGCGGGAACAGGGCCGTGCTTGCTCGCCAAGCGCGGTTGATCCGACGGTAATGAGCCCTGCGACAGCGCCAACCGACGCGCTGTCACAGGGGCACATGCCCGCGCGGTTGATCCGACGGTAATGAGCCCTGCGACAGCGCCAACCGACGCGCTGTCACAGGGGCACATGCCCGCGCGGCTGATCCGCAGGTACGTGAAACCCGGGGCAAGCCCCGGGCCACCCGGATCCCCGGACTCCAGACTCCGGACTCCAGACTCCAGACTCCTGAAGCCCCGGGCCACACGCCACCGCTCACTCGTCGATCATCCCGCGCAGCAGGAGGAGGCGGACGAGGTTGAGCACGGCTGCGGTCGCGGCGGCGACGTACGTCCACGCGGCCGCGTCCAGCACTTTCTTCGCGCCGACCACCTCCTGCGGCGACACGTACCCGTCACCGCGCAGGATTTGCAGCGCACGCCGGGACGCGTCGAACTCCACCGGCAGCGTGACGAGGTGAAAGAGGACGACGAGGCTGAACAGGACGATGCCGATGTCGATCAGGTTCGGGCTCGCGAAGATCAGTCCGCCGATGATGAGCGGAAACGCGAGCCAGCTCCCGAACTGGACCGGCCCGGCGAGCGCGTGGCGGAACCGGAGCATCGCGTAGCCTTTCGCGTGCTGGATCGCGTGCCCGACCTCGTGCGCGGCGATCGCCATCCCGGCGACGGTCGGCCGGCCATGATTCGCTTCGGACAGCGCGACAACACGTTTGCGCGGGTCGTAGTGATCGCTGAGCATGCCCTTGTGCTCGGCGACTTCGACATCCTGCATCCCGTGGTTGTAGAGGATGCGGCGCGCGACCTGTTCGCCGGTGAGACCCGCCGAGGCCCGCACCTGGCTGTACTTCCGATAGGCGCTTTTCACCTTGTTCTGCGCCCAGATCGAGAGAATGATCGCCGGTATGAGCAGGACGATCGTCCAGTCGAAGAACCAGTACATGATCGGTCAACCCTCCGCTGGCTGAGTAGTTGATTGCATTGCGCGGCGTGCTGCTGATTTCCTGCCCTGAATACCGCGGATCGGGGCTGCCGGTTCCCCGGCCCGATCGCGGGGAGCCGGCGCGCAAGCTCGTTTCGCCGCGGGATTTATGCGCCGGGCGAGCGTTGCACCGAAACCGGCGGCCCCCTACCTTTGCAGGCGGAGGCGGGCACTCGCACCCGGGGGGCGTCCCACGATGCTAAACTACCACCTCGCTCGCGAAGAGATGGTGGATCTCCTCGAGGAAAAGGGGATTCGCGATCCGCTCGTGCTCGCGGCGATGCGCGAGGTGAAACGCCACCTGTTCGTGCCGCCGAACCTGCGCTCGCGCGCCTACGAAAACTCCGCGCTCAGCATCGGGCACGGGCAGACGATTTCGCAGCCGTACATCGTCGCGCAGATGACCGAGCTGCTCAAGCTGTCCGGGCGGGAGACTGTTCTCGACATCGGCACCGGCACCGGCTACCAGACCGTGATCCTCGCGAAGCTCGCGCGCCGCGTGTACACAGTCGAGCGGATTCCCAGCCTCGCCCGTGAAGCGGAGGAGCGGTTCAAACGGTTGGGCGCTGACAACATCGTGCAGAAGGTGGGCGACGGCACGGTCGGCTGGGAACGGTTCGCCCCGTACAACCGTATCCTCGTCACCGCGGCGGCGCCGGAAGTGCCGAAACGGCTGTTCGGGCAGCTCGCCGAGGACGGGCGGATGGTCGTGCCGATCGGCCCGCGGCGGGTGCAGGACCTGAAAGTCGTGATCAAACGCGAAGGCAAGGTGTATACGAGCAGTCACGGGGGGTGTGTGTTCGTGCCGCTGATCGGAAGCGGCGGGTGGGAGGACTGAACGCGGATGCGAGTGGACAGCCTCGCCGGTGACCTGCAACGCCTGCTCGACGGGCACACCGGCCCCGCAATCACGCTGGGAACCGTTCTCGAATCGCTGGGCACGCGCGGTTTCGGCGTGCTCCTGTTCCTGCTCAGCCTGCCGAGCGCGCTGCCGGTCCCCGCCCCCGGGTACAGCACGCCGTTCGGCATCCTGATCGCCGGGCTCGGCCTGCAGATGCTGGTCGGAAAGCCGATGCCCGCACTCCCCCGCTGGGCGCTCGACCGTCAGTTCAAGCGCGAAACCGCGGAGAAGATGTTCGGCGCCGGCATCCGTTTCCTCACCCGGAGCGAGCGGCTGATCCGACCGCGCATGTCATGGGTCGGGAGCCGCGGCGGGCGCGCGCTGATGAGCGTGCTCGTGATCGTGATGGCCGCGTTGATGATCCTCCCGATCCCGCTCACGAACACATTTCCCGCGTTTGTCATCTTCCTGATCGGGATCGGGCTCACCGAACGCGACGGGCTGATTATCGTCGTCTCGACGATCGCCGGCTGGATCTCGGTGGCGGTGTATGCGGCGGTGATCTACGCGGTGTATTACCTCGGCACGACCACGTTCGACGAGCTGAAGGCGATGATCGCGTTCTGGAATTAGCGCGCGCGTGCTGCACGCGGGCTGGTGGGTGTGTCATCATGAACAGCCGGCGCAGAGGGGGACGCTTGCCAGCAACCGTCCCCCTCCCGCAGTTTCAGGCCGGCGCAAGAGTGTCAGCATGAACAAGCGCGGCGTCTGTTTGCCGCGCGCCACTGGTGTCAGCATGAACAAGCGCGGCGTTTGTCTGCCGCGCGCCACTGGTGTCAGCATGAACAAGCGCGGCGTTTGTCTGCCGCGCGCCACTGGTGTCATCCTGAACCGCGCCCGTGTTTGTTTACGGGCGCGAGTGAAGGATCTGCCGGCAAGCATAACCGTGGGCGGTTTTAACATGACCAACGGACGGATTATCCGGTAGATCCTTCACCCTGCGCGCCGAAACAAACCGGCGCTGCGGGTTCAGGATGACACCGAGGCGGCGCCGAAACTGACCGGCGCTGCGGGTTCAGGATGACACCGAGGCGGCGCCGAAACTGACCGGCGCTGCGGGTTCAGGATGACACCGACGCCGCGCCGAAACAAACCGGCGCTGCGGGT
>JAANWZ010000129.1 GCA_018263585.1 Calditrichota bacterium | reverse complement strand
CCGGGGACGCTTGCAAGCAAGCGCCCCCGTGTACCGGCCGTGCGGGCTTGCCCGCGCGGCTGATCCACCGGGTAGTCAGCCCTGCGACATCGCTGCGCGCTGTCACAGGGGCACGTGACTCTTCTCGTGCCCGCGCTTGCTCGTCAAGCGCGGACCGCCCAATCGACGTGGAATCAGGTTCCGGGGACGCTTGCAAGCAAGCGCCCCCTACGCATGAGCAAACGTCCCCTCGGTCTATGCCCATGCCTGCTTGCAGGCATGGATTCGACAAGCGAGCGGTTTCGGTTGGACGAAGACGCAGTGTCAGGACCTGATTCCCCGCCGCCGGTAGTTGTCGCCGGGCAGGCGCTGCACGAGCCCTTTCAGCTCGAGCATCAGCAGCATCGCGCCGAGCCGGGACGTGTCCACCCCGAGCCGATCGGCGAGCTTGTCGGCGTGCACGCCTTCGACCCGGTCGAGCGCTTCCACGATCCGGCGCTCGTCGGCGGGGAGGTCGTCCGGGAGCTCGTCGAGTTCGAGCCGTCCCTGTTCCGCGACGCCGTGTTCGAGCTGGAGCGGGCCGGCGAGGTCTTCGAGCAAATCGCCGGCGTGGCGGATGAACCCGGCGCCCTGGCGGAGGAGGAAGTTGACGCCTTCGTGCGCGCGTGACAGCGGCTGTCCGGGTACGGCGAACAGCGGCCGGTTTTCGTCGAGAGCGTAGCTGCCGGTGATCAGCGATCCGCTGCGTGCGCCGGCCTCGACGACGACGACCGCGAGCGCGAGCCCGGCGATGATCCGGTTCCGCATCGGGAAGTTGCGCCCTTCCGGCCCGGCGCCGAGGAACAGCTCGCTCACGACCGTTCCGTGGCGCACGATCTCGTGGTACAGTTTCCGGTGCCGGGCCGGGTAAACGACATCGACGCCGCAGCCGAGCACGGCGACGGTGCCGCCACCTTCCTGGAGCGCGCCCCGGTGCGCAGCGCCGTCGATCCCGAGCGCCATCCCGGACACGACTGAGACCCCCGCCTTGCGCAGGCCGGCGCCGATCTGGTGCGCGACTTCGACGCCCGCCTCGCTCGCGCGCCGGCTGCCGACGACCGCAACCGCGCGGCCGTCGGCGGGCAACCGGTCGCCGAGCACGAACAGCGCAGCCGGGGGGTTGTGGATGTTCGCGAGCAGTTCGGGGTACTCATCGTCCTCGGGGAGAATCACGCGCGCGCCGAGCCGTTCGGCCTCCGCGAGCTGCCGCTGCCCGAACCCCTCCCCTTCCGCTTCGCGCAGGCTGCGGATCGTGTCCGGATTCAACCCGCCGGTGCGTTCGAGCGTACCGTCGCCGGCGCTGAGCGCCGCCTGCGCGCTGCCAAAGATCTCGAGCAGGCGGCGGACGGTCGTTGAGCCGAGATCTGTCGCACGCAGCAGTGTGAGCACGGCCGCGCGCTCCGCCGGCGACGACTGCCGGGGCGCCGGTTCTTCGCCGGCGCCGGCGGACGCGGACGCGTCCTTCTCGAAATCCGAGTGGTCGTCCGCCGCGCTCATTCGTCCCCGTCCTCGTCGAACGCCCACGCCCAGTCGGCTTCGTTCGCGCCGGCGTCCTCCGCCCCCGGCTCGCCGGCCGATCCACCGGAGTGCCGCTCGAGCGGCGGCGCGGGGCTGTCCCTCACGGTCTCGTACATGATGCCGACAAGCCGGTCCACGTTCTCGCCGGTGGCGGCGCTGATGCGCAGGTCCTCCCCGTCCCAGCGCTCCCCGCCGAGGTCGTTTTTCGTGCGCACGATCAGGCGCGGTCGTGCGAGCAGCGCCGGGTTGTACCGCTCCAGCTCGCGCAGCAGGGTTTGCATTGTGTCAGCGGGGGTATCGTCGATCGACTCGATGAGGATTGCGAGCACGCGGGTCCGTTCCACGTGGCGGAGAAACTGGTGGCCGAGCCCTCTCCCCTGCGAGGCGCCTTCGATCAGGCCGGGGATGTCGGCGGCGACGAACGTCTCGTACGCGCCGGCCCGGACGATCCCGAGATGCGGGGTGAGCGTGGTGAACGGGTACGCGGCGATCTCGGGGCGAGCGGCGCTGATCACCGAGAGCAGCGTCGATTTGCCGGCGTTCGGCAGCCCGACGAGGCCGACATCGGCGATCAGTTTCAGCTCGAGCCGCAGCCGTTTCGTCTCGCCGGCTTCACCGGGAATCGCCTTCCGCGGCGCGCGCAGTGTCGGAGTGGCGAAGCGGGCGTTGCCCTTGCCGCCGCGGCCGCCGCGCGCGACCACGAGCTCCTGCTCCTCGCCGGTGAGGTCGGCGATGATCCGCCCGCTCCCGATCTCGTGGACGACCGTGCCCGCGGGGACACGGATCACCTCGTCCGCGCCGGAGCGGCCGGTCATCTTCTTGCCCTGTCCGTGACGGCCGTTGCCGGCCCTGACCACGTTCCGGTAGCGGAGGTCGAGCAGCGTACTGAGCTGGGGATCGACGCGGATGATCACCGAACCGCCGCGGCCGCCGTCGCCGCCGTCCGGCCCGCCCTTCGGCACATACTTCTCCCGACGGAAGGAGACGACCCCGTCCCCCCCGCGCCCGGCCTGAACTTCGATCTCAACGCGGTCGATGAACATGCGCGGAAAGTAGCCCGCCGCCGCAAAAGACACAACAACCCGTACGGGCGTAGTATGTGATCGTTCGAATCAACCGCGGTGACCTTCGGTCCGCGCGGGCATGACTGCATGGCGGCCACAATCGTGGCAAGCACCGGCCCGAGCCCGTCAAGCGATACCTTCTCTCACCGCGTCACACGCTGCAGCACGAGCGTGTTTTCCGCGTTCTCCGGGTGCGGATGGACGGCGAGCACCGGCTGATCGATGAAGATGAACCGGGGCGGGGTCACGTAGTAGAACTCCCGCAACTCCCCGGCGAGCGGCCCGTCGAGCACACGCCGCCGGTTGATCAGCGGGCGGTGGAGCAGCCCGGAGATATGGGTTCCCTCCCGGAAGGAAACGTCGCCGTGCACGAGGACGGGGATGTCTTCGACGATCCGGGCGGCGACGGTCTCCGCCGCCGCCTTGTGGCTGTACCGGATCTCCACGCGCTGGAGGATGAGCCCGTGCTGGTGCGCGAGCACGAACAGGGCGATCAGCGCGATCATCGCGCCGCGCAGGTCGAGCCGGACGAATGCGAACCCGGCGGCGGCTGCGGCGACCACGGCGCAGTTCACAGCGGGGAGCGTGGAACCCGCGAGCGCGAAGTAAACGGCCGCCGCGAGCGCGAGCGCAGCGGTGAATGAGAACAGTGTTTTGCGGACCCATGGTTTCACCGACCGGTTCAGCTCGATGTGCGTCCCCGCCCAGATCGCGAAGAACGGAAACGCCGGCAGCAGGTAGCGCTCTTCACTGCCGGGCAGCAGCGCCCAGAAGGCAAACGGCGCAAAGAACGCGATCGCGGTCGCCCGGTAGAACCAGTCACGGTCCCGCACCCGGCGCCGGCTGAGCAGGAGCACGAGCGGCCACGGCAGCAGCACGACCGCGATCTCCACCGGGTACCGGATCAGGTGAACCACCCATTCGCCGAAGTTCCCCTCGTTCCGGTAGCTCATTTCGTACGCGTATTCAGCGAGCAGGTCGGAGAGACCGTGCTCGGAGACGTAGAGCGCGAGCCAGAGCGCGGGCGGAATCAGCGAGAGCAGCGCGTGCGCGGCGAGGGTCGCGATCCGTTTCCCGCGCCCTTCACGCCCCGAGAGCGCGAACACGAGCAGCGGCGGATAGACGAACAGCGGCGCAAACCCCTTGATCAACACGCCGTACCCCATCAGCAGCGCGGAAAGCAGCACCGCCCACCACCGTCCCGGCCGGTACAGGTAAGCGAACACCGACCAGAACACCGAGGCGGCGAACAGCATGTCGATCTCCGCGAGGATCGCGAACTCGGCGAGCATCAGGTAGTTGGTCACGGCGATGAGAAACGCGGCGAACGCCGCTTCCGGTCGGTACTTCCGCACGAGCCACCAGACGCCGAGCGCGATAGAGAGGTGGCTGAGCAGCGAGACAAACCGCGCGGAGAACCGTGTCACGCGACCGAACGGGATTGAAACGACGGCGATCGCCCAGTTGTGCCCCGGCGGTTTCCTCAGGTAGGGGAACCCGTACAGCGTGGGCGTGACCCAGTCCCCGGACACGAGCATCTCTTGCGCGATCAGCGTGCGCTTGCCCTCCTCATGCATCAGCGGGACTCGGCCGAGCTGCACCGACAGCGTGAGCCCGAGAAAAACGAGCACGAGGGCGACCAGCCTGCCCTCGTGCCGGTTTGTCGGTTCATCATTCACGGAAATGCGTACGCCCTCGTAAAGTCACAGTTCACGCCGTGTGCCGGACCGTGTCCGAGCGTTTCTGGGTGTGGATGAAATACAGGTTGCGGATGTAGATCATGCTGCCGGTGGACTGGCCGAGGATGAACACGGGATCGCGCTTGTGGATCGCGTAGATGAGCAGTAACACCGACCCGCCGAGGCTAAGGTACCAGAACGCGATCGGGACCACGCTCTTGTGCGAACGTTCGCTGACAATCCACTGCACGAGAAAGCGCGCGCCGAACAGCGCCTGCGCGCTGAAGCCGAGAACAAGCCAGGCGGTTTCCATCAACTCCCTCCCCCGGCGGTTGTCAGTCGGAACGGTCGCCGATCAGCGGCCGCACGTGCCGGAGCTGGTACCATTTTACCCACAACATGTCGGCGATCCCGACCCAGAGCCGGTTGCCGATCCCGTACTTCGTCCGCCCGTGACGGCGCGGGCGGTGGTTGACCGGAATCTGCACGGTACGAAACCCGCGCATCGACGCGAGCGCGGGCAGAAACCGGTGCATCCCGTGAACCGCGGGCAACTCGGCGAGACAGTCGCGCCGCATCACGCGCAGCGAACAGCCGACATCGCGGATCCCGTCGCCGAGAAACCTCCCACGCACTCCGTTCGCGACCCGCGAGGCGAACCTACGAAGCGCGCTGTCGCGACGCACGCGCCGGTACCCGTTCACCATCTCCGCCCCGGAGCGAGGGAGCGCTTCGAGCAGGCGCGGGAGGTCGGCGGGATCGTTCTGGCCGTCGCCGTCCATCATCCCGACAAGATCGCCCCGCGCCGCGCGGAAGCCCGCGAGCAGCGCCGCCGCCTGGCCCGCGTTGCGGCGGAATGAAATGTACCGGTGACGCGCGTCGCGATCGCGCAGCGCCTTCAACTCCGCGAACGTGCCGTCGGTGGACCCGTCATCGACCCAGATCACTTCCCAGCGCCGGCGGGAGTCGGCGAACGCCGCGTCGATTTCCCGCGCGAGCGGTGCGATCGAACGCCGCTCGTCCTTGACCGGGATTACAAGTGACAGGTCCAGTGTTGCCGTTCCCACTGACAGTTCACCCGATGGGGCACTTGTACCAATGCTCGAGACTAATGCCAATTCAGATCCGATATGCTCATTCTACTGCGTCATTCTGACGCCCGAAAGGCGGAAGAAGGTCCGAGAAAGCCGTAGCCCGGGTTCGTCGAACCCGGGGTGTGGTAGTGGTAGTACGGCTTGCACCCCTTCCGTTCCCGGCTTCACGAAGCCGGGCTACCTGGATCAGCCGCGCGGGCGAGCCCGCACGGCCGGAACCGACTATGCCCCGCGCCTGCTCGCAGGCCGGGCTCATCCACAGGAATTGCTCGCTGATCGGATCCATGCCTGCAAGCAGGCATGGGCATAAACCGCTGTCAGCGCAGGAGCAGGAGTTTCTTCGCGCGCGAGGTCCCGTCCGCTGTCGTCGCGTGCACGAAGTAGATCCCGCTCGCGAGCCCGTTCCCGTCGAACACGAACCGCGCGCGGTTCCCGGCCGGCGCCCCGTCCGCGAGCACGGCCACCGTGCGCCCGCTGACATCATAGACGACAACCCGGAGCGCGCCCGGCTCGGGCAGATCGAGGCGGACGAGCGCGAGCGCGTTGAACGGGTTCGGGGTTACGCTGATCGCGAGCTTCCGGGGGCCGGCGTACGTTCCGAGCACGGCGCCGGCGGACTCAGCCCAGTCCTCCCAACCCCGTTCCGACCAGTTCTCCTCCCGGCCGGTCGCGACCGCCTGTTCCAGCTTCGTGAACTCGAACGTGTCGATCGCGAGCACATCTTCCGGGAACGAGCCGATCTTCGCCACGTAAATGTAGTTCCCGGCCGGCGCCCACGCGGGCACATAGAGCTGCACCGTCCACGTGTAGGTTGCGAACGGCTCGAGTTGGCGGCTGACGAGGACCTGCGGAACGAGAGTCCCGCCCGGGGCGATCACATAGCTCCAGCCGTCGTACACGCCCGGCTCGATATCCTCCGTCTCGAGCGTGATCGTGAACTGGATCGACCCGCCCCCCGGCGGCACGACGACAGGCTCCGCCCACGGTTCGAGGTCGAGGTACATGCCGTCTTCGCCCCCGTCGATCGGGACGAGCTGGAAGTCGATCTCATTGTTCCCTTCGACGATCTCGATGCCGCCCTGCGCGTGCGGGAGGTAGCCCTCGGCGGAGACATGCACCCAGTACGTCCCGGGCATCATCCCCTCGATCTCGTAGTACCCTTCGCCGTCGGTGAATCGTTCGACATGGGTGAGATAAACCCGCGCGCCGGGAATACCTTCTGCCGTGACCGCGTCATAGACATGCCCGAACACGAACCCGGCGTCGGGATCCTCGATCGTCGCGCCGAGGTCGTAGATGCGGAAGTGGGAACCGTCCACCACGTACGCGTACACGAGCCCGCAGGCGAGGCTTTTCGCGGATCCGGGCGTGTCGTGGCTGCCGGCGAGCACCGGCGAGGTCGGAGTCGAGATGTCGAACACGTGCAGCCCGGCTGTTTCGCTCACGAGGACCACCTTCGAGTCCTCCGCGTGCCTGATGATGCCGCGGACGTTGCCGGGGACGTCCGTGCTCGAGACGAGAACCGGTTCCGACGGCTGCGAGACATCGACGATGTGCATGCCCTCGTACCAGCCGGCGATGTAAGCGTACTGTTCGTCGAGATCGAGGTCATACGTGATGTCGGGCAGATCGAGAAACGCGAGCTCGACCGGTTCCACCTCTGACTCGTAGTCCCAGATCTGGAGGCCGGCGAAGTCCCAGACCACGTACGCGCGCCCCTCGCGAAGCCGGACGTCACGGCACCGCCCCCACAGCAGCTCGTAGGTGAAATACTCGACCGGCTCCGCGGGAACCGTGACGTCGATGATGTCGAAACTGGATTCGCGGTCACAGTTGAACAGCAGGTTCATCTCGAGGTCGATTGCGAGCCCGTCCGAATGCCCGTCCGTGTCGTAATTCGTGATCACGAACGGGTTCGCGTAATCCGAGATGTCAACCACCCATATCCCGTCGTAACCGGCGGCGACGTAAGCGACCTCCTCGCCGAGGTCCACGGTGACATCGTTACAGAGACCACCGAGCGCGAGCGTGGAGACAGTCTCCGGGTTCTCCTTGTCGGTGATATCGACGATGCGCAGGCCCATGTCCATCTCGGCGATGAACACGTGCTTGCCGTGCCGTTCGATGCCCGCCGACCCGCCGGGCGTCGGTTCGTTCCCGACCTCCTCGATCTCCTGCGCGAACAGGAGCCCCGGCAGCAGTAGCGCCAGAGTGAGCACGCATCTGCGGACACTCATCTCACACCTCCAGCGTGGACTCCGCCTCGTTCCCGGAGGGATGCAGGCAACCTGTTCGCAATATAGTCACCGCGGGGTCCGTGATGTGGGAGGATCAGCCCGCGATCGCGGAGTGCGGCCGGCTGCGGGCTGCGGGCTGCGGACTGCGGACTGCGGGCACGCTCCCCTTCTCGTGCCCGCGTTTGCTTGTCAAACGCGGCAGGGCGGCATTGTGTCATCCTGAACAAGCGCGGCGTCTGTTTGCCGCGCGCCACTCGTGTCATCCTGAACAAGCGGGCCGAGCCGTTTCGCTGTTTCAGGCCCGCGCCGTGAAGGATCTACGCGGTACACCACCCAGAGGTTGTCTGACGCGGACCCTGTGCGGTTCTTGCCGGTAGATCCTTCTCCCCTGCACAAACTGACGTGCAGGGG
>JAANWZ010000128.1 GCA_018263585.1 Calditrichota bacterium | reverse complement strand
TCGTGCCCGCGCTTGCTCGCCACGCGCGGAGCCGGAAGTGTATGAAACCCGGGTCAAGCCCCGGAACACCCGACAGGGCATCCGACCTGTTGATTATCCTTGACTAAAGTCAAGGGCAAGGGTACGACACCCGGGTCAAGCATCGGGCCACCCGCCGCCTGCGGCTTCGGCCTGGCCGCCCCCGCGGGCATTGCGTGGGTCCTGCATCTTCAGTCATCCCCCGCAGGCGGAGCTGCAGGGCTCGGCTGAGCTCACCGGCTGCGGGCACGATTCCGAGCGGGCCGGGGTCGTGGAGGCGGTGGTTTCTCATTGGTTGCGGGGTCGGATCGCCCCGCCTACCTTCCCGGCATTCGGAGATCGAATGGGAGCGCCGGATGACGCCGGTGAGCAGGCACGAATTTCTCAACGAGCTCGCGCTCTGCGCCGACCGTGTCCGCGAGATTGTCTGCGACGACTACTACCAGGAACGGTTCGTCCCGGACGACCTGCGCGACGCGGTCACATTGTACACGAAATCGGGCGGGAAACGGCTGCGACCGGCGATCCTGCTCTGGAGCTGCGGTGCGGTCGGCGGCGACCCGGAGATCGCGTGGCCGGCGGCGTCGGCGGTCGAGCTGTTTCACACGTGGACGCTCGTCCACGACGACATCATCGACCGCGATGAGTTGCGCCGCGGCGGGCCGACCGTGCACGAGAGCTTCCGTCGCGCGGCGGTTGCTCGTCACCCGGAGTTGCCCGACCTCGAACAGCGCCATTACGGCGTCAGCGTCGCCGTGCTCGCCGGCGATGTCCAGCACGGCTGGGCGACATCGCTGCTCGCCGAACTGAGCAAGCACAACGGGATCGACCCGCGCGTCACCCTCCACCTGATCGAGCGACTCGACAACGAGGTGCTCAACCTGCTCGTGTCCGGCGAGCTGCTCGACATCCAGTTCTGCCACCGTCCGATCGCCGAGGTCACGCTCGCCGACATCGAGGATATGCTGTGGAAGAAGACGAGCGTGCTCTACCGGTTCTGCGCGGAGGCGGGCGCGATGATCGGGCTCAACCGGCTCGCGGAGGACGAACCCGCCGTGCGCGCGCTCGCTGAGTTTTCCATACGCTGCGGCACCGCGTTCCAGCTCCAGGACGACATCCTCGGCGTCACAGGTGACTCGTCCGTCACCGGCAAGCCGGTCGGCAACGACATCCGCGAGGGGAAACGGACGACGCTCGTCTATTGGGCGTACCAGGACGCGAGCCCCGCGGAGCGCGAGTTGATGGAAGCGACGCTCGGCCGTCTCGACGCCGACCCCGCGGCGATCCGGGAGGCGATCGAGATCATCGGCCGGCACGGGGGCGTTGAACAGACCCGCGAGCGCGCGCGCGAGCTGGTCGAGCAGGCGACCACTCATCTCGAGGCGCTCCCCGACAGCCGTTACCGCGACCTGCTCGCCGCGTGGGCGGACTTCCTCATCTCGCGGGATATCTGAGCTCCGCGAGCCGGATCGTAACCGGGAAAACCGTCGCACCGTCCAATCTGCAACCGTTTCGACCGTGTCCGGGCATGCGCGCGGCGGTGCAGCGAGGGGTCCGCCGGCTCCGTGCATCTTGTCTGCACCTTGTGACTCCGCTAACATACTCGCCTGCCGGACATCCACTGTCTCGCGGCCGGCCCCGGCCGCTTTGCGAAGGGAGGGACACCATGGCTGCACCCCGGCGCATCCTGCTCGCGGCGTTGATGCTGTTGCTCGCCGCCGGCGCGTTCGCGCAAAAACCGGAAACGCTCAACCGGGACGAAATCCCCGGCGAGTACAAGTGGAACCTGAGCGACATCTACGAGGACTGGGAAACCTGGGAGGCGGACAAGGCCGAAATCGAGTCGCTGATGGAGCAGTTGAAGACGTTCAAGGGCCGTCTCGCGGAAGGGCCGGACGTGCTCGCGGACATGTACCTCGTCAGCGAGAAACTGGGGATGCTCGCCGAACGCTGGGCCAGTTACGTGTGGCTGCAGGCGGTCGTCGATCAGAAGAACCAGGAGCTGAAGGCGAAGCAGCAGGAAATGCAAATCCTGTTCGCCCGGTTCAGCCAGGCGATGGCGTGGGTCGATCCCGAGATCCTGAACACGATCCCGGAGAAGACGATGCAGGCGTGGCTGAAAGAGAACGACGTGCTCGGCGAGCGCGAGTTCAAGATCATGGAGCTGTACCGCCAGCAGGAGCACGTGCTCGACGAGGACGGCGAGTACCTGCTCAGCCTCTCGAGTCAGCTCCGGGGCAACCCGTCGAACACGTACAGCTCGCTGTCCACCGCGGATGTCGAGTTCCCGGAAGTCGTGCTCGCGAACGGCGACACGGTGAAGGCGACGCACGGCACGTACGCGGCTTCGAAGGAAACCTACCGCAACCAGGAAGATCGGAAGAAGGTGTTCAAGGCGCACTTCAGCACGTTCGACGATTTCGAGAACACGTACGCGTCGATCCTGGACGGGATGCTGCAGTCGAACTGGTACATGACGCAGGCGCGCGAGTACGAGTCGTCCGCGCAGATGCACCTCGATGACAACAACATCCCCGTCGAAGTGATGGCGAACATGATCGAGACGGCGAAAGCAGGCGTCGAGCCGCTGCGCCGGTTCAACCAGATCCGCAAGCAGGTGCTCGGGCTCGAACGCTACCGCTACTTCGACATGTACATCCCGCTCGTCGAGATCGAGTGGCCGTTCTACTACGACAACCTGAAGCCGAACATCCTAAGCTCGCTGGAGCCGTTCGGGGGAGACTACGTCGGCAAGGCGAAGCGCGCGTTCGAGGAGGGTTGGTTCGACGTCTATGAAGCCGAAGGTAAGCGGTCGGGCGCGTTCAGTTCCGGAGTGTACGGCGTGCACCCGTACATGATGCTCAACCACGCGGACACGATGAACGACGCGTTCACGCTCGCGCACGAACTCGGCCACACGATGCACACCGTGCTCAGCGACGAAACCCAACCCTATCACAGCAAGCAATACAGCATCTTCGTCGCCGAGATCGCGTCCACGATGGGCGAGCACTTCTTCCTCGACTACCTGCTCGAGACCACGGACGACCCGGACAAGCGGATCGCGCTGCTCGAGCACGCGATCAACACGATCCACGGCACGTTCTACCGCCAGCTCATGTTCGCCGACTTCGAGTACAAGATGCACAAGGCGGTGCAGAACGGGCAGCCGATCACCGCCCAGACACTGCAGCAGATGTATTTGGAGAGCCTGAACGCGTTCTTCGGCGACAGCCTCGACGACCAGGACTGGTACCGGAACACATGGGCGCGCATCCCGCACTTCCAGCGGCCGTTCTACGTGTACCAGTACGCGACCAGCATCGCCGCGTCGAGCCTGATCTACGACCGGATCACGAACGAGCAGAAGTACTCGGAAAACGAACGGAAGCAGGCTCTCGACGACTACCTGACGCTGCTCAGCTCCGGCGGCGACGACTACCCGATGGAGCAGTGCAGGAAGGCGGGCGTGGACTTCACAACGCCCGTGCCCGGCGAGGCGATGGTCGCGCGCATGACCGAGCTCGTGGACAAGCTCGAAGCCGAGCTGGAGAAGAAGGGGATGCTCGGGGGCTGATTGTTCCGCCGGCGGCGGGCGGCGGGCGGCTGGCGTGCGGCGATCTCCCAGGATCTCGTGCCCGCACCTGCTTATCGAGCGCGGCCGGCGGCAATGTGTCATCCTGAACAAGCGGGCCGAGCCGTTTTCAGTTTCAGGCCCGCGCCGTGAAGAGCCTGCCCTGAGCGAAGCGAAGGGATCTCGACAGAGAACGGTGATAAGTGACCTCACCGTCTGTTCTTGAGATCCTACACCCTGCGCGCCACACTGACGGCGCTTCGGGTTCAGGATGACACGGTGGGGCGCGCCGCAACAAACCAGCGCTTCGGGTTCAGGATGACACGTCCTCGCCCGCAGCCCACAGCCCGTAGCCCGCTACACGTAGCCCGCCACCCGCAGCGAGCCGCCCGCTATGGCGTTCGCAGCAGACGGGCGTTGATCGCGACGATCACGGTCGAGAGCGACATGAGCGCGGCGCCTACGGCCGGGCTGAGCACGATCCCGGCGAACGCGAGCACCCCCGCCGCGAGCGGGATCGCGATCACGTTGTACCCGGTCGCCCAGAACAGGTTCTGTACCATCTTCCGGTGGGTCGCGCGCGCGAGCCGGATCAGCATCACAACGTCGAGCGGGTTCGAGCGGACGAGGATCACATCGGCGGTCTCGGCGGCGACATCGGTGCCGGCGCCGATCGCGATCCCGATGTCCGCGGTCGCGAGCGCGGGCGCGTCGTTGATCCCGTCCCCGGTCATCGCGACCCGCAGCCCCTCGTTCTGCAGCCGTTTCACGACCTCCACCTTCTCCTCCGGGCGCACCTCCGCGTAGATGTCGTCGAGCCCGATCTGTTCGGCGACGTCACGCGCGACGTGCTCGTTGTCGCCGGTGACCATCATCACGCGCAGTCCCATCGCGTGCAGCTCGTCGATCGCCTGTTTCGACTCCGGCCGTAACTTGTCGGCGAGCGCGATCGCGCCGGCGAGTTCGTCCGCGACGATCACGTACACGACCGTTCCGCCCCGTCGCGCGGCGCCCGCGAGCCGGTCGTGTTCGGGCGGCTCGATTCCCCGTTCGCGCAGGTAACCGGGGCTGACGACCTTGACCGGCGTGCCATCGACGACCCCTTCCGCGCCCTTGCCGGTGAGGCTCTGGAACTCACGCACCGGCAGCGTTTTCTCCGCCGCCTCGACGATTCCGCGTGCGATCGGGTGCTCGGATTCCTGCTCGACCGATGCGGCGAACGCGAGCAGCTCCGCCCCGGGACGCTCGCCGAACGGGATCACGTCGGTCACGCCGAACTCGCCCATTGTCAGCGTGCCGGTCTTGTCGAAAAGCACCGCCTGCAGGTCGCGCGCGCTTTCGAACTGGGCGCGGTTGCGGATAAGCAGGCCGTTCGACGCAGACAGCGCGGTCGACACGGCGGCGACGAGCGGGATCGCGAGCCCGAGCGCGTGCGGGCACGTGATCACCATCACCGTCACCATCCGCGTGAGCGCGAACTGGAACGATTCACCGCTGAAAATGAGCCAGGCGGCGAGCGTGACCGCGCCGGCGGAGAGCGCGATGATCGTGAGCCAGAACGCGGCGCGGTCGGCGAGCCGCTGCGTGCGCGACTTGCCCGCCTGCGCCTGCTTCACCATTGCGATCACGCGCTGGAGGAAGGACTCGTCCCCGAGACGGCCGACCTCGACCTTGAGCGAGCCCTCGCCGTTGATCGTGCCGCCGATCACTTCGTCGCCGGCCTCTTTCTCGACCGGGACCGACTCGCCGGTGACCATCGCCTCGTTGACCGAGCTCGCGCCTTCGACGACAGTCCCGTCCACCGGCACCTTCTCGCCGGGTTTCACGAGCACGCGGTCGCCGACGGTGAGCTCGTCTATCGTCACTTCCTTGACCGAGCCGTCGGCGGCGATCCGGTGCGCCTCGTTCGGCATCAGTTTCGCCAGCTCCTCGAGCGCGCGCGAGGCGCTCATCACGCTGCGCATCTCGATCCAGTGCCCGAGCAGCATCACCGCGATCAGCGTCGCCAGCTCCCAGAAGAACGTGCGCCCCTCAAGCCCGAACACGACCGCGGTGCTGTACACGAACGCGACCGTGATCGCGAGCCCGATCAGCGTCATCATCCCCGGCGACTTCGCCTTCAGCTCGCTCACGAGCCCCGTGAGAAACGGCCAGCCGCCGTAGAAGAAGAGCACCGCCGCGATCGCGAACTGGACGAAATCGTCGCCGGGAAACGCGAGCACGGCGCCGAGCCCGAGCGCGTCACGGACCAGCGGCGCGAGCAGGAGCACCGGCACGGTGAGAATCAGCGAAACCCAGAACCGGCGGCGGAAATCGACGACCATCTGCGCGTGATGGGCGGAATGGTCGTGGTGTTCGTGATCGTGGCCGTCGTGGTCGCCCCCGCCGCCGGCGTGACCGGAATGTCCGTGATCGTGATGCTGCATCCGCTCGCTCATGTTACCCTCTCAGATCGTTCAGTCCGATTGCACGTTCTGTTCAACAGCCACGGGATGTGCCCTGCGACATCGCTGCGCGCTGTCACCGGGGCACATCGCAAGCAATCTCCTGTCCACGAGCCCGGCCTGCAAGCAGGCGCGGGGCATAGTCATATTCAGCCCATGTATGCCTGGGCGCCGGCTGCGCGGCCCGGGTGCGGGCGTGGATTTCGCGCTGCGTGTTGATCCACGCGGCGGCTGTCACGTTGGCGAGCAAACCTGATGCCACCTGCAGGCAAAGGGCTGGCACGGGGAACACGAGAGGTACTGTGCGCTGCCGGCGGCGGTTGTCGTTCGCGCGCAGGCGTGTTAGGTTCGAATCGATTGACGGAATCCGGTTATTCCTTTGGCTCAGCCGGGGTTGGTATCGGACGTGGCAAGCGCGTCATGCTGACCGAAGCCTGACGTCAGTTTGTCGGGCGAAGGGAAGAAGGTCCGGATTCGATAAGGGTGCGGGTAGGCTACAATTCAAGAAATAACCCTCAGATAAGCTGGACCTTCTTCGCCCGCCTTCACGCAGAACAGATGCGTGAACGCGGGTTCAGAATGACGCCTCGGCTGTCCGGATGCGAACGGAGTCCCGGTCCGTGCACGTAGCTGAGCGAACTGGACAACCGGATGATGGAAACCTACCAGGAGACGTTGAGATGGCGGAGAAACAGCAGGGCAAGCAGGGATTTCCCCAGCAGCAGAAGATCCAGATTTCGGTGGACGAGTCGGTCGCGGACGGCCACTACGCGAACCTCGTCGCGATCAATCACAGCCCGGCCGAGTTCGTGCTCGACTTCGTGCGGATCGTGCCGATGACGCCGAAGGCGAAGGTTCAGACACGCGTGCTGCTCGCGCCGATCCACGCGAAGGGCCTGCTCAAGGCGCTCGAGCAGAACATCAAGAAGTACGAGGACCAGCACGGCGAGATCAAGATGCACGGCCGCGACGAGTCCGACCGGCCGTTCGGGTTCCAGGCCTGATCACACGACGAAGAACGGCTCCAGCGGGAGCGCCGCGTCGAGCTCCTCGTGCCCGTCCTCGGTGACGAGCAGCATGTTCTCGGTGCGGTAGGCGCCGACGCCTTTCTCGTACATGCCCGGCTCGTTGGTCACGATCATCCCCGGCTCGAGCACGATCGCCTGGCTGAACGGGATCCCGTAGTCGTCGAGCCCCTCCGGCAGTTCGCTCACCTTCGGCAGTTCGTGCACGTACGCGCCGCCGGTGCCGTGACCGGCGCCGTGGAAGCGCTGTTCGATCCCCGCCGCCTTCACGCCGAGCCGGTACGCGTTTCCAGCCTCGTACGCCGGTTTGCCCGGCACGATCTCCGCCGCGACCGCCGCCATCCACTTCTCCTGCAACAACCTCATCCCCTGGTGGATCTGCGGGAGCTCGCTGTGGCCGAGCACGATCATCCGCGTCATGTCGGTGCACACGCCCTTGTAGAAAAAGCCCCAGTCCACGAGCATCACGTGTTCGCCGGCGAGCGGGCGACCGTCGCGCTCCATCTCCGGGTGCGGCGTGTCGGCGTCCGCGTCCATCGCGACGAGCGGGGCGAACGAGGCGCCCTCCGAGCCGCGCCGTTCGCCCTCCGCGAGCAGCGCGTCGCGGAAATCGAGGTCGGTCGCGCTCTCACGGTTCGCAGGCAGCCATTCATCGACCATGTAACGGAACGTGTCGATCGCGATCGTGACCGCCTCGCGGATCAGGTCGAGTTCGCGGTCGCCCTTGATCATCCGCAGCCGGTCGAGAAACCCGGACGGCGCGCTGGTCTCGTCGAGATCGAGCATCCGTGGCAGCGCCTCGTAGATGTCGATCGGGAGCCCGGTCGTGTCGCACACGAGTTTCTTCCCGCCGTCGAGCAGGTTCTTCAGCTCGGGGTACAGGTGCGGGTGTTGCTCGCCCCAGATGTAGCTGTCCACGCCGGGGATCTCCGGGACGCGGTTCGTGTAACGGCCGTCGGTGACAAACACGGCGCGGTCCGGCGCGACGAGCAGCTTCGCGTCCTTCTGGAAATCGGGCGCGATTCCGCTCAGCCAGCCGACGTTCTCCGGCGCGGCGACGAGCATCGACGCGTTCGGGCCGTTGCGCAACGCCTGCTGCACGCGCTGGATCCTCTCCTGCAACAGTTCGGTCGGGGCGGGCATCGGGTTCCTCCTCGGCAAGTCATTGTCGTCTCTGATGCGTGACGGCAAAGATGGCGGCTCGTGCGGTTTTTCGCAAGGGCCGGACGGCACCGTTTCAGGCGGGGAAAACTGGGGACAGACCCCGGTTTCCTCTGGCAGGCCGCACGGGGTGGAGCGTCGAAGGGGGTTGTTTCTTGCCAACTCGGCTGCTGAGCACGGATTCTGGGAAACCGGAGGGTCAGTCCCCACTTTTCCCCGACTCCGGACTCCGGACTCCAGACTCCCCAAGCGCCGGGCGTCCCTACCGGGGCGGGCGGGGGCCGAACTCGGGCTCGGAATTGAGCACGAGGCCGATCCCGAACGATTCCTGCGTGGTGTCGTTGAACGTGAACACCATGTACTGGCCGCGGATGCCGAGCCCCTGCGCCGGCCACAGGGAGACGCCGGCGACGAACATCGGCATCTCGCTCCGGTCGAGGCGGGCGTACGGGTCGTCGGGGACCGCGTTGATGTCCATCGTGTCGAACAACTGGTGGACGCGGAAGCGCGCCATCATTCCGACCCCGGCGCCGGCGTCGAACAACTCGAGAAACGCGAAGTCGAGCCGCAGCTCGCCGAGCGCGAGCGCGCCCTGGTATTCGCGTGCATCCTGCTCCCAGTCGTAGTAGTGGGCGCTCTGCATCACGACCCCGCCGCCGGCGTTGACCCCGAGCCGCGCGAGCATCCCGTTCCGGTACATGAAGCTGCCGAAGCTCAAGTAGCCGTCGAACATCTTCGTGCGCACGGAGTGCAGGCCGAACGGGGTCGGCACATCGATGTCGGCGACCCCTTCCATGTAGTCCGCGCCGAGTCCGAGGATTCCGGTCACCCAGCGGTTCTCATCGGTGCCGGTGGTCAGCTCGATCGACGCAATCCGTTCGAAGCGGAACTGGTCGGAGAGCCAGCCGTCCGGCAACGTGCCACTGTCGTCCTCCGGGTAGTCGTACGGCGGGTTCATCTGATAGAGCGCGTGGTAGGAGAGGTCCAGCAACTGGGCCGGACCGCTCACTGCGAGCATGAGCAAACCCAGAATCACCAGCACCGCCTCCCTGGCTGTCCGGTGCATGATGCAGCCTTCCTCTCATTCGCTGATGCTTCGCTCCCGGGGCGAGGTCATCAGCGTCAGTGGCGCGCTTCCGATCGGGTTAGCATTGTAGCAGCGATTGCGCCCGCACGCAACAAGAAATGGAGAACCCCGGCGAAGCCTCCGAGCTGCACACTCTTGTGCTAAGTTGTTTTTTCAGCCACTGTTGCGTGAGCTTCTCGCGTCGGAGCGGGCGCGAACAGGAGCGACGTTTCCCGGGGCCGGCGGGAAACTCGTCCGACGCTCGCCCGGTGGTTATATTGAGCCGCATCGCGCACAGCTTGTTCCCGCACCGACGCACGGATCGACGGCCGATGACGCTGACTGTTCGACGTACGCTGCTCACCGGTTTCGCCTACCTGGCGGCGCTCGCCGTGTTCTTCGCGCTCCGGCTCGTCCACCTCGCGCACATCAGCGGCAGTCCGGTCGTGCAGATCCCGATCATCGACTCGCTGTACTACCTGAACTGGGGCCGGCGGATCGCGGAGGGGCTCGGGCTCGGGCCGCACCCGTTCTTCATGAGCCCGCTGTACCCGCTGTTCATCGCACTCGCGGGGTCGATCGGGGAGGGGTTCACGATGAGCACGCTGCACGCGCAGCTCGTGCTCTCGGCGCTGACGATGCTGCTGATCGGCCGGTACGCGGGCCGGCGGATCGACCACAGGCTCGGCGGGCCGGCGGCGGCGCTCCTGTTCGCGCTGTATGCGCCGGCGATCTACTACGACGGCGTGCTTCTCTCCGCCTCGCTGATCCTGTTTCTCACGATGGTCGCGGTCACGCTGCTCGATGACGAGCCGGCGTCGCTGCCGGCGTGGCGCGTCGCGGCGGCGGGGCTCGCGATCGGGCTGAGCGCGCTCGCGCGGCCGAACGCGCTCGTGCTCGCGGTCGCGTTCGCGGTCGCATTCCTCGCGTGGGGGTGGCGGGCGCGGCCGACATCACGCGGTGTGTACGGCCGGCCGGTGAAGCAGGCGCTCGCGCGTGTCGTGATCCTGCTCGTGACCGCGGCGCTGGTGATCCTGCCCGCGATGCTGCGGAATCACCGTCTCTCCGGCCAGTTCATGCTGACCACGAGTTCCGCCGGGATGAACCTGTTCATCGGCAACCACGGGCAGGCGAACGGTCTGTACACGGAAGCGCCGTGGCTCGCGAGCGCCGAGCCCGCGGATGAGGCCGCCGGCTACGAGCGTGAGGCGGAACGGCGCACCGGCGTCGAGCTCAACACCGCGACCGCGTCCGCGTACTGGGCCGGGGAAGCCGTCGAGTGGGTCGCATCGAACCCGCTCGACTGGCTCGCGCTGGAAGCGAAGAAGCTGGCGTATTTCTTCCACTCCGTGGAGTCGCCGAACAACGTCAGCTTCTACGGGGTGAAAGGATACTCGCCGGTGCTGCGCGCGCTCGCGTTCTTCAGTTTCGGCGTGCTCGCGGCGCTCGCGCTGCCGGGCCTGTTCGGATTTGGCCGCGGCCCGCGCAGCCATCTCCCGCGCGCGCTTCTGCTCGCATATCTCGCCGCCTCGTTGCTCTTCTTCGTCGCCGGCGAATACCGGTACCCGGTCGCCGGAATCCTCTGCGTGTATGCCGCGGTCACCGTGTTCCGCATAGTCGAGCGCGTCCGCGCCGACGACCCGATCCCGGCGTTGCGCGCGGCGATCGTGATCGTCGCGCTGATCCTGGTCACGCACATCCCGTGGCCGACGATGCGCGCGCTCGCGTCGAGTGAGACCGATTTCTTCAACTGGGCCTCGGTGTCGTACCGGGAGGGCGACCTGAAGAACGCGAGCCTGCTGTATTCGGCCGCGCTCGCGGAGCGTCCCGGCTGGCGCGACGCCCACCTCCAGCTCGCGCTCGTGTTCACTGAGATGGGACTGCACGACCTCGCCACGCGCGAGTTCGAAGCGGCCGGCGTGTCGCAGGAGGATATCACCCGGCTGCGCGTGGAAGAGGAACTGCTGGCGGAGAACTGGTTCGGGGGCGACAGCGCGATGGCGGAGATGAGCGCCGGCGAGCTCACGAATCTCGCCGCCAGGTTCAATTCGCTCGGGCGCGCCGCCGCCGCACTGAGCGCCGCCGAACACGCGCTCGCGAAGGACTCGACGAACCTGGGCGCGAAGTTCGAACGCGCGTTTGCGCTGGAAAGGGGCGGCCGGTTGCAGGCCGCGATCCAGGCGTACCAGCGGATCGAGGTGGAAGAGCGGGACGATCCGATGCTCGCGTACCGGATCGCGTGGTGCTACTACGGGCTCGGCGAAGGGCGGCAGGCCCAGCAGTCGTTGCAACGCGCGAAGGTGAGGGCGAAGGAGCTCCCGGAAGGCCCGTACCGGGCGAAATGGCTCGAGAAACTGGCGGAAGCCGAGATCAAGCTCGGCAACTACTGAGCGGCGAGCAGGGCCGTGTCTGTTTCCTCAGCTTTCGCTTGATCCCTACCTTTGCCGTTCCTCACGTTCGACTGCGACCGGGAGAGCTCCGATGGCCACGATTCACGGGAGTATCAACGAGCGGCGGATCGCGCTCTCGCGGCTCGCCGGCGGGTTCCGTCATTCGGCCGCCGTGCTCGCGGGGATTCACCTCGGCGTGTTCAAGGCGCTGAGCGACGGGCCGAAGTCGGCGGACACGATCGCCGGCGAGCTCTCGCTGTCGCCGCGCGGGACACGGCTGCTGCTCGACGCGCTCACCGCGATCGACCTGCTCGCGCGCGACAACGGCCGCTATTCGCTGCACGGGCTCGCCGACGAGTTCCTCCGCGAAGGGTCGCCGAACTACCAGGGCGACATCCTCCACCACAACCTGTTCCTGTTCAAGCACTGGGCGAATCTGGACGAGGCGGTGCGGGACGGGAAACCGGTCGTGGGTCGCACCCGCGAACGCTCCCGCGAAGAGCTGCGCGCGTACATCCTCGGAATGCACAACACGGCGGTGATGTCCGCGGACACGGTCGCCGATTTCCTCGACCTCACGCGCGTGCGGCGCATCCTCGACCTCGCCGGCGGACCCGGCACCTACCTGTACACGCTGCTGAACCGCGCACCGCACGCGCGCGGCGCCGTCTTCGACCGCCCGGAAGTCGTCGAGATCGCGCGCGAACGCGCCGCGGAAGAGAACCTGCTCGCGCGCGTCGAGTTGCTCGCCGGCGACATGTTCGCGGACGAGATCGGCGGGCCGTGGGACCTGATCATCCTCAGCAATATCGTACACAGCCACGGCGAGGACGCGAACCGCAGCCTGATCGGGAAGGCCGCACGCGCGCTCGCGGGCGGCGGCTCGCTGCTCGTCAAGGACTTCTTCCTCGACTCGACGCGCACCGAACCCGCCGACGCCGCGCTGTTCGCGCTCAACATGCTCGTGCACAGCGAATCCGGGCGTTCCTACACGCGCGCCGAGGTCGAACGGTGGTTGCTGGACGCCGGGCTCACGATCTCGCGCTTCGGCCGCGTCGGCGCCGCATCCGGGATGATCCTCGCCGAGCGCGCCTCGTCCGCGGGGCGCTGACCCGCCTCCCCCGCAGGAGGAGTTGCCGGACTACCGTCACTGAGGTCACTGAGGAGCCAGCTATGCCCGCGGGGACGGCGCAGCCGTCACCGCGGCTGAACGACGGGAAGGGGACGCTTGCTTGCAAGCGTCCCCGGAGTGCGCCGCGCCTGACGACAAGCGCGCGCACGAGCTCGTGTGTGAGTCCCGGAGGTGAAGCCCCGGGCCACCCGCCCGTTGCCCCACGAGGAACGAGCTTCTTGTGACGGCTTGCGCGATGTGCTGGAGAATAGCGAATACGGTAATAATTGATACGGTTTTCCACCGCCTGTCAGTTTTTCGGGAACGGCCTCCAGCGCTCGGTCGTACAAAGCACGGATGCCCCGGAGAGCGAGCGAACGGCGGCGGGCGGCGCGGGATCGGCCGGCGCCCGCCCGCGCGCACGCTGTCTCTCGTTGTTGCCGCGACATTGCTCGCCGCACTCGCGCCCGCCCGCGGCCTTGCCGGATTCGGCGGCGTCGAGTGGCGGCGGGCGGCGTTCGAGAAGCAACCGATCCGCGCCTCGTTCGCCAGCGACCTCGCAACCGGGGCGCGCCGGGCGTTCCACCCGGACCTGCAGCCGGGGATGTACACATTCCGCGTGCGCGCGTTGAACTCACCCGGGCTCGAGAGCCGGGCGGCGGAACGGACCGGTGCGCGTGTGCAGCCGCCGCTGTACAGACAGCCCGCGTTCGTCGCCACCGCGCTCGCGGTCGTCGTCGCGTTGCTCGTGCTCGTGTTCAAATACCTCGTCACGAAACGGAGCAAGGCGGAGTTGGAGCGCGAGCTCGAGCAGCGAACGCGCCAGCTCCGGCACTCGGGGGAGCGGTACCGGTCGCTCGTGGTCAACGCCGTGTTCGGGATCTTCCGCGCGACGCGGGAGGGGGCGTTCCAGGCGATCAACCCCGCGCTCGCGACGATCCTCGGCTACGAGGATGAGCGCGCGATCCGCACGCTGAACCTGCGCCGCGATGTGTTCGTGCGCGGCGGGCACTGGGACGAGATCTTCGCGCGCGGCAGCGAGCGCGGTCATCTCGCCGGCGAAGAGGTGATGTGGCGGCGACGGGACGGGTCGCAGGCGACTGTCCGCCTCAGCGGGCGCTGGGTCGAGCCGGAGGACGGGAAACCGCCCGTGTGTGAGATGATCGCCGAGGATGTCACCGCGCTCGTGAACGCGCGCAACTCCGAACTGGAGGCGGAACGGCTGCGCGGGGTGCAGAAGCTCGCGATCGCCGTCGCGCACGAGTTCAACAACCCGCTCAGCATCCTGCTCGGCATGTACCAGCTCTACGTCGAACCCGAGCTCGACAAGTTCGACGAGGACGCCCGCCGCCGGCTCGAGAAGGTCCCATCGATCATCGCGCGGATGAAAATGCTCGTCAACCGGCTGCTCCGGCTAACCCGGCTGCGCGAAGATGAGTACATCCCCGGCACCAGTTTCCTCAACCTCGAGCAGTCCGCCGACCGGGAGACCGAGGACCCCGAGCGTCCGACGCCCTCCCATCGCAGCCGCACGGAGTGAACACGCCGTCGCAGGAACGAGTAGCGAGTAGCGAGAAACGAGAGTCGAGCAATGAAACCGTGCTACTTGTGTGCCCGCGGGGACGGCCGCACGGCCGTCACCGCGGATGATCAACCCGAGAGTAAACCGGGAGCCGGTCAGTCCGAGAGTAAACCGGGAGCGGATCAGCCGCGATGACGCCGTTCGGGTCGTCCCCGTGGACATCTGTCGGCGACCGTCCGCCGCTCATCAGCGTCCGCACCGCTTGGTTCTCCCCGCTCTCTGGACCCGCTCGCCGCTGTGTGTTATACTCCCGGTCCGAGGCCGGGTGGCCCGTGGACTCAGCCTCGGGTCTCGCATCCTTGCCCTTGACTTTAGTCAAGGATAATCCGACAGTTAGACAACCGACGGGCACCGGGGACTCAGCGTCGGGGCTCATGCCCGGACGGGCACACTTCACCGACACGACCGAGATGGACGAGGACCGATGAGCTCGAGACCGATCGAACAGGCGGGCCGTGACACGCGCGTGCTGGTCACGGTGCAGCAGGCGCTGCTGTCCCTGTTGCTGCTGATGCTGTTTGCCGGGTTGACGTCGCTGGGTGCGCTGGTGCGGATTCCGCTCCCGTTCACCCCGGTGCCGGTCACGTTGCAGACGTTGATGGTGTTGCTCGCGGGGGCGATGCTCGGCGGCGCGCGCGGATCGTTGAGTCAAGTTCTCTACGTCGCGTGGGGCGCGTCCGGGCTCCCGCTGTTCGCCGGCGCCGCGGCCGGGTTCGCGGTGCTCGCCGGACCGACCGGCGGTTACCTGATCGGGTTCGTCGGCGCGGCGTGGCTGGTCGGAAGGCTGATCCGCGGCGCGGACACGGTCGCGAAGCAGGCAGGCGTGTTCGCCGCCGGCGCGCTCCTGATCCTCGCGTTCGGCTGGCTGCACATGCTCGCGTTCTACACGGGCGGCGACGCGGCGCGCGCGCTCACACTCGCCGTGCTCCCGTTCCTCCCCGGCGCCGCGCTGAAGGTGATCGCCGCGACCTCGATCTGGCGCGCGTGGACAGCGCTCCGCGCCGCAGATCAACGCTGAACGTCACCGACCCGCGCCGGCTTTTCGAACCACGGGACCGTTGTGCCGCCGCCGGCAGCGTCCGGGATCTCGGGCTGCGCGTCGCCGGTGACGGTGAGCGCGAGGTGGTCCTGGATCCGGTGTGTCGGATAGTCGCCGGCGCGCACGATGTAGTTGTACTCGCCGGGCGGCGCCGATTGCGGCACCAGCTGCCGGATGTCCGCCTCGACCGACCCCTGCGCCGGCACGTCGATCTCCTCCCAGAGCGCGTACGGTTCGCTCAGTGACCCATCCGGCCCGCGCGCGACGACCCAGACATCACGCGTGGCCGGCTCGTCAGTGTTGTTGGTCAGCGTCCCGTGCCAGTAGAACGCGTCGGGCGGATCGACGATCAACGGCTGCCGGTAGCTCTCCACCTCCACCTCGAAATCCGTCGGCGGGAGCAGGAACTTGGTGAGGAACATGTTCGTATCCGAAAAACCCTCTTCCGGTTCCCAGGTTCCACCGATGACGAAAGCACTGTCGCCAACTGCATAAAGCGTTTCGCCGCCAGTCGCGTGACCTGGCTGATATTGGTAATCCAATACCCAGAGTAAGTCACCTGCGGCATTGAAACGGTGGACTACCGTCGTGTCTGCGGAGGAATATATGTCCGAGAATATGCCTAGATAGCCGCCGTCAGCTAGTTGAATAGCGCTGTTTGTCCCCCACGAACCTGTAGACATCTGCGATTGGAGAATACCTGAGCCATCAGTCGTAATTAATCCGAAAAGATCATTCTCTTCCAATTCAAACCATCCGTACAGCATTAAACCTCCGTCATACCTCACTTGTATCCCCTCTGCGTATGAAGATCCGAACGTTTCAAACGACGGTAGTACTTCGAAATCACCTTCGCCAGAAAAACGCAGTAAGTATACCGTACTAGCGGAGGAAGTAGCCATAATAATGCTTCCATCCGGCATTTCCTCTGCCTCGTAACATGGATTATATCCATCCAAGGGGACAATGGTGGTCCAGATCTCATTTCCAGCCTGATCATAGCGGCCAATCCACGGATCAGAATCAAAAGGAGAAATAGAAATGTGACCGCCGACAAAATAACCTCCTGTTGAAGAAGCGTGAATCTGGCGGCTTTCTGCAGGAACGACAATTGCCCAGAGAACTCCCAGGCCTGGAATCGAGCGGGCGAATATACTGTCATGTGTTCCGAAGAGAAAGCCGCCATGGGGGTCGAGCTCAACAAACGTTCCATAGCTGTACTCCGGATAATGGTACGCTTCAACAAAATCCCCGGCCATTGAGACATTGAGCAGTTGAAGGTCGTTCTCCCACCCATGCCGACCGATCAATACATGAGAGCTGTCTCTCGCTTCGGTAGCCCACAGACCACGCTCATTGAGGTCTTGGTCACCGTAATCGACCTCCCACTCCAGGGTCGGCTGGGCGGTCAGGATTGGCGCCGCTGCGAGCAACGCCACCACTGCGAGATGTAAACCGTTGGTTTTCATGAGGAAAGCCTCCCCTCAGGAATGACTCACGGATTGCCGTGCTCTGCGAGCTCACGGGTCATGTATAAGGTACACCTGCTTCACTTGACACGCAAGAAAAAAAAACGATATTTCGGTTGTCCGTCGGAAATTTGCAGGGAGGCTACGATGCCCGTCTTCACCGAAGTTTCCGGGTGGAATACCAACGAGCTCAGAAGTGAAGGAGGTGTGTCCGATTCTAATGAGCATGAGATTACGATCCAGAATGGCCTGGGCTTCTGCAGCATGCTGCTCAACGTGACGAATATCGATAATGTGGAGAAATTCACGTTGCTCCACAGGCCGATAGTCACCAGCACTGCGTTCGAGATGCCCCGCTTGCTACCTGCATTCATTGATCTCAGCACCGAATCTGGTGGGATTCCGAATTTCGCAATTGCGAAGGATCTGACCAGTATCGGAGCGGATCCTGACCTCGAATTGCACAAGACGTACTACGTGTTCTTTGTGCAGCCGAATGTGCCTTATTCGGTGCCATTGCTCGAGGACCCGAGCGCGGGTGTCACAGGCGGCATCCTGCTTCGACCGGAGTTGCTCAACGAAGGACCACGGGGTTCCATAACCTACAGCTTCCGATTCCTTTACAAGGTGCTGCGATGATCGGTGCACCGGGACAGTTCCAACACGGTCATGTTGGTCCCGCGGGGCGGGGTTGGGGACACGGTCTGTTCCCTGAGCCGGACTTCGATCCCGCGTTTGACTTTCTCGACGAAAAGCCTACCTTAGAGGAGATCGGTTTTCTCCGCGGTCGCCGGGAAGGTCTCTACACCGAGACGGCGATCAACTACCAGCCGGCTCAGGCTCAGGATGGGTATTACTGCCATTTCGTGAATAACCATGCCTATGCACATCGGCTGCATGTCTTCTCCCATGACTTGACCTTCAACGGTAACGTCTACCCGCACCATGCAATACTGAGATATCCAGAGATTGATCCTACTGTCTGGGACCCAAACCAACCCTATCCGAATGACCTTCCACTTGTTGTCCTCTGTCATGGAGCAAGAGCATGGTCCAATGAAATCACTTACTCATGGTTGAATGACTGGTCTGACTACCTTTTCGATCCGACTTTCTTCCGAAGTGGCTGTTACGTCCTAATGCCTCTTTACTATGGGTTTCAATTTGAAACTCACGATCCTCCAAATTGGTGCCGAAACAATGTCCTGATTCCCAACGGCTTTAGCCCGCTCGTTGACGGGTCTTTCGGCACTCAGTCGACTCAACAATTCGAGGACGACTACCACGCGGACGGCTACACGCAGCACGACGTGTTTGTGATGGCGATTCTGCACTCGCTGGCGGCAATCCGCGAACATTTCGAGGGTGGACGCGGGCTGACGTCTCAGCGCATCGGGTTCATGGGCGCGAGTCTCGGCGCGGGCATGACGTACCAGACTGCGCCGCTCCTCGTCGGACAAAACCCCGACTCCCCACGTACCGAAGTAGCAATCACTTTTTACGGACCGACCGACGAGTACGCGAACTTCGCTCGCAAGCGTTACAAGCGGTACCGCGCAAGCAAGATCCGGGATCCGGGCGGGGACGACTTCATCTACACCTACAGCGACCTCACCGCAAACATGGCGGAACGTTGCACGTCTCAGCCGGTTGAGGACTACATCGCCGACCCGACCGAGGAGAGAAGAGCAAACCTCCGCTACGCGTACCTCGGTCACTCGGTCGCGGAGTGGTGGGATTACGAGGACGGTCCGTATCCGCTACTCACCCTGCACGGCACGGCTGATGACACTGTGATGGTGGCAAACAGCCGTTGGCTGGCGCAGGAGATGAGGTTGCACGGCGTACCGAGGACAGATGCCGGGTACCAGTATCTGGAGACATCCGGCGGCATACACGCCATTCAGACGATGAAACCGGAATACCGCGTGATTGCGGGTGATTTGCTGGAGCAGCAGCTTACCGATTAGCGCAGCCGTCACCGGACCGCCCACCCATGTTCGGCGACGTTCAGTCGGACGGCGGTGAATAGACCTCTTCGTCCATGTCGTACTCCGCGAGCTCGTAGCGGCCCTTCTCATTGACCCGCAGGTGGCCGGCCTTTTCGCGCGCGCCGTGCTCGAACACCATCAGCCAGCCCTGCTCGTGCGCCTGTTTCAGGTGCGGGGCCTTGAACTTCATCGTCTGCAGCGGATAGAGGTCGTAGGCCATCACGTACGGTAGCGGCAGGTGGCTCGCGGTCGGGACGAGGTCGCCGTTGAACACGGCCGTCTGTCCGCCGGATTCGACGAACACGATCTGGTGGTATTTCGTGTGCCCGCCGGTGACCGCGGTGCGGATCCCGGGCAGGATCTCCGTGTCGCCCTCGATCAGTTCGAGCACGCCCGCATCGGCGAGCGGGTTCATGTTCTCCGGCTTGAAGCTGCGGGCATCGCGCGGGTTCGGGTCGTTGGCGATCTCCCACTCCCCGCGCTGGACATAGTAAGTCGCGTTCGGGAACTGGACCTTCAGTCCGCCGTCGTTGTCGATGAACGTGCCGCCGCCGGCATGGTCGAAGTGGAGGTGGGTGAGCACGACGTGCGTGATCTCCTCCCTGCTGAGGTCCACGCGCGCGAGGTCTGTGATCAGCGTGCGCGGCTCATCGACGGCGAAGATGTCGTGCTCCTTGTCCGACCACTTGCCGCCGCATCCGGTGTCGATGAGCACGTTCGCATCGCCTGTTTTCACGAGCATGCAGTTGCACGCGAGCCGGATCCGGTTGCGCTCGTCGGGCGGGTCGGTTTTTGCCCACAGCACGCGCGGAACGACGCCGAACATCGCGCCGCCGTCGAGACGGAACCCCCCATCCTCGATCAGGAACAGTTCAAACTCGCCGAATTTCATCGTCCGCTCCCTCGCAGAAGTTCGCCACGTCGAATGTGGTGGGAAAGAAAGGGCGGGCGCGGGGCGGATGCCAGTGGCCGGAGGTCAGAGGTCAGACGTCAGAGGTCAGATGTCAGACGTCAGAGGTCAGAGTCAGATGTCAGATGTCAGAGGTCAGAGGCCAGAAATCAGAAGTCAGAAGTCGTGGGATCGACAGCAGGCGGCGCGGTTCAAGATGACACCCTCACAGGCCCGCGGTTGCTCGCAACCGCGGTTTCGACAGGGATCCGTGCGCATCAAACGGGTGGTCTGTGTGTGACCCGAATGGTGTCCCGGCGGCTCGTCGACCAGCACATAAGACCAAAGGCAAGCCCCGGGCGACATCGCCGTCGGACACGCGTAACCTCGAGCCCCGTTGCGCCGTCTCGTTTTGTGCGCTAACGTGCGGGGGCGAAAACCCTGGAGGCCAGATTGACGCGGCTCACGCGGATCCTGTTGCCTGCGCTGTGCGCGCTCGCGATCGCCGGATGCACTTCCACCCGCTCGCCGGAGCTGATCCCGCTCGAGGTTCTGTTCGGCAACCCGTCGCAGACGCAACCGCGCCTGTCGCCGGACGGGTCCACGCTCACCTACATCGCGCCGCTGGACGGCGTGCTCAACATCTGGGTGCACGAACCGGGCGATGGGGACGACCGTCCGCTCACCCACGACACCGGACGTGGAATCCGTTACCACCAGTGGCTGTACGACGGCGAACATGTGATCTACCTCCAGGACCGGGACGGCGACGAAAACTGGCGCATCTACATGGTGAACGTCGCCGGCGGCGAGCTGAAGGAGCTCACGCCCGAGGATCCGTCGGTCGAACATCCGGTGCGCGCCGAACCGCTCGCGATCAGCCGCGAAAAGCCGAACCAGATCATCGTCGGGATGAACAAGCGCGACGCGCGCGTGCACGACGTGTACCGCATCGACGTGACCACGGGCAACGTCGAGATGATCGAGCAGGGCCGGCCCGACAACCTGCTCTGGGTGATCGATCACGAGCTGCGCGTGCGCGGCTACCAGCGGTCGAACCCGAACGGGAGCCAGACACTTCTCCTGCGCGAGCCCGGCGCAACGGAGTTCGAGGAGGCGATCAGGTGGGAGCCGGAAGATGCGCTCACCGCCCATCCGATCGACTTCGCCGGCGACAACCGCACGTTGTACCTGATCAGCAGCCGTGGCCGGAACGCCGCCGCCGTGTACGCCTACGACACCGCCACCGGCGAGCGCACTCTGCTCGCATCCGACCCGATGTACGACGCGAGCAAGCTGCTGCAGGATCCGGAGACGCACGAGGCGCAGGCGGCGCTGTTCATCCGCGAGCGCCGGAACTGGACGGTGTTCGACGAGTCGATCCGTGACGATTTCACGCGGATCCGGGAGAACGCCCGCGGCGACTTCCTCGTCTCCGCCCGCACCGTCGATGACAGCCAGTGGCTGATCTACTACGATGTGGACAACGGACCCGGCGTGTACTACCGCTTCGACCGCGCCGCGGGCGAATTCGAGAAGCTGTTCGTCACGCGCCCGGAGCTCGCCGATCAGCCGCTCGTGGAGATGGAGCCGGTCACATTCACCGCGCGCGATGGGATGGAGCTGCACGGCTACCTGACGATGCCGGAGAATGCGCAGCCGCCCGTGCCGCTGGTGCTGAACGTGCACGGCGGCCCGTGGACGCGTGATTATTGGGGTTACGACCCGGAGGCGCAGTGGCTCGCGAACCGCGGCTACGCCTGCCTCCAGGTGAACTACCGCGGGAGCACCGGCTACGGCAAGCAGTACCTGAACGCCGGCGATCGTGAATGGGGCGGGGCGATGCAGACCGACCTCAGCGACGGCGTCCGCTGGGCGATCGACGAGGACATCGCCGACCCGGACAGGATCGCGATCTACGGGGCGTCGTACGGTGGGTACGCCGCGCTCGCCGGCGCATCGATGAACCCGGACGTGTACGACTGCGCGATCTCAGTCGTCGGACCGTCAAGCCTGGAAACGCTGCTCTCCTCGCTCCCGCCGTACTGGAGCTCGTACATCGAAGTGTTCGAAACCCGGGTCGGCCGGCTCCCGCGCTACGAATCCGGCCCGAAAGCCGGGCTCCCGAAAGCTGAAGCAGACTGGACCGAACAGGATCGCAAAGACATCGAGTTCCTCCGCGGACGCAGTCCGCTCTACCACGCAGACAAGATCAGGATCCCGCTGCTGATCGGCCAGGGCGCGAACGACCCGCGCGTGAAACAGGCCGAAAGCGACCAGATCGTCGAAGAACTGCGCAAACGCGGTATCGAAGTGGAATACGTCGTCTATCCGGACGAGGGCCACGGGTTCGCGAAACCGGAGAACCGGATCGACTTCTACCGCCGCGCGGAACGCTTCCTCGCCCGCCACCTCGGAGGACGGGTGGAGGGGTGACTGGTGGAACAAGCCGTATCGAGCGAGAACTGATACCGCGCAAATCTGTACGCGGATGATTAAACGGTATGTGACCCTGCATGCCAGCGGGGACGCGCCGCAGGCCGTCACAGCGGCTCATGCGCCGGTGAATGAAACCCGAGGCTGAAGCCCCGGGCCACCCGCGGTTCACGAGGAGGCGAAGCCGCATACCGCGATCCCCCGAACCACTCACGCCGTCATTCCGCCATCGACGACGAGCGTCTGCCCGTTGACAAACCCCGCGGCGCCGGAGGCGAGAAAGAGAAACGGGGCGACGTAGTCCTCCACGGAGCCGAGCCGGCCGAGTGGCGTGTGCTCGAGGTTCCAGCGGACGACGTCGTCCGGCATCTTCTCCGTCATCTCGGTGGGCACATAGCCGGGGGCGAGTGAGTTGACCGTGATCCCGGCGGAGCCGAGCTCCTTCGCGAGGCAGCGGGTGATTGCGTCCACGCCCGCCTTCGCCGCCGAGTACGCGGCCATCCCGGAATAGCCGCGGATGCCGACGACGGACGTGACGTTTATGATCCGCCCGCGCCGCTGCGGGAGCATCACCTGTACGACCATGCGCGTGAGACGCATCGCCGCGCCGAGGTTCGTGTCCAGGTGGCGTTCGATGTAGTCGTCGCCGGCGAGCGCGATCGGGGCCGGGCGCGAGAGGCCGGCGTTGTTCACGAGCAGGTCGATCCGGCCCCAGCGGCGGGAGATGTCGTACACGAACCCGTGCACCGCCTTGCTGTCGCGGACATCGAGCCGGCGCGCGAGAAATCGGTCGCGAAGGGACGGGTCGCTCTCCGCGCGTTCGACAAACTCGCTGCCGCGGCGGGCGAACGCGGCGACACGCCAGTTGTGCGCGAGCAGCGCCTCGCTGAACGCCCGGCCGAGGCCGCGCGTGCCGCCGCTGATCAGCGCGACACGCTCGCCGCCGCCGTCCAGTTTCCAGTCGTACGCCTGCTCAGCCATCCAGCCCCCCGGGATCGTTGAACCCGCAGCGCCGTCTGTTTCGACGCGCCCTTGGTGTCATCCTGAACCCGAAGCGCGGTCAGTTTCGCGCGAAGGGTGAAGGATCTACGCGATAGTCCGCCCATCGGTTATGTTGAAAACTGCACCGTGGTGGTCCTTCCGCGTAGATCCTTCACGGCGCGCGGCAGACTGACGCCGCGCTTGTTCAGGATGACACAGAGGGGGCGCGCGGCAAACACACGCCGCGCTTGTTCAGGATGACACATCCACACTTGCCGCGACTTCAGTCGGGGTTCAACGGACCCGCAAGCGCCAAGGGTCGTTGAGCCTTGACTGAAGTCAAGGGCAAGGGTAAGGGTAAGGGCAACGGCAAAGGTTGTGCGTCACCGCAGCCCGCAGCCCGTGCAATCAGCCGCGCTTGGCAAGCAAGCGCGGGCACGAGAGCAGAAGCCGCCCGCAGCCGGTCAGGACTGCCGCTCGTACTTGCGGGTGAACGTCTCGATCGCGTCGCAGATGCTCTCGGCGACCTCGCGGCGGTACTGCTTCGTGCGCATCAGCCTCTCCTCCTTCGCGTTGGAGAGGAAGCCGCCTTCGACGAGGATCGCGGCCATCGACGCGCCCATCAGCACGTAGAAGCCGGCCTGGTCCACGCCGCGGCTCTTCTGGCGTGTGCGCTCGTGGATCCCGTCGAGCACCATCGCGGCGAGGTCTTCGCTCTCGCGGCTGAACTGCGCCTGCGCCATCGTGAGCACGATGAACGTCTCGTCGCCGAGGTCGGGGTACTCGTGCACCTGCTGCTCGTACTTGACCACGGAGTTTTCGCGCATCGCGATCTCCATCGCGCGTTCAGTGCGGGCGGGGGCGAGGAAGTAGGTCTCGAGCCCGTGCGCGCGGCGGTCGCCGGCGGAATTGTAGTGGATACTGATGAACAGCTTCCCGTTCACCCGATTCGCGATCTGCGTGCGCTCGTGCAGCGGGATGAACACGTCCGCATCGCGGGTCATCACGATTTCGATGTCGGGGAGGCGGCGCCGGATCAGGTCGCGGAGAATGCGCGCGGTGTCGAGCGTGAGGTCCTTCTCGCGCGTGCCGTTGCGGCCGATCGCGCCGGGGTCGCGGCCGCCGTGGCCCGGGTCGATCACAACCTTGTCGATCACCCACTTGCGCCGCTCCTTTTCGAGACGGGCGCGGCCCGGGTTCCCGCGCTCGCCGCCGGAACCGGTGAAAGCGAGCGTGATCACGAGCCGGCAGTCGTCGCCGGGGCCGTTGAGACGTGCGCCGCGAACCGGGTCACGGGTTTCGATCACGAGCATCCGGGCCGACCGGTCCCACGCGCCGCGCGCGACCGCGCCGCCCTCGGGAATTTCCACATCCGGCGGCGCGCCCAGCCGGGCGCTTGGCAGTCGCAACGCGATCCGCGTGCTGTCGAGCAGCTCGATGCGCGCCGGCTGCGGGCGCGCGAGCAGCAGGTTCACGCGCACGCTGTCCGTGCCCGCGCCGACTTCGAGCCGGAGCACGTCGCTGTCCGGCGGGTCGTAGCTCAGGTTGCGCGGCGAGCGGTGCAGCGCAGCGAGCCCGGGCGCGTGCGCGGTCACATACTCCGACCAGACCGCCTCCGGCACGTACAGCCGGTGATCGTCGAGCACCGCGGGCACCGCGAGCTGGACCGGCACACCGGCGAGCTCGGCGAACGCGCCGTCCGGCACGAACACGGCGCGCGCACCGGGAAAACAGAACACGTAGCGGCCGAGATCATCACGGTGGTAGGCAACCCCGAGCGCGTCGGAGAAGGAGAGCGCGTCCACGAGGGACACGTCCCCGTGCGCGCGCACCGGCGAGCTCATCTGCTCCCCGCCGGGGAGATAGATGGCCCAGGACGCGGGGCCCTCCTGCGCGGTGACAATCACCGGCGCGGCGAGCAGCACGGCCGTGACGATCAACAGCGGAGCGGGCATGTGGGCAAAGCGGCGCATGGTGAAACGTAGAGCGCCCGGGAGATACGTGTCAAGCCGGGATGGGGATCCGCTCATCCCGGTGACAGTCAGAAGGGGCTGCGGGCTGCGGGCTGCGGGAGACGGCCTGGGAACTCGGAGCGCATCGGGACCGCCGAGCCGTCATTCTGAACCCGGCTTCGCGCGTCTGTGTGCGTGAAGGCGGGTGAAGAAGGTCCAGCTTATCCAGGGGCTGTTTCTTGACTTCGGTCGCCCAGCCACGTGCACAGACCGGAA
>JAANWZ010000127.1 GCA_018263585.1 Calditrichota bacterium | reverse complement strand
GTCTCATCCGTGTACCGGCCGTGCGGGCTTGCCCGCGCGGGTGATCCAGGGGTGATGAACACAACCGCCTCGAATCCGCGGTTGCGAGCAACCGCGGGCCTGTCTTGAGTGTCATCCTGAACCGCGCCGCTCCATCCGCTGTTGCAGGATCAGTTCACGACGGCAAACCTGATCAGCTTCACCTCTCCCCCCACCTCGAGCCGCGCGAGATAGACGCCTGAAGAGAGGGCGGAGACATCGACGGCGATCTCGGCCTCGCCGCCGATCACACCTCCGACGCCGGAAGTAACCCGCGCGCGCAGTTTTTCGCGGCCGGCGATATCATAGACGACGAGCTCGCCGGAGGCGCCGAGATCGGGGTAGCGGAAGTGAGCGATGTCCCCGTCGAGCACAGGGTTCGGCCAGCAGTAGGCGTCGTCGACCGCGAACGTGCGTGTGCCCGCGGCGTCGTCGCCGGCGAGCGTGACCACCCCGCTGTTGCGCCGGTCGCCGCCGGGTTCGCCCCAGACAATCGAAGGCGCACCGGCGACACTCGGGAGATCGTACACCGCGAGCTGGCGCGCGGCCGACACCGAGACCAGCAGTTCCAGTTCCTCGTCATCGTCGATCTGCCCGGCTGCGAGCAGCGTGTCGATCCCGTTCACATCGAGCGGAAAGCCGGGCATCAGGCGGCCGCTGTCGAGGTTGAACGCGACGGTCAGTCTCGCGCCGGCCGCACGTTGGTCGGTGACGGACACCCATTCCCCGCGTCCGTCCCCGTCCGAATCGAGGATGAGCGCGTCGCGCGCCATCTGCTGCATCGGCGCATCCACACGGCCGGTGAGCCGGACAGGCGAGCCTTCGCAGAGCACGCCGTTGCGTTCGACCCCGGCGACCTGGCGCGCTTCGGGGAGGTGGACGATCGCCTCGGGCAGACCGTCCCGGTCCGGGTCCGCGACCCGCAGCTCGCTCAGTTCGACCGCCGCGTCGAACACAGCCATCCCGAGCTCATCGTCGCGGGACGCCGACCCGCGCCCGTAGTTCCAGTACACGAGGCGCGCGTCGCTGAGCCGGCCAATGAACTCCGTCGCGCCGTCACCGTCGAAGTCCGCGCCGACCGCGCCCACCATGTACACCTCGTCGCGGTCGATTTCATCGATGTTGCCGGCGAGCGCGAGCGGGTCGATTACCTCGACGGTCATCGCATCGAGGTCGATCTCAGCCGCGTACAGCGTGCCGTACCAGATCACCGCGTCCGCGGCGCCGGGTCCGGCGCCGGGTTCCGGTACGAACATCCGGCTGCGGAACGGGGTGTCGAAGTCCGGGTCGAACGTGACCGCCTCGTCGAGCACGGGCGCAGGTTCGCCCATCTGCAGCGCGGAGATGCGCCGGCCCTGGTTCACGAGCAGATACGGCGTCCCGCCCGAGTCTTCCGCGACCGCGAGCGAACCCCGCCCGCCGGTGAACGGGTACGGGGTCACGTCCACCGCGCCGGTGTCGAGGTCACGGTCGGCGATCACGAGGATCTGAGAGCTGATCGCGGCGATCTCGTCCGCGCCGTCACCGTCGAAATCGGCGATCGCCATCTCCAGCGGCCCGCGGCGCGCCTCGAACACGGCGAACGGGGCGTTCACTCCGCCGACGAAACCACCGTCGCCCTCGACCAGGAATACCCGGCCCTCGCCGTCGGCCTGGGTGAGCAGGATGATCTCGTCGGCGCCGTCGCCGTCCACGTCGCCGGTGCTCAGGTCAAGCACATTCTCGTCGAACGCGATCGGGAAGCCGGGCTGCAGCCAGGAGTTGGCGACTGTGAAGCTCATCGTGTCGCCGATCTCGCTGAACCGGCTCAGCGAGATGTGGCTGTAGCCGCCCGTGTTCGCGATCGAGGAGGGGACTGTGTTCGTGGAGAACTCCGGGTTGAACAGGGGTCGGTTCGCCTCGCGCCAGGTCGGGTTGTTGCGATAGTAGGCGTCGTCGCGCCAGCCGTACTCGGAGCCGTCGCCCGGGGTGAGGAACGCGTATTCGCGTCCGATGTCCCAGGCGCCGTCGGCTTCCTCGAGACGGACCGCGCGCCGGTCGAAATCGTTCTCGAGCGCGTCTTCGGGATACTTCGCGCGGATGATCGAGTCGTCGATGTGCCAGACAAGCGCCCCGCTCGCGGGCAGGTCGAAGTCGTAATCATCGTACTCGACGGCGACACGGAACCCGTCCTCCGCGTCCCACGAGTAGTCGTCGTGGAACGTGATCCGGTTGCCGGCGCGGTCGTACGCGTGGCTGAGGCTGTCACCGTCCGGATCGCGGCGGCGTGCTTCCACGAGGAAGTACTCGTCCTCGTTGATCGGGAGCCGGAGCAGGCGGACGAGGTCGCCGGGGTCGTCGCCGAAGTTATCCTCCGGCAGGTGCAGCGCGCCGACTCTCACGGTGTCACCGATCAGCGCGGCGGCGTCCGCGCTCACCGGCGTCTGCCAGCGCATGAACACGCGCGCCCACGCGCTCGGCGGCGCGGGGATGAGCCCGAAGTAGGAGCCGAACCCGCGGTCCATCAGCCCGAACATGCCGATCCCGGCGTCGCCGGTTTCCGTGTTGTAGAGATGCGGGAGGCCGATCGCGAACGCGATCTGCGCGACGACTGTCCCGTGCAGGCCGACATCGACGCCCGGCTGGCGCTGCGTCTCCGGCAGGATCACGCCCGCGTGCACGCGCCCGTCGTTCATCTCGATCCCGTCCGGGAGGCCGCCGTACGTGGCGAGATCTTCCGCCGAGATGTACACGGAGGGGATATCGTGCGGGGTCAGGTCGTACCCGGTGTCGAACTCGTTGCCGGCGCCGGCGTGGAACACGACGAACAGGTCGTAGTCGGCGACGGTGAGATCCGATTCGTCGTCCGCGGCGCGCCACGCGTCGATGAACAGCTCGACCAGCGTCTCGTTGAGCCGCTCGTGGTCATCGTTGCCGTAGTTCACATGCCAGACCGGGTAGTCGAGCTGGTAGGACGGCAGCGAGTCGAGCGGATAGAGCGGGAAAACATCGCCGCCCTCGCTGGGATCGCGAAGACCGGCGAGCGTGAGCGCGCCGCCGCTGAACTTCGTGAAGTAGTTGCGCGCCGCGAGCAGGTGGTCGAGGAAGTACCGGCGGTCGTGCGGCGGGCGGTCGATCACCCACTCGTCGTCCGGGATCGAATCGGGCACGGTGTACATGAACGAGCCGTCGCCCCAGGTCGTGGACAGCGTGTCCGGCTGGAAGTGGACGCGGATCGCGAGCACGCGCATCGTGTCCGGCAGCTCGCGCGGAAGCGTGAGGTACTCGTCGTCGAACGACTGCAGCGCGCCCGAAAGTGGACGGGGTGTCATTCTGAAGGCCGTCCGTGACGGTCGGTATCGGCGCGGGCGGCCTGAAGAAGGTCCGGGTTCCAGTACGGTAAGGTTCTTCACGCCAACAGTTTGTCCGCCTGGACCTTCTTCACTCCGTCCGACAGACAGACGTCGGACTTCGTTCAGAATGACGCGTGGCTCTGCCGGCGCCGCGGCGAGCGCGGGCTGCACCGCCGCAAACAGGGCGCCGGCGATGAACAGGGGGCCGATCAGGGCTGCTGCTTCGAAGCGCACTTGTGTCCTCGTCGTCCACGCAGGCGCGTGGGTGCATCGTCCTGCACGAGTGGTGTTCCGGCGGCCGGTTGCGGCCGGGACTCAGGCTTCGATCAAAACCCGATCGAAAGGCTGAACCGCATCGTGTCCTGCAACGGGTGGCCCTCGCCCGCGCTCACGTAGCTGAAGTCGAACCGGTACGTCGAGTACTTGAGCGACGCGCCGAACGTGATCGGCTTCACCTTGCCAAGCTCGTCGTTCCAGTAGCCGATCCTCAGCCCGACGAGGTCGCTGTACCAGTACTCGAATCCGGTATGGTAGATCATCGTCTTGAAAAACGGACCGTCGCCCCACGCGGTCACCATCGCGAGGTAGAACGGGTCCGCTTCGCCGTCCTCGTCGAGCCGGACGAGCTCCTTGTCCACGTCGCCGACGAACGTGAGCGTGTTGTACGGGCTCTTCACGAGATGATAGGCGAACCCGAACTTGAGGTTCGTCGGGAGCGGGTCGGCCTGGGCGCGGTCGATGTACGCGACCTTCGGCCCCATGTTCGACAGGTTCGCGCCGAGGCTGAGCTTGCGGATCGGCGTGTGCCAGAACCAGCCGATGTCCACGCCGACACTGGTCGCGGAGCCGGTTCCCTTCTCCGCGCCGGCGCCGACCGGTGACAGGTTCGAGTAGATGAACCGCATCCCGACGCCTACGGCCATGCTGCCGTCGTCTGTGACCGTCGAGCCGTACGATCCCGTCGCCGCGATCTCGTACGAGTTGAACGTGCCGAGCTCATTGCCCGACTCGTCGGTGCGGATCGACTCGCCGAGGTTGAGGAAGATGATGTTCCCGCCGAACGTGCCCCAGTCCTCGACCTGCTGCACGTAGCTGACGAAATCGTAGTAGAGGTCCTCGAACTTGAACTGGGGCAGCCAGTTCGAGTGCATCAATGTCACTTCGTTGTACGGGACGTAGGCGAGCCCGGCGGGATTCCACCAGGTCGCGGTCGCGTCGTTGGCGAGCGCGACGAATGTCTCGCCCATCCCGCCGGGACGCGCGCCGGGGCTGATCTTGAGAAACAGCACGCCCGCCTGCGATACGCTCGCCGCCTCCGCCGCCGGCCCGGCGGCGAAGACAATGAGTGCGCCCGCCGCCAGCCGCCGTATCCACTTCACACTGCTCATGCTCGCAATCCTCGTTGTATGCGGTTACTGCGCTGTGCTCTCTCTCGGCCGCCCTCTCGTGCCATCATGAACCCGAAGCGGCGGTCTGTTTCGGCACGCTCGCGGGTCCTTGACTGAAGTCAAGGGCAAGGAAACCGGCCGCGCTCGTTCAGGATGACACCGCCTCCTCTTGCCCCCGACTTCAGTCGGGGATGAAACCGCCGCCGATCCCGCGCGCTCGCGGGTCCTTGACTGAAGTCAAGGGCAAGGATAAGTGATGCGACGGTGTATGAAACCCGGGGCAAGGCCCGAGCCACCCAGCGAAACCCGGGGCAAGGCCCGGGCCACCCAGCGAACGACCCGCCGGACTTACCGAATCCGCAGCAGTTTGCCAACCGCCTCGTCGCTTTGGCCGGAGGGGCCGGTCGCCTTCACCACGTACAGGTAGGCCCCGTTCGCGACCGGGTCGCCGTAGTCGTCACGGCCGTCCCACTCGAGCTCGAAACTCGTCCGCTCCGGGTAGTTGAACCCGGCGCGCCCCGCGATCGGACCGATCTCGCGGATCTTGCGCCCGCTCGCGGTGTAGATCTTGATCGTCACCTCCGCGTCCGCCCCCAACAGTCCGAACGTGAAGTTCGTCCGCTCGGAGAACGGGTTCGGCCAGTTGAGCACGTTGTTCAGCGCGACCGCCTCGTCGGAGGAGACGACGGTGAAACTCGTCTGCGCGCGCGTGAAGTTGTTCGCGTTGTCCCACGCCCACAGCTCGAGCTGGTGCCGGCCGGGCTCGAGGTCGAAGATGCGCTCTTCCGCCACGCCGCGCGTGTAGCTGTCGCGCTCGTAGGTGAAGCTCTCGGTGAGCAGGAGTTCGCCGCTGCCGTCGATCACCGCGCGGATGTCATGCCCGATCTCGCCGGTGAGGTTGATCCCGCTCGAATCGGCGAGCGCGACGTAGAGCACCGGTGTCGCGCTCGTGAGGTCCCCTTCGCGCCAGTTCGGGTGGTCGAAATAGACGGTGACCTCGGGCGGAGTGTTGTCGTCGAGGCTCGCCGACTGGTTCGAGATCAGCATCCCGCCTGCCGCGCCGACGCCGTCGAGCTCGTCGTTGTACGCGTACATGTGCACGCTGCCGTCGCGCGAGCCCGACTTCACGTCCCGTGGAACGATGAACCCGGCGTCCAGTTCCCCGCCGGTGACGGTGACGAGCCCGCGGAACAGGGTGCCGCCGGTCACCGAATAGTGCAGCGTGTCCACCGGTTCGCCGCCGGAGCCGGTGAACGCGTAGGCGAGCGTGTCCGCGCCGTCATACACTGTGACGACCGCCTCGCCGTCGAAGTCCGGGAGCGGGCCGCCGTTCGGTTCGGTGACCTCGCCGCTCACCTCGGCGGGCGCGAGCGCGGTGAGGCTGTCCGGTTCGACGCCGGTGAACTCGACGTCCATCCGCGGCAGCGCGAGCCGCAGGTTCGGTTCCGCGAGGCAGTGGTAGTACTGGTTCGTCCCCTCCGGGTGGTCGAGCTTGGCGAGAAACAGGGCTTCACCGACGCTGAACGCGGCCGTGCGGTCGAAGATGCGCTCGTAGAACGCGAGCGCGAACCGGTTGTTGCTGTACGCGTTCGTGAGCCGGGTCGCGCCGACGACGCCGATCGCCCCGCCCGGCTTCACGAGCAGCAGCTCCGGGTGGCTCGGGTTCTGCGGGCGGTCGAAATGCGCCCACGAGCAGGTCGCGGCGAGGTAGAGCGGCGTCCGGTCGCCGCTGTCGATGAGCGCGTTGTCGCGCGAATCGAGCAGCACGGATTCGTGCGTCCACACGTGCGCGTTCCCGTGCCCGATGAAGCTGACCAGCAGCGCGCCGCGGTTGATCTCGTTGAGCAGCGCGCGCGTCGCGTCCGGCTTGCGACGGCCGCCGGTGACCGGGTCGAACGTGGTCGGGTACGCGCCGATGTAGATCTTCTTGATCGAAATGAACGGCGGCGCCGCCTCGGTGGAGAATTCCTCCGCCTGCTCCATGTGGATCTGGTCCTGGAACGTCGGCCCGGTCTCGATGTACTCGTCATCGGCGAGCATCACCAGCTTCGACCGCCACGCGCCGAGGTCGCTGTCGTTCTCGTAGCGCTGCAGCTTCTCCAGGTACGTCTCGAGCTCGCCGTTCGTCTGCACGGTGAGCCGCCCCATCGCGATCTGCGGCTCGCCGGAGCCGAACTCCGCGTACCAGTCGTCGCGGCTGACATGCGCGTTCTCGTACGGCGGGATCCAGTTCTTGTCCGCCGACGAGGAGATATTCCGGTAGTCGTAGTCGCCGTCGCCGACGAGCAGCACCGTCTGCGGCAGCGTCGCCCAGTTGTCGTACGCGTACATCAGGAAATCACGGATCGCGGTCGGGTCGTACAGGCCCCACGAGAATTCCTGGAACACGTCGTTGATGTTCACCGGGAGCACATCCAGCTCGTCACGCTGCTCGACGTACGCCTCGAGCTGCGCGACCGCGCCGGTGAAGTCGGGGTGGTAGATGAAGATGTACTCGTGCGCCAGGTTCGGGTCGCGGAGGCCGTTCGGGTAGTCGTCGTCGCCGAACCCGGCCTGCTCGATTGTCGCGGGCGTGCGCAGGTTCGCGTCCGAGACCGCGATCATCCGCCGCGGGTCGTTCACCTGCGACGGGGCCTCGTAGGGGACGTTCCTCGTGTAGCGCACGTTCGCATAGTCCTGCACATCGAACACCCACGGGTCCTCGAGCCCGGAGATCGAGACGCGCGCGACCCCGTCCTGCGGGAGCGCGTCGTACACGATCCGGCCGGCGTTCGTCTCCAGCCGGCGAAGGTAGCTGAGCTCGATCCAGTCGAAATAGACACGGCCGCCGTCGATGCGAAAGCTGAACGTGTTCGACCCGCTGCGGAGGAGAGCGGCGGGCACGTCCATCGAGCGCTTCGTCGTCGTGAGCGAGAACGTGTCGATCGCGGCGCCGTTCACCGACACGATCGCGTTGCTGCCGAACCCGTCGAGCCGCTTGAAATAGACCCACAGTTCTCCGTCCGCGGCCGCGAGCGGGGATTCGAGCTCGAAGCCGGCCGAATACTGCTCGCCGCCGGTCAGTTCAGTGGCGAACCAGCGGGTGCCTGATTCGGGATGCTGCTTGCTGTTGAAGATGACTGCGTCGCGTTCGATGAACAGGCGCGAGCGTGCGATCTCGGTCTCGAACGTGGCCGCCGCGTTCACCTCGATCGGCTGCATCCGTTTCCCGTCCGGGCCGTCCGCGGGGATGTTGAGCCAGTACACGTTCCTGCGGGTGAACGGGTTGTTCGTGTGCACGTACGAGCCGGGCGTCGCCGCGCGCACCCACGTGTTCACCGAGCGGCCGTAGAAGATGATCCGGTCGCCGGCGTCGAAGCTGCCGTCGCCTTCGCCTTCGACGATGATCGCGTTCTCGATCAGGCTGTCCGGGCGCGCGACCGCCGGTGACTCGGGGAGCGGCTGGCCGCCGTTGTTGAACAGGCGGAACTTGCGCGGGTCGAACCCGCCCGCGTCGATCCCGCGCACCTCGAGATCCGCCGGCGAGATCTGGTAGATGCCCTCGTCCTCGATCTCGATCCGGACCATGATCCCGTCCGGCCACGCGGCCGCCGCGCCGGCCGTCCGTGTTCCGCGCGAGCCCGCGCGCGGCAGGGTCCACGCGCGCGCCGACGATGGGTTCACCACCGCCGCTTCGACGAGACGGTCGGAGCGGGTGGTCAGCGACCCGCGCGGGTCGGGGTAGATGACCCGGAAGCGGAGGTAGTCGAGCGGGAGCACGCCGTCGCCGTCCGGCCGGATCGGCACGACGAACAGGTTCGCGACCGTGTGCCGGCGCCACTCGAACGCAGGTCCGACGACGACCGGGCCGCGGCCGTAGAGCGGCTCCACGCGCAGGTTGTCCTCCGGTCCGGAGCCCTGCGGGGGCAGGCCGGGCAGACGCTCGCCCCAGCGCACATCCTCGACCACGACCCGCGGGCGGTTGTCGGCGGGCAGCGCGAGCAAGCGGTGGTAGTAAGGCGCCATCCGCGCGCCGGTGCGATCGTCCACGCCCGCCCCCGCCGGAAAGTGCAACGCCCCGCCGGGCAGCTCGTGCTCCTGCCAGCCCCCCGCGCGCAACTCGAGCACGAGCTCGCGGCCGGTGTCCTCGAGCACACGGAACGGGCCCGCGTGCGACGCCGATGCGAGCAGGAGTACCGCGGAGGCAAACAGAACCGCCGCGCCCTTCCCGGGATCGCTGGAAACCGGAGATCGCATGGACTTCCTTGGTAAGCCGCCGGTGGATCGGGCGACCCACCCGGCACGCCCGGCTACACTCGTTCCGCGCGCGGAATCACCGCGCCGAACGCAAGTGGCACAATCGAATAGCGAAGCGTCCCGAGGCTCTCCAAGTTGCTGGTCGGCTGGGTCTGGATCAATGAAACTACACTCCCGTCCCGCGCGAGTCAACCGCGAGCGCCGGGACAAACGGGGGTCTCGGCGTTGAACGGGCGGGAACGGGGCCGGGTTCCCTGTCGCTGAATGGAGGCGCCCGCAGTGTCACCGAACGGACGCGCCCGCACTGTCATCCTGAACCCCCGCGCGTCGGTTTGGCGCGCCCGCATTGTCATCCTGAACCCGTAGCGCCGGTCAGTGTCGGCGCGAAGGGTGAAGGATCTACCAGCAACAACCACCCATGGTGTGATGCGCAACAACCGGCGGGTGGTGTACCGCGTAGATCCTTCTCTCGCGCCCGCAAACTGACGCGGGCGCGGTTCAGGATGACACAAGTGGCGCCGCCTCAACGGATACAAACGGCGGCGCGGTTCAGGATGACAGTCCTACAGGCCCGCGGTTGCTCGCAACCGCGGCTTCGAGGCGGTGGTGTTCATCACGGCTGGATCATCCGCGCGGGCAAGGTGCGCACCGCACCCGGGCCGCACGGCCGGTAC
>JAANWZ010000126.1 GCA_018263585.1 Calditrichota bacterium | reverse complement strand
GCGCGCAGCGATGTCGCAGGGCTGATCGACCGGTGGTTGAGCCGTTCACCCCTTGCCCTTGACTTCAGTCAAGGATAATCAGACGGTTAGTATCGCCAGGTTCAATCACCCGTGGATCAGCCGCGGTTGCAAGCAACCACGGGCATATAGCGTCCGCTCCCGGCGCGAACGAATCTGTACCGGCCCGCCGTTTCGCTTGCGTTGTCGCCGTCAGATGTGGTAACCTCCTGTTGCGAGGACCGCGGAGTTTACCAATCTGAGGAAGGAGGGTGGATCCATGTTGCGGACGATGGTTGTTGTGATTCTCGCGCTCGCTGCCGGCGGCGCAGCGTTCGGACAGGTCGAAATCTCGGGTCCGCAGAGCGGGACGCTCGGGCCGGGAGAATACGTGGTCGTCGGCGATCTTTCGATCGTGGACGGTGAAACGCTGACGATCGAGCCGGGTACGACGTTCCTGTTCGACGGGGATTTCAATTTCACGATCGGCTCGAACCGGACGTTGATCGCGGAGGGCACGGAGACGGACAGCATCCGGTTCATGCCGAACACGGACGGCGGCGTCACCCAGTGGGGGCATTTGTCCTTTGAGGATACAGGTGACGACGACGCGCTCGCCTACTGCCTCGTCACGGGCGGTTCAGCCACGTACGGCGGCGGGATCTATTGCGAGATCTCCAGCCCGACGATCAGCGAGTGCACGATCGCGGGGAACGCGGCCGATTACGGCGGCGGGATCTATTGCTACAACAACTCCAGCCCGACGATCTCACAGTGCACGATCGAGGGCAATACTGCAAATGTCTGGGGTGGCTGGGGAGGCGGGATCTATTGCGAGATCTCCAGCCCGACGATCAGCGGGTGCACGATCGCGGGCAACACGTCCGATGACGTCGGCGGCGGGATCGCTTGCCGCTACAACTCCAGCCCGACGATCAGCGAGTGCACGATCGAGGGGAACACGGCCGATGACGACGGCGGCGGGATCTATTGCTACAACAACTCCAGCCCGACGATCAGCGAGTGCACGATCGAGGGGAACACGGCCGATGACGACGGCGGCGGGATCTCTTGCCGCTACAACTCCAGCCCGACGATCAGCGACTGCACGATCGAGGGCAACACGGCCGATAACCACGGCGGCGGGATCTATTGCCAATCCTCTTCCAGCCCGACGATCAGCGACTGCACGATCGAGGGCAATACTGCAAATGACAACGGCGGCGGGATCTTTTGCTGGAGCAACTCCAACCCGACGATCGCCAACACGGCGATCACGGGCAACGACGGCGAAGGCGTGTACGCGTGGGACAACAGCGACCCGGACGTGAGCTACTGCGACGTCTATGACAACAGCGGCGGTGATTTCGGCGGCGTTGACATCAACCCCAACTACGGCGAGCTGGTGACGACGAACGCGAACGGCGACTCCTGCGACGCGTGGCTCAACATTTCCATGGACCCGCTCTACGCCAATCCGGGCAGCGGCGACTACCACCTCACCGAGGACTCCCCGTGCATCGACGCGGGCGATCCCGACAGCCCGCTCGACCCGGACGGGACGATCGCCGACATCGGCGCGTTCTACTTCGACCAGCAGTACACGCCCGAGATCACCGTCACCACCCCCGCCGGCGGCGAAGTCTGGCAGCGCGGCGAGAGCTACACGATCCAGTGGACGGACAACATCGCCGAGAACGTGATCATCGAGCTGTACCAGGCCGGCGCGTTCAGCGAGATGATCGCCGAGGACACGCCGAGCGACGGGTCGTTTGCGTGGGAGATTCCGGTCGAGGGCGCGACGGGCGACGATTTCAGCGTCAAGATCACGAGCGTCGACGACGATCAGGTGAACGACGCGTCTGAACCGTTCACGCTCGAGTACACCCCGCCGCCGGTGCAGCTCACGCTGAGCCCGCAAAACGCGCCGATCGAGATCCCCGCGGAGGGCGGCACGTTCACGTATGACGCGGAGATCATCAACAACACCGGCGCGATGCAGTGGGGCCAGGCATGGACGATGGCGACGCTGCCTGACGGCTCGCCGTACGGCCCGCTGCTGCTGACCGCGGTCAACCTGCCGGCGGGCGTGACCACGGTCACCGAGCTTACGCAGGACGTGCCCGCGGCCGCTCCCGCGGGCGTGTACACGTTCACGGGCAACATCGGCGCCTACGGCCCGAACATCATCGTCGCGACTGACAGCTTCACGTTCGAGAAGCTGGCCGTCGCCGGCGGCGGAGCCGGCAGCGGCGACTGGAACGCGTCCGGGTGGGAGCAGCTCGCGGCGGATGATCCGCGCGGGCGAGCCCGCACGGGCGGTACTGATCCGGCGGAAGGTGATCCCGGCTTCGGCGAAGCCGGGCTACATGAAGGTGACCCCGGGTTCGGCGAACCCGGGCTACGTGTCGCGCCGAACCCGTTCAATGCGGCGACGACGGTGACCGTGTCGCTGCCGGAGGCGGCGGAGGTGAGCGTGGTCGTGTACAACGTCGCCGGGCGGGTGGTGGCGACGCTCGCGGACGGGTCGTTTTCGGCGGGCCGTCACGCGTTCACGTTCGACGCTCGTCCCTCGCGAGCGGGCTCTACTTCCTGCGCGCGACTGTTCCCGGGCGGCTGGATGAGACGCGGAAGCTGATGCTCGTGCGGTGACGGACAAGCGGGGAGACAGTCGCGGCGCGGGCGATCGCGGGATCGCGGCGGTCCGCGCCGATACACGAACGCCCGCCGCAAAGCGGCGGGCGTTCGACAAATCCCTCGGTGACGACCTACTCTCCCACAAGGTTACCCAAGCAGTACCATCGGCGCTGTGGGGCTTAACGGCTCTGTTCGGAATGGGAAGAGGTGTTTCCCCCACGCTCTGATCACCGAAGGGAAATCAAGAGCAAGCGATGCTGTGTCGAAGTCTGCGCGGAGCTTTTTTCGTGCTCCACTCTCATCCGTTTCCTGCGAGGAAAAAAGAATCGGCAAGTCTCACGGCCGATTAGTATGGCTCGGCTGAACACGTTACCGTGCGTACACCTGCCACCTATCAACGTCCTGGTCTCGGACGGGCCTTCAGCCTTTACGGAGCGTGCCCTCATCTTGAAGTGGGTTTCGCACTTAGATGCTTTCAGCGCTTATCCTTTCCGAACGTAGCTACCCAGCGGTGCCGCTGGCGCGACAACTGGTACACCAGAGGTTCGTCCGTTCCGGTCCTCTCGTACTGGGAACAGATCTTCTCAAGGCACGTACGCCCACGGCGGATAGGGACCGAACTGTCTCACGACGTTCTAAACCCAGCTCGTGTGGCGCTTTAATTGGCGAACAGCCAAACCCTTGGGACCTTCTCCAGCCCCAGGATGCGCCAAGCCGACATCGAGGTGCCAAACCTCCCCGTCGATGTGAACTCTTGGGGGAGATAAGCCTGTTATCCCCGGGGTACCTTTTATCCGTTGAGCGATGGCGCTTCCATACGCAACCACCGGATCACTAAGCCCTGCTTTCGCACCTGCTCGTCGTGTGTGACTCGCAGTTAAGCTCCCTTGTGCCTTTACACTCTGCGCACGATTACCGACCGTGCTGAGGGAACCTTTGGGCGCCTCCGTTACCTTTTGGGAGGCGACCGCCCCAGTCAAACTACCCGCCTGACAATGTCCCGCGTGCGGTTAGAAACCCAACAGTGCAAGGGTGGTATTTCAAGGTTGGCTCCACGCACGCTGGCGCGCGCGCTTCCATGCCTCCCACCTATCCTACACATGCAAAGCTAGATTCCAATATCAGGCTGTAGTAAAGGTCCACGGGGTCTTTCCGTCCAGCCGCGGGTACTCGGCATCTTCACCGAGAATTCAATTTCACCGAGTCCATGGTCGAGACAGCGCCCAGATCGTTACACCATTCGTGCAGGTCGGAACTTACCCGACAAGGAATTTCGCTACCTTAGGACCGTTATAGTTACGGCCGCCGTTTACTGGGGCTTCGGTTCACTGCCTCGCCGAAGCTAACAGATCCCCTTAACCTTCCAGCACCGGGCAGGTGTCAGACCCTATACGTCGTCTTGCGACTTGGCAGAGTCCTGTGTTTTTAGTAAACAGTCGCCTGGGCCGTTTCCCTGCGACCCCCGTCAGCTCGGATCGGGAAGATCGTCACCGCCGGAGGCGCTCCTTATCCCGAAGTTACGGAGCTAGTTTGCCGAGTTCCTTGACCATGGTTCTCTCGCGCACCTGAGGATTCTCTCCCCGCCTACCTGTGTTGGTTTGCGGTACGGTCGGCACGGTTCCTCCCTTAGAGGTTTTTCTTGGCAGTCGGATTAGGATCAGTTTGTGCCTTGCGGCTCCCATTCAGGTCTCGGCGTTGCCGCGCCGGGTTTGCCTGGCGCGACCGCCTACACCCTTAGACCACGCAATCCAATCCGTGGCTGACCTTTCACTCCTGCGTCACCCCGTCGGTCGAACAGAACCGTACCGGTACGGGAATATTAGCCCGTTACCCATCGGCTTCGCCTTTCGGCTACACCTTAGGGGCCGACTAACCCTGAGCAGACGAACTTTACTCAGGAAACCTTAGGCTTTCGGTGAACGGGATTCCCACCCGTTTTTTCGTTACTCATGCCAGCATAGTCTTTTCCGTGTCCTCCAGCATGCCTCGCGGCACACCTTCGCAGGTGAACGGAATGCTCCCCTACCGATCCGTGCGAGCACGGATCCCGTGGCTTCGGTGGCGGTTTTAGTCCCGAGAATTTTGGGCGCGGAACTACTCGACCAGTGAGCTATTACGCACTCTTTAAAGGAATGGCTGCTTCTAAGCCAACCTCCTGGTTGTCTGCGCGATTTCACTTCCTTTCATCACTTAAACCGCACTTGGGGACCTTAGCCGTCGGTCTGGGTTGTTTCCCTTTTGCGCACGGAAGTTATCTCTCGTGCGCTCACTCCCGTGAACCGTGCTGCCGGCATTCGGAGTTTGACAGGGTTCGGTAACCTTGTCGGGTCCCTAGCCCTATCAGTGCTCTACCTCCGGCAGACTATCACGAGGCTGTTCCGAAAAACATTTCGGGGAGTACGAGCTATCTCCGGGTTTGATTGGCCTTTCACCCCTATCCACAGCTCATCCAGGAGCTTTTCAACGCTCGTTGGTTCGGTCCTCCACGTGGTATTACCCACGCTTCAACCTGGCCATGGATAGATCACCCGGTTTCGCGTCTGCCGCCTGTAACTGATCGCCCTGTTCAGACTCGCTTTCGCTGCGGCTCGGGAGCTGAACCCCTTCACCTCGCGCTACAGACGAGCAACTCGCTGGCCCATTATGCAAAAGGTACGCCGTCACCCGGAAGGGCTCCGACTGCTTGTAGGCATGAGGTTTCAGGTACTATTTCACTCCCCTCCCGGGGTGCTTTTCACCTTTCCCTCACGGTACTGGTACGCTATCGGTCTCTGGAGAGTATTTAGCCTTGGCAGATGGTCCTGCCTGATTCACACAGGGTTTCACGTGTCCCGTGCTACTCGGGAGACATGCGGGAGGCTGACCGATTTCGCCTACCGGGCTATCACCGTCTGCGGCCCGCCTTTCCAGAGCGGCTCGGCTATCGATCAGCTTTCTCACTCCCCGGCCTTGTGCAGTCGGCCTGCATGATCCCGCAACCCCGGTGACGCAACGGCTGCACCCTTGGCACGCCACCGGTTTGGGCTGTTCCCCGTTCGCTCGCCGCTACTGGGGGAATCACGGTTGTTTTCTTTTCCTGGAGGTACTTAGATGTTTCAGTTCCCTCCGTTCGCGCTTGCGCGGCAGGACATGACTCCTGCCGGGTTTTCCCATTCGGGGGTCGCCGGGTCCAAGGTTGTTTGCACCTCACCGACGCTTATCGCAGCTTGCCGCGCCCTTCATCGCCTTCCAGAGCCTAGGCATCCACCTCATGCCCTTAGTAACTTGACCGAAATCCTTTGTCCTCATCAGGAAACGGATGAGAACGGACCTCGAAATGCGCATCCGCGACCGATGCCGAACGAACGGCATCGGACTCAGACCTCTCTACAGCATCGCTTGTCAAAGAGCCGGACATTCTGAGGGCCGACTGATTGAGCGCCGCCCCCGGTGGAGCGTACCGGGCTCGAACCGGTGACCCCCGCCGTGCAAAGGCGGTGCTCTCCCAACTGAGCTAACGCCCCGTCAAGGCCGAATCACTCAGCCCCGCAGTCGCCGCTCAGCTTCGTTCGAGCCGACGCCCGATCGTGGGCCTGACAAGAATCGAACTTGTGACCTCACGCTTATCAGGCGTGCGCTCTAACCAACTGAGCTACAGGCCCACAGCTCCGACCCCGCGCGGAGCGCGGGGTCGGCGGGGTATACAATTCAGCGTACACGCGCGGACGCGCTTCGACCTTCGGCAGTTGTTCGCCCGCCGGGCGGGTCGCCCCGCGACCGGCACATCGGGTTCCGGCAGTGCCGCGCCGAAACCTCCCGCGCCGATCCCCGGCGAACGTGCCTGCTCCTTAGAAAGGAGGTGATCCAGCCGCACGTTCCCGTACGGCTACCTTGTTACGACTTCACCCCAGTCACCGAGCTTACCTTCGGCAGCCCTGTTTTCGGGCCGACTTCGGGTACTCCCGGCTCCCATGGTGTGACGGGCGGTGTGTACAAGGCCCGGGAACGGATTCAACGTGGCGTGCTGATCCACGTTTACTAGCGATTCCGGCTTCATGCACTCGAGTTGCAGAGTGCAATCCGAACTGAGGGTGGTTTTCCGGGATTAGCTCCACCTCGCGGTATCGCGACCCTTTGTACCACCCATTGTAGCACGTGTGTAGCCCTGGACGTAAGGGCCATGAGGACTTGACGTCATCCCCACCTTCCTCCCGCTTAACGCGGGCAGTCTCGCCGGAGTGCCCAGCATCACCTGATGGCAACTGACGATAGGGGTTGCGCTCGTTGCTGGACTTAACCAAACATCTCACGACACGAGCTGACGACAGCCATGCAGCACCTCTGCGCAGGTCCCGAAGGAGGCCACCCTTTCAGGTGGTTTCCTGCGCAGTTCAAGCCCAGGTAAGGTTCTTCGCGTTGCATCGAATTGAACCACATGCTCCACCGCTTGTGCGGGCCCCCGTCAATTCCTTTGAGTTTCAACCTTGCGGCCGTACTCCCCAGGCGGATCACTTAACGCGTTAGCTACGACGCTGAGAGGGTCGAATCTCCCAGCATCTAGTGATCATCGTTTAGGGCGTGGACTACCAGGGTATCTAATCCTGTTTGCTACCCACGCTTTCGCGCCTCAGCGTCAGTTTCGGGCCAGGAAGCCGCCTTCGCCACCGGTGTTCTTCCAGATATCTACGCATTCCACCGCTACACCTGGAATTCCACTTCCCTCTACCGAACTCAAGAATCGCAGTATCCAAGGCAGATTCGAGGTTAAGCCCCGACATTTCACCTCAGACTGACGATTCCGCCTGCGCGCCCTTTACGCCCAGTGATTCCGGACAACGCTTGCACCCCCCGTATTACCGCGGCTGCTGGCACGGAGTTAGCCGGTGCTTTCGCTGGAGATACCGTCATTCGCGGCAAAACCGCTTATTCGCCTCTCCTAACGGTGGTTTACGCTCGCAAGAGCTTCATCCCACACGCGGGGTGGCTGCATCAGGCTTTCGCCCATTGTGCAATATTCCTCACTGCTGCCTCCCGTAGGAGTCTGGGCCGTATCTCAGTCCCAGTGTGGCCGATCATCCTCTCAGACCGGCTACCCATCGTCGCCTTGGTGAGCCGTTACCTCACCAACAAGCTAACAGGGCGCAGGCCCATCCTTCGGCGGCCGAAGCCTTTGCTGACCGGACCATGCGATCCGGACAGATGATGCGGTATTAGCACTCCTTTCGGAATGTTATCCCCCACCAAAGGGCAGGTTGCCTACGTGTTACTCACCCGTTCGCCACTCTACTCGCAGTTCCGAAGAACTACTTTCGCGTTCGACTTGCATGTGTTAAGCCCCCCGCTAGCGTTCGTCCTGAGCCAGGATCAAACTCTCCGTTGTCGGAATTGGCACACTTGTCAGTGGTGCGATCCATCACCCGAAGGTGATGAACGGGCACCGCACGTCGTTGCGTGTACGCTTGTCAAAGATCCAGTGGGCGGCGGCCTTCCGGCCGCGCTATCCATCAGCGACAGGTTCCGCGAAACTCGCCGCAAACCTGCCGCGCAAAGCCCTATATGATAACCTCCCGCAGCGGAGGCTGTCAAGGAGGTCACGGAGCCGCGACCCGGCTCCACTGCCTGCGGCAAACGGTCTCACGAGCAAACCGCGCGCAGGTTCCAGCGCTCCGGCAACCGTGAGAAAACGCGGCGTGAGACCTGCATTCACTTGCTCGCGCCCGCCCCGTCCGCGCCGTGAAAGAACGACCGATCATCGATCCCCCGATGACCGGCACACACTGAAACTACGATGCCGGCGGAATTGAGTCAAGCAGGCTGATTCGCGGATGACTCCGGTCCGCTCCGGCCATGCCGGCGCCGGAGGCCGCATCTGCAACGCCCGGCATCCCGTTCTCGCGGCGCGAAGTATATCAGCCCTGCGCGCCGGGATCAAGCCCCCGCGAGCCGGAAGCTCCCGGAACGCCGCAGGTGCGCGGGCCAACGGATCCGGCGGCCGCTAATCGTCCTTCCGTTCGCGCTCGCCGCCGTCTTGATCAGCGCCGGCCGTCGAGGACTTCGCCTCGACGATCTCGACGATTTCCACGTCCGACTTGCCGCGCTTGCCCTTCTCGGCCTCTTCCGCGGCCGGCTCCTCACCAGCTCCGGCCCCCGCAGGTTCACCTTCGCCGGGCTGTTCGCCTTCGGCTGCTGCCGTTTCCGCGCCCTCTTCCTCGACACCTTCCACGAGCTCGCGGATCGAGAGCTCGCGCAGCGCTTCGGGGGCGGATTCGGGAACAACGTGGACGAGCAGCTCGAACTCGACGTCGCCGTGCGGGCGCACGACCACGGTGTGTTCGCCGAGGTTCTTGATCGGCTGCGGGAGCACGATCTTGCGGCGGTCGACTTCCACGCCCTGCTCCGCGAGCTTCTCCGCGATGTTCGCGTTCGTGATCGCGCCGAACATCTGGCCGCGTTCGCTCACCCGCATCTTGAACTCGAGCTTCGCTCCGGACGCGCGCTCGGCGACTGTCTCCGCCCGGGTTCGCCTCTCCTCATCGCGGCGCAGCAGCGCATCGCGCTCCGCCGTGAACCGGCGCCGATAGAACTCGTTCGACGGGTAGGCAATCCCGTGCGGCACGAGGAAGTTGCGGGCGAAACCCGGCTTCACATCGACGACGTCGCCGGTGCGGCCGAGGTTCTCGTAGCTCTCGCGCAGTATCACTTTCATCGTCGATTCCCTGTCAACGCGGCGTGTCGGACACGTACGGCAGCAGCGCCATGTACCGCGCCCGTTTGATCGCATCCACGAGCATCCGCTGGTTCTTCGCGCACGTGCCGCTGATCCGCCGCGGGATGATCTTCCCCTGCTCGGTGATGAACCGGCTGAGCAACTTCACATCCTTGTAGTCGATGTAGAGGATGCCGTTCTCATGGAACCGATCGACCTTCTTCCGAATCGACATCATGAGTCGGTCCCTCCCTCGTCAGCGGCTTTCGCCATCTCCTTCTCCTCGTCCTCCGCGGGTTTGCGAGCAGGCTGATCGGCGGCCGCGGGTTTCTTCTCCTCTTCCGACCCGGTCGCGGGCGGAGCGGACTCGGCGCCGGCCTTCGCTTCGCCTTCACCGGCGGGCTCTTTCTCGCCCTGCTCCGACTCGTCCACCTCGCCGTGCTTCGCGCTGAGCATGTCCACGACCGGCGTCTCCTCGGCCTCTTCAGCCATACGCCGGCGCCGTTCCTCGAGCGAGGACTTCAACTGCTTCTCGCGCTCCTTGAGCTTGATCACCTTGTCGGGGATGTTGAGCAGGAGGTGGCGGAGGTTGAGCGCGTCGAGCCGGCACAGGCGTTCGAGCTCGCCGGTGAGCGCCGGGTCGAGCATGAACTCGAAAACGACATAGAAGCCGAACGGCCGGCCGTTCACTTCATACGCGAGGCGTTTCTTGCCCCACTTGTCGGTGTTGATGATCTCCCCGCCATCGGACGACGTGATCAACTGCTCGATCTTCTTGAGCTGAGCTTCGGTCGCGTCGTCGTTCTGGTTCGGGTCGAGCATCACCATCAGTTCGTAACGACGAATCATACGGTCTCCTTCGGTCTGAACGGCCCGTAGCTCTGCCGCGGCCGAACACATCGGGCGGCGGGCACGAGCAGGATATACCGGTTTCGCACGTCTCAAAGATCCGTGCACTCGGACAGGGCCGCTAAAATGGAATCAGGAAGCCGTGAATGCAAGGCGCGATCACAGCAGGAGAGACGGGGACGGCAGCGACATCGCGGGTCACCCGCCGAGACCGGCGAACCTCCGCGCGAGCTCGAGTGACGTTTCCGCGATCGACTGACCGGCCTTGATCGAGGCGTCCATGACCGTCGTCGCGAACCGGGTCGAGGCAGCGTCCATCAACCGTAACATCTGCATCGCGGCACGTCCGATCTCCGTCTCAGCCGACGCAACAACGGGTGTCGACCTGATCCCGGCGGCGAGCAGCTTCGCCGCGGTCGCGACCCGTACCATCGTCGCCAGCAGCAACGGCGCCATCGTGTCCTCCACTGCGAACAGGGGATACGGACCCGGCCGGAGCGACCGGTATCCCCGGCCAGGTCCTCCTACTGGAGAGACACGACCAGCCGGCCGCTGGTTACAGCGAGCGGCGCCCTGTGGCAGGGAAGCGCCGCTCGCGCCGGGAAGGACGATCCCCGGTCAGCGGAGCAGACCGCTGAACGTCAGCAACGGCGCGATCACGAGGCTGACGACCGACATCAGCTTGATCAGGATGTTGAGCGACGGGCCGGACGTGTCCTTGAACGGGTCGCCGACCGTGTCGCCGACGACGGCCGCCTTGTGCGGGTCGCTGCCCTTCTCATAGGTGATGCCGTCGCTGGCGGTGAACCCGCCCTCGATCTGCTTCTTCGCGTTGTCCCACGCGCCGCCGGCGTTCGCCTGGAAAATCGCCATCAGCACGCCGGAGACAGTCACGCCGGCGAGCAGGCCGCCGAGCATCTGCGCGCCGAACAGGAAACCGATGACCGGCGGGGTGAGCACTGCGACGAGACCGGGCAACACCATCTGCTTGATCGCGGCGGCCGTCGAGATGTCCACGCATTTCGCGTACTGCGCCTTGCCGCGCGACTGGTCGACGATATTCCGGTCCTCGTCATCCCAGTCGTCGCGCTCCGGCTTGCGCTTCATCACCTCGAGCGCCGCCTTCAGCTCCGGGATCTGGGCAAACTGGCGGCGCACCTCTTCGATCATGTTCTTCGCCGCCCTGCCGACCGCGCTCATCGCGAAACTGCTGAACAGGAACGGCAACATCCCGCCGATGAAGATCCCGGCCATCACCCACGGGTCGAGAATGTCGACCACGAACGAGACATTGTCCATCGTGATCGCCTCGTCTCCGCGGACGAGGTTTCGCTTCACAACCGCGGTGAACGCGCTGAACAGGGCGAGCGCGGTGAGCGCGGCGGAGCCGATCGCGAACCCCTTGCCGATCGCGGCGGTCGTATTGCCGACAGCGTCGAGGTTGTCGGTGCGGTCACGGACCTCGTGCGGCAACTCGGACATCTCCGCGATCCCGCCGGCGTTGTCGGCGACCGGGCCGTACGCGTCCACCGCGAGCTGGATCCCGGTCGTGGACAGCATCCCGAGCGCGGCGATCGCGATCCCGAACAGGCCGGCGAAGCTGTAGGAGAGGATGATCGCGGCCGCGAGCACGAGCAGCGGCCACAGCGTCGAACGCATCCCGGTCGCGAGCCCGGCGATGATGTTCGTCGCCGCGCCGGTCAGCGACTGCTCCGCGATGTTGAGCACCGGCCCGCGGTCCTTCGCGGTGAAGTACTCGGTGATCATCCCGATCGCGACACCCGCCGCGAGCCCGACGATCGTCGCGATGAACACGCCGAGGTACGTGATCTCAACCCCTCTCCCGAGCCCGGAGACGGTCACCGTTCCCTGTGGCATCAGCCAGCGGATGATGAAGTAGCTGACGACCACCATGATGATCGCCGCGCCGAACGTGCCCGTGTTCAGCGCCGCCTGCGGGTTGCCGCCCTCCTTCGTGCGCACGAAGAAGGTGCCGATGATGCTGACGAGGATGCCGGCGCCCGCGATCGCGAGCGGGAGCAGCACGATGCTGACCGTGGCCGTGCCGCTCGCGCCGTACGCCCATGCGGTCGCGCCGAGGATCATCGCGGAGATGATCGAGCCGACGAAGCTCTCGAACAGGTCTGCGCCCATGCCCGCGACGTCGCCGACGTTGTCGCCGACGTTGTCCGCGATCGTCGCCGGGTTGCGCGGGTCGTCCTCCGGGATGCCGGCCTCGACCTTGCCGACGAGGTCCGCGCCGACATCGGCGGCCTTCGTGTAGATGCCGCCGCCGACACGGGCGAACAGCGCGATCGACGATGCGCCCATCGAAAATCCGGACAGCACCTGCAACGCCTTCTCGAGATTGTCGCTCGAAGCGCCCCCGGTGAAGAAGCCGAAGTAGATGAGAAAGAGGACGCCGATCCCGAGCACGCCGAGCCCGACCACGTTCATCCCCATCACCGTGCCGCCGGAGAACGCGACCGCGAGCGCCCGGTTGAGGCCGGTACGGGCCGCACTCGCGGTGCGCACGTTCGCGAGCGTCGCGACGCGCATCCCGAAGTACCCGGCGAGCGCGCTGCACAGCGCACCGACGATGAAGGAGACCGCGATCAGCGCGTGAGAATCGGGCCGGCCGAGATTCGCGACCGCGAGCAGGATCGCGACCACGATCACGAACACGACGAGCGCTCGGTATTCGCGCCCGAGGAACGCCATCGCGCCCTCGCGGATGTGCGCCCCGATCTCCCGCATGTACTCCGTCCCCGGATCCTGTTTCTTCACCCACCCGGACTTGATTGCGGCGAAAATCAGTGCGATCACGCCGAGCACGGGCAGGATCCACATCAGGCTGTTGCTCTCCATCTCCCTCTGCTCCCCCTACGTTTTCCGGGTCGGAACGGGGACGGTCGGCTCCCCGTCGCCCCGCTCCGCCGACCTGTTTCCGATTATCGTGATCCATCCGGACCGCGCCCCGGTTCATCAGGGGGGAGGACGCGTCTCCGGTTGTGGATGTTCATCGCCCGGTTCGCGCCGAGCACGAGCCAGTCGCGGGCCGCATCCGCGGCCGCTTCGGCCATCCGGTCCAGGTACGCGAGCTCGCGTTCGGCGAGCGGCTCGAGCACCCGGCCGGCGAGATCATCGTAGCCGCCGGCGGCGGGATCGCTCCTTTCGTCACGTATTCCCACACGCAAACGTACCACATCTTCACTTACGAGCTCAGAAAGAACGGAACGAAGGCCGCGATGGCCCCCGTCCCCGCCACGCTCCCGCAGCCGCAGCTTCCCCCGCGGGAGATCGTGATCATCACAGATAACGAGAATCTCATCCGGATCAAGCCCGATACGCGAAGCGCACTCGCGCACCGGGATCCCGCTCCGGTTCATGTACACTCGCGGCTGGAGCAGTGTCACGTCGATGCCTGCATACCGGGTGCGCGCGACGAGCGTGTCTCCGGCTTCGTGAAGCGACACCTCGAGCCGTGACGCGAGCCGCCGGACGGTGCGAAAGCCGAGGTTGTGCCAGGTCGCTTCGTACTGCGGACCCGGGTTGCCGAGGCCGACGACGAGTCGCGCGTCCACGGCTCAGTCCTCGTCCGACTCGCCCTCGCCGGAGGGCTCCTCCGCTTCGCCCGCTTCGCCTTCTCCGGCCTCTTCGCCCTCTCCGGCCTCTTCGACTTCTTCTTCCTCTTCTTCTTCCGCTTCGAAGACGAGGCGCGGGACGACGACAGTCGCGACCGTCCGTTCCGGATCCTCTTCCAGCTCGATGTTCTCCAGCGTGATATCCTCGACGTGCAGCGAGTCGCCCATCTCGAGCTCGGCGACATCGACCTCGATCTGGCCGGGCAGGTCTTTCGGCAGGCAACTGATCGGGATTTCGAACATCACCTGCTGGAGAATCCCGCCCTGGTCCTTGACGCCGACCGGGGTGCCGGTGAGTTGGATCGGCACGGTCACATCCATCTTCACCCCGCGGGTGATCCCGAGCAGGTCGAGATGGATCGGCTGGCGTCCGACCGGGTGTCTCTGCACATCGCGCAGGATGCACTCGAGGCTGTCGCCCTTTCCGTCCCCCCAGCTCACCTTGATCAGGGTCGGACGGTGGGACACGAGCGAGTTGATGTCGTTCTCATCGAAGTCCAGTGTGATCGATTCAACATCCCTGTCGCCGGACTTGTGATACAGCACCGCCGGCACCCGGCCTCCGGCGCGAAGAGCCTTCGCAGCCTTCTTCCCGCGGGTGTCACGTTTCCGGCCGTGCAGGTCTGTGATTTTCGTTTCGGCCACGTCCACGTCCTCTCAAACAAACAGACTGCTTATCGATTCTTCGCGGTAGATGCGGAGGATCGCCTCCGCGAACACTTCCTCGACCGGGAGGCGTGTAATCCAGCTCACTCCCTTGTTGTCACCGCGTTCCGGAATTGTATCGAGTACGAACAGGCCTTCGACCGGGCTCTCCGCGAGCCGGCTCACCGCAGGTCCGCTGAGAATCGGGTGCACGCAGGCCGCGAGGATGTTCGCGGCGCCGGCATCGTGCAGCGCACGCGCCGCTTCGCACAACGTGCCAGCCGTGTCGACCATGTCATCGACGAGCAGCGCGGTGCGGCCCTCGATCGGCCCGAGCACGTTTATCGCCTCGGCGACGTTCGCGCGCACGCGGCGCTTGTCCACGATCGCGAGATCCGCCTCAAGACGGTTCGCGTACGCGCGCGCGAGCTTGATCCCGCCGACGTCCGGGGAAACCACGCTCAGCTTCTCGAACTCCATCTGCTGGAACGTCGGCACCATCACCGCCGACCCGTACAGGTGGTCGAGCGGGATGTCGAAGAAGCCCTGGATCTGCGCGCTGTGCAGGTCCATCGTGAGCACGCGGTCCGCGCCCGCCGCGGTGATCAGGTTCGCGACCAGCTTCGCGGAAATCGGCACGCGCGACTCGTCCTTCCGATCCTGGCGCGCGTACCCGAAATATGGAATCACCGCCGTGATCCGTTTCGCGGACGCACGGCGGCAGGCGTCGAGTAGAACAAGGAGCTCGAGCAGATTGTCCCCGGGCGGGAAGGTCGGCTGCACGATGAACACATCCCAGCCGCGAATGTTCTCGTGGATCTTGACCGAGATTTCGCCGTCGCTGAACCGCCCGACCTCCGCCTTTCCCAGCGGCATCCCGATGTAGTCCGCGATCTTCTTCGCGAGCTCCGGATGGGCGTTGCCGGTGAATATCTTGATCTGGTGACTGAGCCCGGAGATCACGGCTCGCACTCCTCGCTGGGGTGGCAGGATTCGAACCTGCGAATGGCGGCCCCAAAAACCGCTGCCTTAACCACTTGGCGACACCCCAGTGGTTATGAACGGTAGGCGGCCGCCGCCGGCGGGGCGGGTCATCTCTCCGCCGTGTCAGCCGCCGGTGACTGCACAAATCGTCGGATACAGGTTGTCCGGGCGGAGCGCGATTAGTCGAACAAACCACATGGAACGAGGGCTAATTCTGTGTCATTCTGAACGCAGCCCGATGTCAGTTTATCGGGCGTAGTGAAGTTCATCCTGAACGAAGTGAAGGGAAGGTCCACGTAGAGAAAGGGTCGTAAATGCATTCATTACCGACGTCATACTCGGACCTCTCCTTCACTGCGTTCAGGACATGCTTCAGCCGCGTGGGGCAAATTGACGCCGGCCGCGGCTTCAGGATGACGGTGAGTCATCCGTCGTTTCATGTGCTCCGGTCCACTAATCCGGGATGTCGAGCACCCGGTGCATCCCGCTCAGGTTCTGATCACGCAACCGACCGTACACCGTCAGTATCTTCTGCTCGATATCCGTGCGGAAATTGTTGTCGATCGGGTGCGCGATGTCCTTGTACGTCCCGTCCGACAGTTTCCGCGACGGCATGCACACAAACAGCCCCTGCCCTCCTTCGATGACCTTCAAACCGCGAACAACGAATACATCATCAAAGGTGATGTTGACAAACGCCTTCAGCTTGTCTTCATCGCGGAGATTGATGTTGATTTCAGTAATGTTCATCCACAACCCCTTGACCACGGCACGCGATCCACCACCGGGTCTCCGCGCCCGCCGCAGTGACCGCGCAGCCGGGGAGAACATCCACGAAACCCGGCTGAGAATGCGGCGATGCGATGCACGAACCTGTCCAACCCGCGGCGCTGCTGCACGGCGGCGGCTCTCTCTCCCCATCAGCCTGAATCCCGAAAAACCAAGGGTTCAGGCCCGGTACGGGCAAGGTACGTCATTTCCTCCCCGCGTGCAAAGAAAGGCGGCGCAGGCGAAAACCGGTTGCGAAACGACCTCCGGCTCACGCGGAACCACATTCAAAAAGCCGATTCCGGGATTCACCGCTCCCGGAATCGACGCGAACCGGGAAGATAGGCGCACGCCTGAAACCAGTCAAGGCCAATCTGAGCCGGGGGAGGTCGCCGGGTCAGACGACGCGCACGAGCAGGTAGTCGCGCTTGCCCCTGCGCAGCACGATCACACCGGACGGGAGCGTGTCGTCGCGGGTGATCCGGCGCTCGCCCTGCGCGCGGCGGCCGTTCACGTAGAGCGCGCCCTGCTTCAGCATCCGCCTCGCCTCGCCCCTGCTGCCGACAAGCCCCGCTTCGGCGGCGAGTTCGACGAGATCGACCCCTTCGTCGAGGCGCGCGCCCGTGATCTCCGACCTCGGCCCGCCGGCGAACACCTGGTCGATGAGCCCGGCGTCGAGGTCCGCGAGACGGCCCTCGTAGAGCGCCTCCGCGCCGCGCGCCATCCGCTCCGCCTGCTCCGTGCCGTGAACGAGCGCGGTCACCTCCCACGCGAGCCGTTTGTGCGGTACGCGCGCGCCCGGGTTCGCCGCCAGCTCGCGCGCGAGCCCGTCGATCTCGACGAGCTCGAGGAATGTGAACAGTTTCAGATTACGGATCACGTCACGGTCGTCCGTGCGCACGAGGTACTGGTAGAAGTCCCACACGCTCGTGCGTCGCTCGTCCAGCCAGACCGCGTTCTCCTCCGTTTTCCCGAACTTGCCGCCGCCAGCGGTCGTGAGCAGTGGAAATGTGATCCCGTACGCCTGTTCCCCGCCTCGCCGGCGGATCAGGTCGATCCCCGCGGTGATGTTGCCCCACTGGTCGGAGCCGCCCAGCTGCACGCGGCAGGATTCATTCTCGTAAAGCCAGACGAAATCCCACGCCTGCAGGAGCATGTAGCTGAATTCGGTGTAGCTGATGCCGCGGTCGGGGTCGGCGAGCCGGCGTTTCACGCTCTCCTTCGCCATCATCACGTTCACCGGCATCATCTTGCCGATCCCGCGCAACCATTCGATCAGCGTGACGTGTTTCGTCCAGTCGGCGTTGTTGAGGATGCGCGCGGGGGGAACGTCGCCGCCGCCCTCGAGCCGGAGAAACCGCCCGATCTGCTCGCTGATCCCGCGCAGGTTGCGCGCCAGCTCATCCTCGGTGAGGAATGTGCGCTCGGCGGACTTGCCGGAGGGGTCGCCGACCATTCCGGTCGCTCCCCCGGCGACCGCGAGCGCGCGGTGGCCGTGACGCTGCACCTGCATCAGCCCGAGCAGCGGAATCAGGCTGCCGAGGTGGAGGCTGTCCGCGGTCGGGTCGAAGCCGACGTACACCGACCGGCCGGGCGTGTCGAGCCAGCCGCGCACGCCCGCCTCGTCCGTGCACTGTTCCACGAAACCCCGCGCTTTCAACGTGTCGTACAGGTTCGGCATTGTCAGAAGTCAGAAGTCAGATGTCAGAAGTCAGATGTCAGAAGTCAGATGTCAGAAGTCAGATGTCAGAAGTCAGATTTGCAGCGTGTGTAGCCCCGCAGCTCCGCCTGCGATGGAAACACAGCGCGACCGCCGGCGCTCGCGAACGCGTTGAACCCCGACTGAAGTCGGGGGCAACGAGGATGTGTCATCCTGAACGCCCGCACGTCTGCTGGCGCCCATCCGTGTCATCCTGAACCCCCGCACGTCTGTTTGTGCGGGGGTGAAGGATCTACATGGTGGTCCGCCCAACGGTTATGTTGTACAATAAACCACGGTGGTTCTTGCTGGTAGATCCCTTCGCTTCGCTCAGGGCAGGCTCTTCACTGCGCGCGGCTGGCGCCGCGCTTGTTCAGGATGACACCGCTTTCCCTTGCCCCCGACTTCAGTCGGGGATCAATGCACCAGCAAGCACCTGACTTCGTCGAACCTTGACTGAAGTCAAGGGCAAGGACGGCGCGGTTCAGGATGACACAAATGCCCCGCCTCAACTGATACGAACGGCGGCGCGGTTCAGGATGACACAGCGGGGACCGCCCGCCGCCCGCGGCCCGTAGTCCGACAGCCCCCGGCAACCGACCCGCAAAAGTACACCGGCCCCCGCGAGTACGCAACCCGGCTCGATGGTCGAAGCCGGGGGGACGCTGCAGCTCGCTCCGCTACTTGCATTCAGCACCCCTGTCTCTCCGGGGGGGCAAGCGGAGTTCAAGCGGTGGTTCCGGTCAGGTTGAAGCGGCGCGGGAACGATTCTTTCAGGTAGTTGAACGTTCTTGAACTCGGAACGCCAACATCAAAGAATACCTGAAGATAGATCGGAGTCGGAGCGCCAATCAGAAGCTAAAGAACGGGGCGATTCCGCCGAAAACACAGACAGGACAAGCGGTGATCGCAGGTGACGGCGCACACGCAGAATCCGTTCGGATTCACGTCCGCGGGCGGCTGACGGGAGCTCGCGGGCAGGCAGATCGAGGCGCCAGTTCATCGGAAGGAGAACCGCCCTCCTCGGGCAGCGAGAGAATGAGCACGTTCAGTGGTGGAGGTACCGCACTGAGAAGGTGGTGCTCATGATCTTCGCGCCGGGAGGACATGTCCCCCCAGCGTGGATTGTGAGCAAGGGCTCCGTCTTCGGTCGGTAGGCCAGGGGAAAGCCGCCGGTGGTACAACCCGCCGGCGGCTGCTTTTTTGCCCGAAATGGCTCGCGGCGGCGTTGCATCCGGCGTTCCGGTCCGTACTTTTCCGGTATTCCGGGCAGCGACGACCAGGGAGCTCGATGAGCCGCCACCGGGAACTCGATTTCACGAAGATCCGCACGTATTCCGCCGCAGACCGCCCGTCGAAGGTGCGTGCCTCGATGGAAGCGGCGCCGCCGCGTGCGGGGATGACAGTGCGCGAGCTGCTCGACGGTCTGCCGGATATCTTGAAAGCCGCTGACCTGAAGGCGGTCGCGCGCGCGGTTGTCGCGGCGAAACGCGCTCGCAGGCCGGTGATCGCGATGATCGGCGGGCATGTGATCAAGACCGGCTGCGCGACTATCCTCGCCGAGCTCGTCGAACGCGGCTTCATCACCCACCTCGCCTCGAACGGCTCCGCGGCGATCCACGACACCGAGCTCGCCCGGTTCGGACACACGTCGGAAGATGTCGCCGAGCAGCTCGCGGACGGCTCGTTCGGGATGGCGGCGGACACGGCGGCGCTGGTCAACGAAGCCGCCGACCGGGCGGCGCGTGACGAGCTCGGGTTCGGCGAAGCTGTCGGCGCGATGTTGGTCGAGGAGAACGGCCCGTATCTCGAGCGCGCGCTGCTCGCCCGCTGTGCGAAACTGGGGGTCCCGTACACGCTGCATGTCGCGCTCGGCACCGACATCGTTCACCAGCATCCGGGTGCGAGCGGCGCGTCGATCGGCGAGGCGAGCATGCGCGACTTCCGCATCTTCGCCGCGACGGTCGCCGGGCTCGGGGACGGGGGAGTCGTGCTCAACCTCGGGAGCTCGGTGATCATGCCGGAGGTGTTTCTCAAGGCGCTCGCGGTCGCGCGCAACCTCGGCCACCGGGTCGTGGATTTCACAACCGCGAATTTCGACATGCTGCAGCACTACCGGCCGGTGGTGAACGTTGTCAAACGGCCCGTGCTCCCGGGCGGGCGGGGCTATTCGATCACCGGCCACCACGAGATCATGATCCCGCTGCTCGCGGCGGCGATCCTGGAATACGAACAGGCGTAGGGAGAAACGAGCGCCGGGGAACCGGCCGGCCACTGTGGGGGAATCACCGATGATGGAGCCAAGCGAGAACGAGTCCGGGTCCGCGCACCGGGAGAAGATGGATCGCGACCTGCTGCAGGCGGCGGGGTACTGCGACCTCGCGCACTGGGTGGCGATCTTCGATCTCGACCCGGAGCGGAGCGAGCGCGAGCAGGGGTTCGTGGACTGGATGCGGCGCTGCGGGGTCGATGCGCGCGAGATGGTCGAGGGAGGGATCGTCGTGCGCAAACCCGGCCGTGCGTTCATGTACATCCCGGAGGAGTCGCTCGCCGACTGCGAAACTCAGTACGAGCAACTGAAATCACACTGGGCCGGTGAAGAGGACGGTACAGGCCCGCAGGCGGGCAACGGTTGATGCGAGCGCGCCCCCCGCGCAACCGGTCCGGCCCGGGTCACGCCGCTGAGCGTGCGCGGACGCTGCGCGATCACGGCGCCCGTTTCCTCAAGTTCGGCGCGGTCGGCCTGCTCGGCGTCGGCGTGAACATGGGCGTGTTCGCGATCCTGCACGGCGCCGCGGAGGTGGCGGACTACATCGCGCGCGTGCTCGCGATCGAAATCGCCGTGCTGCACAACTTCACGTGGAACTTCTTCTGGACGTGGTCGGACCGGGGCCGCTCCCTGCGCAACCTGCCGCGGCGGCTGCTCAAGTACCACGGGAGCACGTTTCTCTCCTCGTTCGTGATCACACTCGCCACGGGAGCGCTCGCCGACTGGCTGCTCGGAGACACCCCGTACGCCGACTACCTGAGCCACCTGATCGGGATCGGCGCGGGAATGATCACGAACTACCTGCTCAGCGACCTGTGGGTGTTCCGGCGCAGGTCAGGCTGAGCGGCAACCGGCGGCGACCCAGTCGAGGTACGCCGGCAGACCCTCGTCCACCTCGAACACGAGCACTTCCGGAACCTCGTACGGGTGCAGGTCCGCGATCCGCTCCGTGAGCTCCGCGACACGACCGGCGCTCGTCTTGATCACGAGGATCTCCTCGCGGTCTTCCTGGATGTCGCCCTCCCAGAGGAACGTGGAATGAACGCCGGGAATGCGGTTCACGCACGCGGCGAGCCGTTCGCCGACGAGCGTGCGCGCGAGGTTCGCGCCGAGCGGGACGTCCCTGTCGCGCCGGTCGGGGACGGTGACCAGCACGACCCGCACATTCGTCGCCATCATCGACCTCCCGTGTGAAAACGAGCGCGGCCGGTCTCATCCGTCAACACGATGACACCGGCCGGCGTATCCAATCGGCATTCAGGCTGTCAGGACCTGCTGATCCGCCGCTTGCGGATTTCGAGCGGCTTCCAGCCCTCGTCGGTCATCACCATCAGGTGGGTCGGCTGATTGCCCTCGACCTGCGGGTCCTGGTCGCTTTCCACGCGCTGGTAGGCGGTGGTCAGCGACATCGAAACGATCGGCGTCGTCGGCTTGTGGCGGCGCACCTGCTGCACGAGCGACTTCTTCGGCGCCTCGCCGTGCATGCGCGGGATGTGCAGCGTCGGCTTGCGCTTGTCCTTGATCGTCGTGTACTTCTGCTGAACCTGGCTGCGCGAGATGCCGAAGTGCTCGGCCATCGCATCCGGCCCGAGGTCCTCGTAATGCTGGAGCAGGAAGCTCTCGTCCTCCTCGGTCCACTTGCGCGGGCCGACCTGGAGCTGCTCGGCTTCGCTCACACTCTGATCGGGAACGAGCTCGGCCGCCTTGTGCTTGATCTTTCCGTACTTGACTCGGACGGCTTTCTTCGTCACGCCGAAGTGACGCGCGAGCTCATCGAGGCTCATCGTGTTGTAGTTCGCGAGCAGGTAGCGCTCGTCATCCTCGCTCCACTTGCGCGGCCCGCGCGGCTGGGTCGTCGGGGTCGGCTGCGGCGGTTCCTCCGGAGCCTTCTGCGCGAGCTGATGGAAGTCCGAGCGGTTGCGCAGCTTGCCGTACTTGACCCGAACCGCCTTCTTGCTCACGCCGAACTGCTTCGCAAGCTCCTGGATCGGAACGTTGATGTAGTTCGCAACCAGGTACGCTTCATCCTCCGCCGTCCACTTCTTCGGCATTCTTGATCCTCCTGGCGCCATGCTGCAAGACCCGTGTTTTTTTCGCGTTCCGTTTGCGCCCGAACTTATACGCGCGAGCCTGTCTCGAGGAGCCCGGGCGAGTGCTCCGAGAGTCACGATTGAATCCACACCTGGTTTCAGAGGGGTGCCACCCGGCCAGTACGAGTTTATTCCATGCCCCGGGCCTGCCTGCGAGCTGGGCTCATCCACCTGTGCATGAAACCCGGGGCAAGCCCCGGGCCACCCTGTCGGTATGCTCGTTCCACTGTGTCATTCTGACTCCCGAAGGGCGGAAGAAGGTCGGAGTACAATCGCGGTACCGATTGGATTGACCGGTGTTGGTACTGGACCTTCTTCACGCCGCTGACGCGGCGTTCAGAATGACGCACACTCCAGCTGGATCTGAACCGGCACTAAACCCAGGCCTGCGCAGCAGGCATGTGCATAGCATAGCGCCTGCTTTGCCCTCAACCATGTACCGCCCGCGGGGCTCGCCCGGTACGATAGAACTGGAATCGTGTTCTGGTACCGACCACGGTCCTGCCGGCAGCGGGCGCACCCGGTTCACTTGACAATCACGGCCCGGGCAGTGGCGGCGGCGCCGTGCGGACCGGTGACGCGGACGAGGTAGATTCCCGATGCGGCATCCGCAGCGGGCCACACCAGCCGCCCGTGCATGCCGCGCAGCTCGCCGCTCCACACCGGCCTCCCCGTGAGATCGAACACCGCGACCGTGCCACCGGGAGCGGGCAGTTGCCAGGAAATCGTGACCGCGGCGTTCGCCGGCACCGGCCACAGTGACAGGCTCGGCGCCTCCGGCAGGGTTGCGGGCCTGTACTCTTCGACCGCGACATCGTATGCCGGGAAGTACGCGGCGACCGGGCGGTGGTCGGACACATAGTCGAAATAGGGTTCGTACTCGTCGTCGAGCCGGAGCGTCTCGATCGCGCCCTCGTCGCCGTAGTCGGCGTTCAGGTCCGCGGTGACCATCAGGTGGTCGATGAGCACGCTGAGGAACGGGTACGACGCCCAGTACAGACTGCCGGCGAGTGGGTGGGTGAGATCGGAAGAGTCTTCGTCCGCGAGAAACGGGGTGAACACGTTCTCCTCGTCGGGGTCGTCGAGCTCGTCGTTGTAGTCGCCCGCGACCAGCCAGCGGGTGGTTGCGCCGCCGTCCAGTTGATCGTCGAGATAGTCCTTGAGCGCGAGCAGTTCCTGGCGGCGAGTTTCTCTGTCCTCCGGGGTATCGTAGGCTTTCAGATGAACGACGACGAGGTGGAACGCGAGCGTGTGGTCGTTTTCCGTGACCTGCAGCGGGACGACGTACGGGTTGCGTGTGAACGCGGCGCCGGGGATCGAATAGGGATCACCGGTGACTTCGACCTTGTCGTTGTCGTAGAGCACGCCGAACCGGAGCCCGCCGGCGTACGGCGTGCTGTACAGGGCGCTCCAGCCGCCGGCGTTGGCCGCGACGGTTTCCAGCGCGGCGGCGTCCGTGATCTCCTGCACTCCGATCAGATCGAGCGCGAGGTCGTCCACGATCGTGGCGACGATGTTGACCGTGAGCCCGCCTTCGAGCGGGAACTGCTCGAGGTTCCAGGTCGCGACGTCGATCGTCGTGTCCGACCCGCGCGGGTTCACGAGCGGGAACGCGGGCCGCGAAAGGAAGAGCGAGAGGATGAGTGCTGCCGGGAAGATCAGGAGCGTTCGTCGCATGCTCGTCTCCGCAGTATCGGGGTTGCACACGGCAAGGTAGAGACGGCGACCGTCCGCGACAACAGAAACCGGGGACGCTCCCTCCCGAAAGCGTCCCCGATGTTGTCCGAGGGTTCGATGCCGCGCGGTAAGTTCAGTACCGCTTGATCTCGAGATCCTTCACTCGCGCCGCCTCAACGAATACGAACGGCGGCGCGGTTCAGGATGACACACTCCCTCCCCTCCTGCCCGCACTTGCTTGCAAGTGCGGCGGCACACTGACGCCGCGCTTGTTCAGGATGACACTCCCGCAGGCCCGCGGTTGCTTC
>JAANWZ010000125.1 GCA_018263585.1 Calditrichota bacterium | reverse complement strand
CCGATCNTCCCCCTCTACCGCTACATCGGCGGCGCCGGCGCGCGCGTGCTCCCGGTTCCGATGCTGAACGTCATCAACGGGGGCGAACACGCCGACAACAACGTCGACATCCAGGAATTCATGATCGTCCCCGACGGCGCGGACAGCTTTCGAGAAGCGCTCCGCTGGGGCTCCGAGATCTTCCACAACCTGAAGAAGGTGCTGTCCGAAAAGGGCCTGAGCACCGCGGTCGGCGACGAGGGCGGGTTCGCGCCCGACCTCGCCGGCAACCAGGAAGCGTTCGATGTCATTCTCACCGCGATCGAACGCGCCGGTCACAAACCCGGCGAGGACGTCCGCCTCGCCGTCGATCCCGCCGCCAGCGAGTTCTACGACCGCGAGAATAAGAAATACGTGCTCGCCGGTGAGGGCCGCGAGCTGCACGCGGATGAGCTGATCGCGCTCTATGAAACGTGGGCCGAACGCTACCCGATCTTCTCGATCGAGGACGGCCTCGACGAGAACGACTGGAACGGGTGGAAGCAGCTCACCGAGTGTCTCGGGGAGCAACTGCAGCTCGTCGGAGACGACCTGTTCGTGACCAGCGTCGAGCGGCTGCAGCGCGGCATCGATGAGTCGATCGCGAACAGCATCCTGATCAAAGTCAACCAGATCGGAACGCTGAGCGAGACGCTGGACGCGATCAACCTCGCCACCCGCTCGATGTACACATCCGTCGTCTCCCACCGCAGCGGCGAAACCGAAGACACAACGATTGCAGACCTTGCGGTCGCGATGAATACGGGCCAAATTAAGACCGGCAGCCTGTCGCGCACCGATCGGATCGCCAAGTACAACCAGTTGCTCCGCATCGAGGAGGAGCTCGCGGGCGATGCGATCTACGGCGGCGCGATGCTCAGGCGGACGTAGGGGATCGTGGACAAACAGCGAAGACCGATGTCCATCAACTCTGTGCGCAAGCTGATGTTGATTGCGCTGATCGGATGCGCGGGCACCGCGGCGGCGGTCGCCGTGTTCGACCGCGAGGCCGGTCTCCTGCAGGTGCTGCGGATGAAGCAGCGGCATCACGAACTTTCCACCGAGGCCCGTGCCCTGGAAGCGCGCAAACAGTTCCTGATCGAACGACTCGCACGGCTGGAAGCCGGCGATCAACAGACCATCGAAGCGGTGGCGCGCGACAAGAACATGATCCGTCCGGGGGACATCGTGTACCGCGTTCATTTCCGCCCCCCTTCGGAGACGAAAGCCGCCCGCTGATTCGTCCCACGGGATCACTCATGTCCTTCTACGACGAACTGGGTGACAAATACGACCTGATGATCCGCTGGAAGACGCGGCTCGAGCGGGAAACTCCGTTCCTGCAACGGCTTTTCGGCGAGAATCGGATCAAGCGCGTGCTCGACCTCGCGTGCGGCACCGGCCACCACGCCCGCCTGTTCCACAACTGGGGCTGCGACGTGATCGGCTACGACGCCTCCAGCGGCCTGCTCGAGATCGCCCGCGCGAACACGCCCGAGGATGCGGAGGGCATCGAGTTCATCGAAGGGACGTTCGCCGAACTCGGCGAACGGATCGAGGGGCCGTTCGACGCCGTCCTCTCGCTCGGCAACTCGTTGCCGCACCTGCAGACGAGGGACGATCTGCGCGGGCTCCTCTCCGACGTGTTCACACTGCTCCGGCCGGGCGGCGTGTTCGTGTTCCAGAATCGCAACTACGACCGCCTGCTCCGCACCCACGAGCGCTTCCTGCTCCCGACAACCTACCGCGCCGGCGGTAACGAACAGCTCTACTTCCGGTTCAATGACTTCGAGGGCGACAAGGTCCGGTTCAACATCGTCCACTTCCGGCGCGTGAACGAGGCCGGCTGGGTGCATGACGTCTATTCCACCGACCTCACCCCATGGAAGCAGCATGACTTCGAGGAGAAACTCCGCGACGCCGGGTTTCGCGTATTGGACTTCTACGGCGACTTCTCCGGCACCCCGTTCAACGCGGAAACCTCCCAGGATCTCGTCGGTCTCGTGCGCAAGCCGATGGCGAAGCCGGGCGAAGAAGGAGAGTGAGACGGGTGAGAAATCAGGGACAGACCCCTGTTTCCGTTCGAGTTGTCGCAGAGCTGAGGACGCAACCGACCGACTCGAGACGCCGGGTCAGCCATCATCTCTGTCCGGAAACAGGGGTCTGTCCCTGATTTCTCACCGCCAACCCATCCGCGAACAGCACCGGCCACGGGCCGAACCCGTCTTCCCTCCGCCACCCTGATTCGCCCGCGTCAAGCAGGTACACCCACGGGTCGTACGCCTCCAGCGCGAACCGTTCGTACTCCCCTCCTTCGAGACGCTGGACCGGGGACGCTTTCACCTTGCGCGGGTCTATCCGGCGCCGGTCGCGGAACACTTCGTAGTGCAGGTGCGGGCCGGTCGCGTTGCCCGTGCTCCCGACGTACCCGATCACCTGCCCCTGTTCGACCTTTGTGCCGGCATGGATCCCGCGCGCGAACCGACGCAGGTGACCGTAGCGGGTCTCGAACCCCGTGTTCCCGTGCCGGATCTGCAGCCAGTTGCCATAGCCGGGGTGGCCGCGGCCGAGCTTCGTCACCGTGCCCTTGCCCGCGGCGACGACGGGCGTGCCCCGATCCGCGGCGAGGTCGAGCCCGTGATGCATCCGGTACCGGCCGCTCACCGGATGGCGCCGGTACCCGTACGTGCTCGTGATCCGCGCGGCGGGAAACGGGACCCGCAGCAGGTCGCGCCGGAACGAGTACCCGTCCCGGTCGAAATACTCCGCGCTCCTGCCGCGCTCGAACCAGACGGCGGTCAGCGTGTCGAACCGCCCCGTGTACCGCGCCGCGAGCACCGTACCGTAGCCGACACGATCCCCGTCCCGCCACACCTCTTCCACGAGCAGCGAGTAGCGGTCACCGGCGCGCGTATCCACCGCGAAGTAGTGGGTGAACTGGAAGATCTCGAAGAACTTGACCGCGAGCGAGGCCGTGGCGCCCCCTTCGAGCAGCGATTCGTACACGCTCGTCTCGACCGTGCCCTCGTACCACGCGAGCAGCGTGTCCGAGGGCGGAACGAGCCGCGTGCAGTCCAACCCCGTCCCGCTCGCCTCGACACGGAGAAACTCGTGTTCCCCGGGTAGATGGAGGTCAACGTGATCCAGCTCAGGGCTCGATCGGGCGAGCTCGATGCGGGCGCCCGCGGGAATCCGCCTCAGGTCGATTTCGCGCGCGAACGCGCGCACGACCCGGTCGATCGCCGAATCCGGAATCCCGTTGCGGCGCAGCACGAGCGAGAGTGTCTCACCCGGGCGCAGCCGGTCCGAACTGAATGTGAGCTCTCGGGATTCCGCCCGCCCGTCGGCAGCCGTGTCCGCCGCGCTCACGCCGGCCGGAGGCAGTGCGCGAGGGGGAACGGTGCGCAGCGCGTTCGATGCGAGCAGCACCGCCGCCGCGACGGCCGTCACGGCGAATGAGAGCAGAATCAGCGTGCGTCGTCTGTTGGAGTTCATTCCGCCTGCATCCCCGCGCGTCTGTCACTCCCCCGGCGGCTGCTCACCGCCCGCACCCTCGCGCGCCGGTTCATGCAGCACACTGTCCGCCTCGTCCGCCGCCGGCGCGGGCGGGTTCAGGTAGACGCGGTCCGGGACCACCCACGCGTCACGAAACCCCGCGCCGCGCGCCCGGCCGGCCATTCGCTCCGCGTCCGCGCGCCGCGTGAAATCCCCCGCCCGCACCTTGTAGTTCGGGCTGCGAAACGTGATATAGACGTTGTCGAACAGAGCGAGCGCCCGCTCCCTGACCCGTTCCGCGAGATCGAACCGGAGCACGTCCGCGAGCTGCACGCGAAACCCCTGCACCATCCGCGACTCACCGCGCTGGCTGTTGCGCGCACTCGTTTCCGACGACCGCTCGCTCCGCAGATCAATCGTCGCCGGCGCGTCGAGCTCGGGCCGCCATGGCTCGCGCCAGTCATCCCCGGCGAACGCGTGCACGTCAACGTACTGCTGCTTCGTCAGCTCCTGCGCCGGCCGCTCGCTCTCCTGTTCGCGGTCGCTGGCGCGTGTGTCGGCTTCCGGCGCACGTTCCCGGCCGGGACCGGCGCAGCCCGACAGCGCAGCGAGCAATAACAGGAGGGCGAGCCCGGGGCTGACATGTCGAAACAGCAGGAACATCGAACCGCCCTCGTTCGTCTTGCGTTGGAAAGGTACGTGATGGCGAGGCCGATTTCCGCACCGGGACGTTGCTCCCGGGCAGCCACGGGTGGTCGCGCCGGCGGCGGCCGGTTGCTCGCCGAGACCCGGCGAGCGGGTCAACCGCGCCCCGGTTGGTTCTATCTTCCGTTCTTGTGATGAGACTGTTGATAAAGGCGTGATCGACCGTCATGCTGAACGAAGTGAAGCAGGTCCAGGTTCGCTAACGGTCATTTTCTACGAGTCAACCTGCTGATAACTCGGACCTTCTTCACCCGCCTTCACGCAGACAGACGCGTGAGGCGGGGACGCTTGCCAGCAAGCGTCCCCACAGCCAGAATGACACCTCGCCCGTCCGGATGCGAACAGAGTCCCGGTCCGTGCACGTGGCTGATTGAACGGGATCACCGGATGCATTCATGTGCCATCATTCACGCCGCGACATGATGAAGCCACGCAATCCATCAGCCAATGGACACGGTGCCGCAGTCTCCTGGTACGAGCGCCGCCCGCTCGTTGCGCTCGCGCCGATGGAAGCTGTCACCGACAGCCCGTACCGGCGGATCGTGCGCGCGATCGCGCCGGAGGCAGTTCTCTACACCGAGTTCACACCCGCGCGCGGGTTGCTCGCCGGCGCGGAACGAGTCTGGCGGATGGTTCACTTCGAGGAGAGCGAACGGCCTGTCATCGTGCAACTGTATGACAATCTCCCCGAAACTCTCGGGGAGGCGGTCAGCGAGATCGGGAAACGGTACCGCCCGGACGGCTACGACTTGAACATGGGCTGCCCGGTGCGCAAGGTCGCGAGCCGCGGCGCCGGCTGCGGGATGCTGGCGACCCCCGATGTCGCGGCGGACGCGGTCCGGCACATGATTGAGCGCGCCGATGGGGTTCCGGTTTCGATCAAGACCCGTCTCGGCATCCACGACAAGACGCAGGTAGTCGAGGTCGCGCACGCGTGCGTCGAGGCCGGCGCGGTCCAGGTCTCGATCCACGCGCGCCTGAAGGCCGACCGCCCGAAGGTTCCGGCCGACTGGGACGCGCTCGCCCGCGCGGCGGCGCAGATTCCCGTGACCGTGATCGGCAACGGCGACGTGTGGACCGTGCGCGACGCACGCCGGATGGTCGAGCTACCGGGCGTTGACGGCGTGATGATCGCGCGGGCCGGGATCGGCAACCCGTGGCTGCTCCGCCGCTGCTGCCAGGCGCTCGCCGGGCGCGAGCTGGACCCGCTCCCCACCCGCGAAGAAAAGGCGCGCGTCGCGATGGAGCACCTGCGCGCGAACGTCGCCGAGAAAGGCGAAAGGCGCGGCGTGCTCGAGATGCGCAAGGTCGTGCGCAACTACATTAAAGGTCACATCGATTCGAAACGCACGTGGATGCGGATTATCGACGTCGAGAGCGAGGTGGACACGCTCGCCGCTCTCGAACAGTTCGCCGCCGGTCCAGAGCAGCGAAAGCACGAGCCGAGAACGGTGCCGTCCTGAACCAGAAGCGGCGGCAGGCGCGAAGGCTGAAGAGCCTGCCCTGAGCGAGGCGAAGGGATCTGCCGGATACACCACCCGCGGTGGTCCTAATGGACGGGGTGCGGGTTCCGTTCGCAGATCCTTCACGGCGCGCGCACACTGAACCGCCCCGTATATTCCGGAGGCTCCGATCCTTGAGAGGAGGTAAGGATGTCAGCACGAGAGAGGTATTCTCCGGAGGTGCGGGAGCGGGCGATTCGGATGGTGCGGGAGCACCGGGATG
>JAANWZ010000124.1 GCA_018263585.1 Calditrichota bacterium | reverse complement strand
TTCTTCCGGGCGTCCTCGCGGGGTGTTTTCTTGCGTTCGAACGCGCCGGACAACGACTCAAGCGCCTGTTTCTTCCAGTCATAGAACTGGTTCGGGTGGATGTCCAGCTCGTCACAGATCTGCGACACCGGGACGTCGTCCTGAAGGTGCCGGATCACGGCGGCGGCTTTCTGCTCGGGCGTGAAACTCCTGCGGGGTCGCTTGCTCATCCTGGGTCTCCTCAGCTGATCCACTACGCCAAGGTAACCAATCATCTCAACTCACGCGAATGTGCGATTCCAACTGAACCGGGACACCGGGTCGAAGTAGTCGAGCCGCACGCCCACGTTCACGATGAAGTTCTTCAGCTCGATCTTGTCCTGGACGTACGCGGCCGCCTCGAAAGGGTTGTGGATATACGTGTCATGGCTGAGCCCGCTCTTGTCTTCAACCGCGGGGACGAAGATCAGCGGCTCCGGCTCGTCCTCCGTGTTCGGCTGCTCGAATTCCTCCGACTGGATGATGTTGAACTGGTTGTAGTGCACCGTGTTGAAGTTGAGATTGAACCCGCTCACGAGATAGTGGGTTTTGTTCACCTGCCAGTTAAGCTTCGCGAGCGCGGTGTGTGTGTCGGTGAACCGGCGGAAATGTTCGAGGTTCGTGCCGCCTATCCGCAGGGTCACCCCCGAGCCGATCTCCTGGTACGTCGGGTGCACGTAGCGCGGGTCGTACGGGTCCTCGTACACATAGTGGTAATATTCGGTGAAGGTGTTCGAGTAGCCGGCTTCGAGAAACGCGGCGTCGCTGATGCCGTACGTGAGCCGCAGCATGTTCGTGCGCCCGCGACGGAAACGGTTGAGAATGCCGTCCGGGATGTATTTCCACCCGTGGTCGTAGTCCTTGTAGTTCCGGTCCTCCCAGATCGTCGAGTAGTTCAGCTTCGCAGCGTCGCTGACCCGGTATGTCAGCTTCCCGTAGAGGTAGATGTTCCTGTCCGGGTTCATCGGCACCGGGGCCCCGTCGCCGAACATCGGGAACACACCCGTCGCATCATACACCGCGAGCGCGCGCTCCCAGTCGTAGCCGTCCGGAGCAAACGTGTCCAAGTCGTAGCCGTCCAGAGCAAACGTGTCCAACGTGTCGAGCTGCTCCGGAGTGAGCATGATCTCCGGGCGTGTGATGCTCCCGTTTTCTACGATCACCGGGTGCTCGAGCGCCCAGCGGCGCTGCCCGTAAAGCCAGCCGTCGTTGTCGTCGAGACGCGCGTTCACGAAGAATGTGAACCGGTCATCGAAGTAGGGAACCGGTCCGGACAGCGAGGCTTCGTAGTCGCGGATCGCGGCCGGATCGACGTCCTCGATGTTGTGGAACACGCCGTCGTGGGTCGAGAGGTAGTCGCCGGCCCGGGCCATCAGTTGCCCGTGGTATTCGGAGCCTCCCTCCTTCGTCACGAGGTTGACCACTCCGGACATCGCCTGGCCGTACTCGGCGTTGAACGTGCCGGAGATCACCTGCAGCTCCTGCACGGCCCCTTCGTTCAACGTCGTCGCCTGCGAGTTGTCATACACGTCCTGCACCGGGATCCCATCCACCATGTACACGACCTCGCCGGAGCGCCCGCCGCGGAAGTGCCCGTCCACAACCCCCGCCTGCAGGTCGATCACCTCCTGCACGCGCGTAATCGGCATCGCCTCGAGATCCTCACTATTGACCGAGGAGGTGGAGAACGTGCGGTCCACTTCGATGATCGGCTTTTCCGCGACAATCGTCACCTCTTCGCCGACGATCGCGGACGGTTCGAGACGGACGTTGAGCGTGCGTGTCTTGTCCACCCGCACCCCGACGCCTTCGATCCGCTTCGTCGCGAACCCGAGCGAGGAGACGACGATCGTGTACGTGTCCGGAGGGAGACTGATGATGAAGTACTGGCCGTCGAGATCGGTTGCGGCGCCACGGTTCGTGCCTTCGACGAGCACGTTCGCGGCCGGGATCGGATCGCCGGTTTCGGCGTTCGTCACGGTGCCCGCGATCTTCCCTGTCGTGCCGGCGAACGACGGCGGCGCCTGCATCTGAACGCAGGCGAGAGCGAGCACGAGCAGCGGAAAGGCCTTGCGAAACCCCTTGATCAACATGCTCATCGCACCTGTGAAACGCGGTCCCCGGTGATCGCTTGCGGGCGGGCGTGTGGCGCCGCGCCGGTTCGCCCGAATTATACCGCCGGACCGGAATGCACGCAACGCAGGCGCGAGCCCGAGCCGCACGCAATGGCATAGTGACTCTGGGGGGCTGTTGCGCATTGGAAAGATTGTGTCATCCTGAACCCCGGCACGTCAGTGTGTGCGGGGGTGAAGGATCCCGAGCACAGAAGGCATGGTCAGTTGAATACCGTTTGATCTCGAGATCCTTCACTTCGCGGGCAGACGGACGCCGCGCTTGTTCAGGGTGACACATTTGTCCGTTATCATCAATGGGCAACAGCTCTGAGGAGAACATCTCATCCGTGTACCGGCCGTGCGGGCTTGCCCGCGCGGATGCAAGCAAGCGGGTTTCTTGCCTGCGGCATCCTGTTCGAGAATCGGCACACGCACGCCGCTGGAGACTGTTGAAAAAGGCGTGATCGTCCGTCATGCTGAACGAAGTGAAGCAGGTCCAGGTTTGCAGAGGGTCGGTCTCATGAGCCAACCTGTTGATAACTCGGACCTTTCCTTCACTGCGTTCAGGACATGCTTCCGCCGCCTGCGGCGGCGTCAGAATGACGTGCCACCGGCGGTCGGAGGTTCATCCAGCCCGAGCTACTCCATCAGCAGTTTCCAGCAGCGGCCTTTCGCAGTCCCGCCGGCGGCCGCAGTCGGGAAGCGGGGAACGCGCCGTGTCCGGCCACATCCCCCGCCTCGCGTACACCTGTCTCGCGTCAAACCGACACGAGTCGGCTGCGGACACGCGTCCCTATTTCATGAGCACGATTTTCCGAGTTGCGTCGAACCCGCCGGGCGCGGTGGCGCGGACGAGATAGACGCCGCTCGCGAGCCGGTTGCCGGCGATCGTGTACCGGCGCCGGCCTTTCATGAGCCGGCCGCTGTGCGGGACGTCCACGCGCCGGCCGAGCCGGTCATACAGCGTGATCGTAACGCGCGCCGCCGCCGGCAGTTCGACCGTGACCGAGGTCGTGGAGTTGAACGGGTTCGGGCCGCTGATGTTGAGCTCGAACCCACCGGGCACGGGCGAGGCTGCAGTGTGCTGTTCGCGCGCGGCGTCACCTGTTGACAGGTGAACGCGGTAGAAATCGGTGGCGCCGTCGGCGGCGGAGGACGTGAACCCGACCGCGTGAATCTGTCCCGCCTCCGAGATCGCGATGTCGAGCAGACGGGTGTTCCCTTCGCCCGAGTAGGTTTCGTGCCAGAGCAGCGAGCCGGACTGGTCGGCTTCGAACAGCAGCGCCTCGTCGTCGCCGATGCCGCGTGAATGCCCGGCGACAAACAGGTGACTGTTCTCACCAACTGCGATCGCGTGCGCCTCCGCCGGTGTGAGTTCGTCGTATGACTGCGTCCAGACAGTGTCCCCGTTCGCGTCGATGCGGATCAGGAACGGAGTCGGCGTCTCCTGCTCGCTCAGATAGGTGACGCCGCAGAGGGCGAACCCGGCGTTGCCGACCGCGACGGCGTCGTAGCAGATGTTCGGATTCGGCAGCGCGAGGATCTCGTCACGGAGAACATCGCCGACCGCGTTCAGCAGGAGGATGTAGATGTCGCTCCCGGAGTCGAACGAATCGTACCAGTCGAACGTGTGCGGCAGCGTGCTCAGCGGGAAGTTCGGCGGATTCTGCAGGGTCGGCCACGCGGTCCACTCGTCCCAGTATTCGGACATTTCGCTCGGGTGGAAGAACTTGCCGGCGCGGAGCGTGTGGTAGCCGTTCACGCGGAAGTTGGACGGCATCATCAGGTGGTTCGGCAGGTAGTCGTGCCAGTCCTGCGCGTTGTTGTACACCCCGGTGCTGGAGGGGCGCAGCCCGCTGAACATGCTCGTCCGCGACGGGATGCAGGCGGAGGAGTTCGCGTGCGCGTTGTCGAATCGAACTCCCGACTGGGCGAATGCGTCGAGGTTCGGCGTGACCGCGTCGGCATGACCGCCGAGGTACCCGATCCAGTCATTCGTATCGTCCATGATGAAAAAGAGGACGTTCGGCTGGTCGCCGGGCTGGGCCCTGGCCGCGAAGCGCGGGAGCGCGAGCAGGGCGGCTCCCCCCGCGCCGGCGAGTCGAACGAAATCGCGTCTGCGCATCGCCCCTCCGTTCCGTCGTACTCATCAGTCCGAGCTGTTGACATATAACATGGCGCGGTTTGACCAAGCTCGCAAGTACGAGACGGTTGTCAGATGCGAAACCCGCCTCGCGGCGAGCACCGGAGAACGCCACAGTTACTTCCAACAAGTTGTCCATTCTGCTAAAACGATTGTCTGACATAGCACGAACTTGGAGACATGTTTCCGCGCTCAGGCCGTTGTCAGCCCCTGCGGTGTTCGCGCCGCCGATCCGCGGGCGAACACTGGAGCAGCGGATGCAATGCGCGCTCGGGTTCGGTCCCCGCGCACATTACTTTCCGCTCGATCATCATCGGATCCTTTGAAGGCGGGTAACGGCGGAGTCGTTTCAGCATGGCGTTTGCGGAATTGAACCCGATTGTGCAGGCGATACTCGCGACGCTGTTCACGTGGGGAATGACCGCGGTCGGCGCCGCGCTCGTGTTTCTCACCGTGTTCATGAGCAAGCGGATTCTCGACCTGATGCTCGGGTTCGCGGCGGGTGTGATGACCGCGGCGAGCTACTGGTCGCTGCTCGCGCCGTCGATCGAGATGTCGGAATATCTCGGATACCCGGTGTGGGTGCCGCCGCTGGTCGGATTCGTGCTCGGGGCGGGGTTCATCAACCTGATCGACGTTTTCCTGCCGCACCTGCACCTGCGCGAGCCGCGGAGCAGGGCGGAGGGGGTGAAGACGTCGTGGGAACGATCGACACTGCTCGTGCTCGCGATCACCTTGCACAACATCCCGGAGGGGTTAGCGATCGGGGTCGCGTTCGGGGCGGTCGCCGCGGACCTGCCGTCCGCGAGCCTCGCCGGCGCGGTCGCGCTCGCGATCGGGATCGGGATCCAGAACTTCCCGGAGGGGACCGCGGTGTCGGTGCCGTTGCGACGGGTGGGGATGAGCCGGCTGAAGGCGTTCTGGTACGGTCAGTTGTCGGGGTTCGTCGAGCCGATCGCAGCCGTGATCGGGGCGACCGCGGTGCTGATCGCGCAGCCGATCCTGCCGTACGCGCTCGCGTTCGCCGCCGGCGCGATGATCTACGTCGTCGTCGAGGAAGTTGTCCCCGAGTCGCACGCCTCCGGCCACGGCAACATCGCCACGCTCGGATTCATCGCCGGCTTCTGCGTGATGATGTCGCTCGACGTCGCGCTGGGGTGAACGAGTGGCCCTCGTCGCATCCGCGGTTGTAAGCAACCGCGGGTCTGAGGCGTACCGGGTTGTGAGCCGCGGTTGCAAGCAACCGCGGGCCTGTGGCGGGAACCCGGCGTGGGCTATCCGACCGACATCAGCGCCCCGTCGAGCGCGTTCAGCAGGTAATCCACGTCGCTCTCCGTGATCACGAGCAGCGGGAGGAAACGCAGCCATTCGCGGGTTGACAGCGACGCCTTCACACGCCGCTCGCGCAGCGCCGCCTGCACATCGCCGACCAGTGTCTCGCTGGAGAGGCGAATCGCGATCATCAGTCCGAGCCCGCGCACTTCGTGCAGCGCATCGTGCTTCTTCGCGAGCTTCTCGAGTCCCTTGCGCAACTGGCCGCAGCGCGCGATCACGTTCGCAGTGATGTTCAGTTCCCTCATCTGCCGTGTCGCGATCATCGCGGCGACCATCGCCATCGGGTTGCCGCCGAACGTGCTCCCGTCGTAGCCCGGCTGCATCGCATCGCTGATCTCGCGGTTTGTCACGACCGCCGTGACCGGGTACCCGCCGCCGAAGCTCTTGCCGATCGTGATGATGTCCGGGACGACGCCGTACACGTCGCTCGCGAACCACTGGCCCTCCTTCTCCGCGGTGCGCCCGAACCCGGACTGGATCTCGTCCACGATCATCACCGCGCCGTGCTCGTCGCAGAGCTTGCGCAGCTTCTTCGCGAAGTCACGCTCCGCCGGGCGAATCCCCGCCTCTTCGCCCTGCACGAGCTCGAGGATCACCGTCTTCGCCGCGCCCTGTTTGAACAGCGCTTCGATCGCGTCGAGGTCGTTGAACTCGACGAAATGGACCCAATCCTCATCATCGAGGAAGAACGGCTCGCGGTACGCCCGGTTTTCGGTGACCGCGACCGCGCCGTGCGTGCGGCCGTGGAACCCGCCTTTCATCGCGACGACTCCCTTCTCGCCGGTGTACGCCTTCGCGATCTTGATCGCCTTGTCCACCGCCTCGCCGCCGGAGTTCTGCCAGTAGAAGCAGTCGAGCCCCTCGGGCGTCATCCCGCGGATCGTCTTCAAAAACCGGGTGCGCGGGATGTGCACGCGATCCTCTTTCATGCTGATCAATTGCGTCGCCTGGTTGTACAGGCCGCGCGCGATTTCCGGGTTCGACATCCCGAGGTTGGTCGCGGAGTAGTTGCTGTCCATGTCGAGGTAGGCGCGGCCCTTCGTGTCGATGATCCAGGCGCCGTCGCCGCGCACCGGGATGATGTCCTTCTCGAGCGCGCTCACCGGGATCTTGTAGCGCTCGTGCACGTCGATCGCCTCGCCGGTGGAGATTTCGCTGTCCATCAACGTGTCGGCGATCCGGTTGAGCTGGTGGGTGCTGCATTCATCCCCGAGCAGTTCCGCGATCGCGTGACCCTGGCGCTCGTCGATGTGCGCGCGGGGTTCCCCGACGATCCTCCTCACTTGCTCGACGACGCTGGTCGCGTCGGGTCCGAGCACGAGATAGACTATTTCCTCCACCCTTTCGCGCGTCGCGTTGAACCGCTCCGGGTGTTCGTTGCGGTCATTGACAAGGCTCTGATAGAGACGTCGGCTGAACATGGAGGCCCCCTCTGTTGGCCGCGGGTTGTCGCTCACAGGCGTGCGCCGTGAACACTCGCTGTCGAACAAAGACAACGCATTCGCCGTCGCGAAAGCAAGCGGCCGCTCCCGGGGAGCAGGGAACCGGAGCGGTGTGGGACGGTCGAGTTCACACTGGATCCGGCCGTCTTGTCAAGTGAGACACGGTCGCGACCCCGGGATGTACCGACCGGGCGACAGCCGTTCGCGGCGCTGCTCGTGCGCGCCCGTTGGATCGGCCGCCGGTTGAGCTCGCGTTTGTTCGCCGGCCGCACTTGTTTTCCGCCGCGGGCTCGTGATACGCTTCCCCGGGGAGCCCGGCGCGCGCGGGGCGGGCGACCCTGGCTCGCACAGCGATCGGGGAGACGGATGGCACAGTTCGACGACGCGTTTCAGCGCACGATGGGGCACGAGGGCGGGTACGTTCACGACCCGGACGATGCCGGCGGAGAGACGTACCGCGGGATCGCGCGCAACCATCACCCGGACTGGGAAGGGTGGGAGCGGATCGACGCGCTGAAGGCGAGCGGCGAGTTTCCGGACAGCATCGACGACCGCGCGCTCGAGGCGGAGGTGCGGGAGTTCTACCGGGCGCAGTACTGGAAACGGTTCCAGGGCGACCGGATCCGATCGCAGGCGGTCGCGGGCGAGCTGTTCGACACGGCCGTGAACATGGGCGTGCGCAGGGCGGTGCGGTTCCTGCAGCAGGCGCTTAACCTGCTCAACCGCAACGGTGATTCGTGGCCGGAGATCGTCGAGGACGGCGTGTTCGGCCCGGCGACGCTCGGGACGCTGCAGACCTGCCTCGATTCGGGGGACGAACGGCCGCTGCTCACCGCGGTCAACGTGCTGCAGGGGATGCACTACATCGACTACATGCGCCGGAGCCCGGTGCAGGAGAAGTACGCGCGCGGCTGGTTCAGGCGTGTGGAGGTGAGGAAGCGGGAAGATCAGGGACAGACGCCAATTTCCAGTTGAAATCGCGCGCGCGGCTCTCATTTCCCTGCGGCAAACGAAACCGAACGCTCAGTCTCATTTGACTCGGCTGGAAATTGGCGTCTGTCCCTGATTTTCAGAAAAACGGCCCCGGCTGGTGGTAGCCGTCGCCGAAGCCGAGCCGGCGCACCTCCGCGAGCACGCGGTCATATTCATCTCGGCGCACGCGCCTGTCGAACGGCTCGTGTTCGCGCGCCTTCCAGGACGGGCGGTACTGGGACATCAGGCTGAGAAACGCGTCCGTGCCGAGGTTGTCCGCGATCCAGCGCACGGCCCGCAGTGAATCCTCCGTGTGCCCGGGCAGCACGAGGTGGCGGATGATAAGCCCGCGCTGGACGACGCCGTGTCCGTCAACGACAACCCGTCCCACTTGTTCCCACATGATCGGGAGCGCGTGTGTCACGCGCGTGAAGTAGTCCTCGACGGCCGACGCGGCGCCGGCCTCGTCGCTGCCGTACTTGAAGTCCGCGAGGTAGACGTCGATCAACCCGTCGAGCAGGCGGATCGCGGGCTCGGACTCGTACCCGCCGCAGTTGTACACGATCGGCAGCGTGAGCCCCTGTTCCCACGCGATCGCGAGCGCTTCCACGATCGCCGGCAGGTTCGGGGTCGGGGTGACGAAGTTGATGTTTTCCGCCCCGCGCCGCTGTTGCCTGAGCATCGCCTGCGCGAGTTCACCCGGCGGCATCGGCTGCCCGATCCGCAACTGGCTGATGTCGTAGTTCTGGCAGAACAGGCAGTTGAGGTTGCAGCCGGCGAAGAAGATCGTGCCGCTCCCGCCGCGGCCGGAGAGGAGCGGTTCCTCGCCGTGGTGCAGCATCACCGACGAGACGAGCGGCGCCGGACCGAGCCCGCAGTCGCCTGTCTCGCCCTCGAAGCGGCGGCTGCGGCATCTTCGCGGGCAGAGCCGGCACGACTCCATCAGCTTGCGCACGCCGGACAGGCGTTTCCGGGCGAGCGCGGCGCGATCTGTCGGATTCAGTGTCTGCGGCGCAGCTTTCACGCGAGTTCCCTCCGGGCGGTCACTCTCGAGAGAGTAGCGAGAGCCCGCCGGCGCCGGCAAATGAGAGTTCAACTCGGAATTGCCGCTCGCAATTGTTGCCGTCCGGCCTGAATGGCCGGTATCTTTTCCGCTCTACAGAATCCGCCGGCTTACCTGATTTGCGCACGATCACGTTACCAGAGAAGGATTGATGATGAGAGCGTTTGGAATCCTGAATAAGGAATATCTTCCGGTAGGTGGCGCGATCTGTTTCCTGGTGCGGGTTTCAGGTTAGGTTGTCTGCACCGGGAGATGGGTCGTCATCTATCGGAAGATTCGATGGTCCAGGCTGTTGATGCCGTAGCCGACCGTGTGCTGTGCAAGACGCCGGAGGGAGTGTTTCAGAGCCGTCTTCGTGAGGAGTTCGAGCTGTCGCCGGCGGTCGGTCGAGCCATCCGTGAGCTTGCCCGTGAGTGTCTGTTCGGAGAGATTCCGCAGACGCCGGGCAAGCTTTTGTTTTGGTGCGCGTCACGGGGTTCCCCTGGCGGAGCAGGCGAAGACGTGCGCTGTGCTGGCCCTGGTGGACGGCCGTGACGACCTGATCGTGCTCCAGGAGCAGGGATCGTCGGCGTTGCGGCGGCGGACTGCCTGCGCCTGCGTTTCCCCTGCTGCGCTCGGAACGTGTTTCGCCGTGTCTTACCGAACACGGACTGCCTTCCGGACCGGGCATCCGAGCGCCTGCCGCGGTCACTGTTTCACGTCTCCAGGTTCAGGGAACGCGGAGACATCACGCCGGCAGCGGTTTGACTCCCGCCGGCCGATATTATATTATTCAATTGAATAGTTGAGGAGGGCGTGCGGGGAAGAGAATTCAAAGACGCCGTATTTCAGCAGTTCGCGCGGATCGCGTCCGCGTTCGCCAGCCCGAAACGGATCGAGCTGATCGACCTGCTCGCGCAGGGCGAGCGGAACGTGGAAACGCTCGCGGACGAAACCGGACTCACGGTTGCGAACACGTCACGGCATCTCCAGATCCTGAAGAGCGCCCGCCTCGTGGAATCGAGCAAGCGCGGCTTGCAGGTGTTCTACAGGATCGCCGGTCCCGAGGTGCTGCGCGGGTACCTGGGTCTGCAGAGGCTTGCGGAAGCACATCTGGCCGAACTTGAGCGGTTGGTAAGAGACTACTTCGGCGACGGAGACACTCTCGAGCCGATGGACAGCGAGCGCCTGCTGCGGCGCGCACGCGCAGGCGAAGTGACAGTGATTGACGTTCGTCCGCGGGAGGAATACGAATCGGGCCACTTGCCGGGCGCGGTTTCGCTCCCGGTGAAGGAGCTCGCAGATCGTCTCGCGGAACTCCCCCGCGACCGGCGCATCGTCGCGTACTGCCGCGGTCGCTACTGCGTGCTCGCGGACGAAGCCGTTCAGCGCCTGCGTGCGGACGGATACGACGCGGTAAGGCTGGCGGAGGGGTTTCTCGATCTCCGGCAGGCCGGTTTTCCGGTCGAAACAGTGGACCATGAAAGCCGAAAAGAGGGCAGCAGGCGATGAACGCCTTGTTCATCCTCAATGATCCGCCGTACGGCACGGAACGCACGTACAACGGCCTGCGACTGGCGCGCAACCTGCAGCGTATGGAAGAGACAGTCGCGGTGACAATCTTTCTGATCGCGGATGCTGTGTTCACAGCGAAAGCCGGCCAGCAGACTCCGAACGGGTACTACAACCTTGAACGGATGTTGAAGGGACTCGTGCGTCATGGCGGCCGAGTCCTGTTGTGCGGCACCTGCATGGACGCGAGGGGCCTGGTCGAGAGCGAGATCATCGACGGCGCGAACTGACGGCGTGTTCGTTCATGTTGACCCGTGGCACGCGTTGCATTCGGTTGTCACAGCGTGTCATCACGGTCACATGGGTACTGTCCTGAACACAAACCGGCGGCCGTGGGTCTTGCACGCCCCGCGGCCGCCTTTTCTGTGCCGACTCCCTGATTCGAACAGGGGACACACGGATTTTCAGTCCGTTGCTCTACCAACTGAGCTAAGTCGGCATCCTGTTTCAGCTTCAGCCGAGCGGGCGCCTGCGCGACAGCCGCCGCGCAACCGGCACCGAATCAAAGCAAATCGACGGGCGCAACGCAAGTCCCGCGCCGCGCCGCCGGAGCTGCCCGCGCGCGGGACGACACGCCGCAGGCAAAAAGTAGAACGTGAGCCGGCTATCTGTCAACGCAACGTTCTCCGTGCATTCTACGCGCCCGCCGGATGCGGGTTCCGCGCCGTATCGAAGCTCGCCCACGTTGCGCGCCGGCGTCCGCGGCGCTACGTTATCAGTGGCCGGAGATCGCTGCCATGCCGATTCTCGAAAGAATGTGACAGGCGAGAAATCACCGGCCTGCATCCGCGCGGGCAAGCCCGCACGGCCGGTACCTGAATGGGACGTTCTTCTCAAGAAACGCAACCAACCCCGGCGCGTTCATGTCCGGGAACTCGACACGCCACACGCCGACGAGGAACACGACAATGCGCGCGCTGTCCCGCTCCGCACCGCCCGCGATCGCGGCCGTGCTCCTGATCTGGGGGATCTTCGCTCTCCCCCGCCCCGAGGACCGTTCGCCGTACCGTGCGACATCCGAGCTGCTGCACGCGTCACGGATGCACATTCGCGGGCCGGCGAAGCAGCCGAACGACTGGTTCATGCTCCAGCGCATCGGCCCTGACGGCACGCTCGATGTCGGGGGCGTGCGCGACGCGAGCGAGCAGGCAAACCGTCTCCGCGCGCAACCGCACGAACTCGACGAACCGTGGACACTCGCCGGACCGACAAACATCGGCGGCCGGCTCACTGCACTCGCCGTGCATCCGAACGATCCGAGCACGATCTACGCCGGCAGCGCCGTCGGGGGCGTGTTCAAGTCGATCGATTTCGGCGCGACGTTCACCCCCGTGTTCGACGAGGACTTCGCCCTCTCCGCCGGCGCACTCGCGATCGACCCCGCCGACCCGCAGCGTGTCTGGTACGGCACCGGCGAGGCGAACGGCTCCGGCGACAGCTATCCCGGCAACGGGATCTACCTGACCGAGGACGGCGGCGACACGTGGGAGTACAAGGGCCTGCCGGAATCCTACCACATCGGGCGGATTGTGATCGACCCGACCGACAGCGAACGCGTGTTCGTCGCGGTGAGCGGGAGGATGTTCGGGATGAACCCGGAACGCGGCGTCTATCGCACGGAAGACGGCGGTGACACCTGGGAGCAGGTATTCTTCCTCACCGACTCGACCGCGGCCGTCGATCTCGAGATCAACCCGAACAACCCGGACACCGTGTTCGCGGTGATGTGGGAGCGGTTCCGCACGCCCGCGCGCCGGATCTGCTGGGGGCAGACGAGCGGCGTGTGGCGCAGCGTGAACGGCGGCGACACCTGGACCCGGCTCACGAACGGTCTCCCGGTCGGTGACCACGTCGGCCGCGGAATGCTCGCGATCGCGCCCACATCCCCCGACCGGCTCTACATCGCGTTCCATGACGACGACAACGAGTTTCTCGCCTTCTACCGCAGCGACGACGGCGGCGATTCGTGGACGGAGTACGATATCGACGGGCTCGGCAACCAGCTCTATTCCAGCTTCGGCTGGTACTTCGGCGAGAACATCGTCGAACCGGGCGACGAGGACGTCGTCTATCTCGGCGGTGTCCGTGTGCTGCGCAGCATGGACGGCGGCGTGAACTGGACGACCGTGTTCAGCGACGCGCACGTGGACCATCACGGCTTCTGGATCAACACGAACAACCCCGCAATGGTGATGACCGGCCACGACGGCGGGTTCAACCTCTCGCAGAACCGCGGGCAGACATCGCAGCGGTTCACATACCTGCCGAACACCCAGTTCTACGCGATCACGCACGACGCGACCGTCCCGCACCGCCTCTACGGCGGCACGCAGGACAACGGCACGATGCGCACGCTCACCGGCGAGATCGACGACTGGGAGCAGATCTTCGGCGCGGACGGGTTCTACTGCCTCGTCGATCCGCGCGACAACGACGTGATCTACGTCTGCTACCAGTACGGCAACCTGCTGCGTTCGCTGGACGGCGGCTCGAGCTTCGACTACATCCACTGGGAGTGGAACAGCGATCGCACGAACTGGATGACGCCGTATGCGTTCGATCCCAACAACTACGACCGGCTGTTCGTCGGCACGTATCGCGTGTGGCGCACGGACAACCGCGGCAACGACTGGACGCCGATCTCCGAGGACCTCACCGACGGCGACGATCCGGGTAGTCTCGTGTTCGGCACGATCACGACAATCGACGCGAGCCCGGTGTCCGAGGGTCTGATCATCGCCGGCACCGACGACGGCAACGTGTGGCGCACGCTGAACGGGGGCGACTCCTGGACCCGGATCGATGACGACCTGCCCGACATGTGGGTGAGCCGCGTCGCATTCCACCCGGATTCCGCGAGCACGGTATTCGTCACCTTCTCCGGCCACCGGATCGGCGACGGCACGCCGCATATCTTCCGCAGCGGGGACTTCGGCGCGAGCTGGACCGACATCAGCGGCAACCTGCCGGAAGGGCCGATCAATGACGTGATCATCGATCCGGACGACCCCTCGCGGCTCTACGCCGGCACCGACTTCGGCGTGTTCGCAAGCTACAACTACGGCGGGAGCTGGGAAGCGCTGGGCACGGGCCTTCCCACTTCCGCCGTGTTCGACCTCGAATTCGTCGGCGAGACGAGGACGCTCGTCGCCGGGACGCACGGCCGCTCGATGTACACCTGTCCGCTCGGTCCCGCAGGCGATGCCAGCGAACACGAAGCGGAGGTTCCGCTCTCGCCGGACCTCGTCGTCTCAAGCTACCCGAATCCGTTCAATTCCGCGGCGAACGTGGTCGTTGCCCTGCCGCGGCCCGGCGAACTCACCGTGCGCGTGATCGACCTGCTCGGGCGCGAGGTCGCGACGCTCGCGGAAGGATCCCTCGCCGCAGGGCGGCACAGGTACGTGTGGGACGGGCTGACTGCGTCCGGCGCACCCGCGGCGTCCGGCACGTACCTCGCGCTCGCGGAGTCCGGGGAGATGAGAACGGCGCGTCGAATCCAGTTGATCCGCTAACTAAACTCACTGCTATCAGCGGAGTTCGTCAGCCTGCGCGCCCCGCTCGCACGGTCACCGCGCCCGCGTCCTCCGGAGCCGTCTCATAACGAAATATCCGAAAAGGTGTTGCCTCCGATCTCCGCGTAACCGTACATTCTTATGATTCGCTGAGAACACGTAGAAGATTCGGGGGCCGGGACTACCATGGATCTCTCGAAGAAGGAAGTGCTGTCCACGTTCGAGGTCGCGAAGATCGTCGGCGTTCACCACCAGACGGTGAACAGCTGGGTGCGCAAGGGGTGGTTGCCGGCCGCACGCACGCCCGGCGGCCACCGGCGCATCAACCGAGAAGAGCTCGACAAGTTCCTCCGCCGCCACCAGCAGCGTTCGAGCCCGCAACCCGCGACCGAGGAGAACAACGGACACATTCTCGTCGTGGAAGACGATGAAGACACGCGGAACACGCTTGTCAACAATATCCAGGAACGGTTCCCGGCGCTGGATGTGAACTACGCGATCGACGGGTACGACGCCGGGCGGAAGCTGAGCCGGCGCGTCCCGCAGCTCGTGTTCCTCGACCTGATGATGCCCGGTCTCGATGGTTTCCACGTGCTCCGCGACATCCGCAGCGACAATCGGCTGCGCAATTGCCACGTCGTCGTCGTCACCGGCTATCTCAACCGGGAAAACGGCCAGAAGGCGCTGCGCATCGGCGCGGATCTTGTGCTCACGAAACCGGTGGACATGGACGTGATCGGCCACATCGTCGACCATCTCGTCGTCCAGGAGAAATCGATCAAGACGCTGAAGATCCCGCTCGAGAGCATCGCGCCGTTCTTCGAGAGTTGAACCGGACGGTTCGCACATTCGGCGCAGCCCGGGATTGTCCCGCCCTCCGTGCGGCGCGAGACAGGGGTCAGCTTGGAGAAACGGAGACGGACCGGGGTTGTGCGTTCGCCTGTCTCCGGTTACATTTGCCGTCGCTGCAGGCAGCAGAGCCCCGCGTCACAACGGCGCGGGCGCTTCGGTTTCGGGCAGGAAGGAGACGATCGGAATCAGGCTCGGTGAGGCCTCCCGGCCGGGAACGGCGGCCCGGAATCCACGTACTACCGGAGGTCGCCACCTTAGCTCAGTTGGTAGAGCAATGCATTCGTAATGCATAGGTCTGCGGTTCGAGTCCGCAAGGTGGCTCGCGGCAACGGCCGCTCTCGTGCGAGCGCGGCCGTTTCTCGCTGATCGCGACGGCTTCGTGCAGTCCCCGCTCGATTGTCGGCACGCCCATCGCGTGATGCTGAAGACGCGCGCGTTTGTTGGCGCGCCCTCCGTGTCATCCTGAACGCGCACGTTTCTCAGCGCGCACCTCGTGTCATCCTGAACCCCCGCACGTCAGTGTGTGCGGGGGTGAAGGATCTATCTGATACACCGCCCACTGGATGTCGTAATCGAACCGGGTGTTGGTCCCACTCGTAGATCCTTCACGGCGCGCGGCAGACAGACGCCGCGCTTGTTCAGGATGACACAGTGCGCCCTCCGTGTCATCCTGAGCCCCCGTGCGACGGTTTGTTCCGGCCCGCCCCGAGTGTCATCCTGAACCCCCGTGCGACGGTTTGTTTCGGCGCACGGGGGTGAAGGATCATCTGATCAACCGCCCTACGGTGATGCGAAAAACGCCCGCCTGTTGTGCCTGCTTGCAGATCCCTTCGCTTCGCTCAGGGCAGGCTCTTCACGGCGCGCGGCAGAGCTCTGGAACGGACGATATGCGCTCGCTGATGCGCAGATGCAGATAAACGGATAGGTGTATCTGGTTGATCGTACAGGGGTTGGAATGCCGCACCCGAACAGCCGGTTCGTCAGAAACGAACCGTCAGCCCCGCGAGCACCGCGCCCGCGCGGCCATCGTACGACACCCCCACCTCCACTCCCCGCAGCGCGGAAGCCGCCGGTGGCGTGAGGAACGCGTCCAGCGCCGACCCGACCCAGATCACGCCGAGCGCAACGCTCAACCCGTTCCGCCACCGCCAGTAACTGAGCAGATCGTCGTAGTGCTCGCTCGCCGCGGCCGGTGTCGTACTACTGTCGTATCGATCCCGTGAATCGCCCACCATCACGCTCGTGTAGGCGAGCCCGGCGGCGCACCCTCCGACCGCCGCGAGCAGCAGGTACCCGCGCGCGCGCTGTCCTTTGTGCAACTGGCCGAGACCGGGCAGCAACAGGCTGCGCGCGCCCCCCTGCACACGCAGCCGGTACGAGGCGAGCCTGCGCTCGAGTGTCTCCCGGTCGAGCACGCGCACCTGCTTGAAGTCCGCGCGCGCTTCATCGTACACGGAGAGGATCTTCGGGCTCGTGAGCGCGCGGTCGAGTCGCAGGTTCGGGTTGTGTTGCAGCGCGAGCCGAAAGTACCTGCGCGCGAGCTCCGTGTCGTCGCCCGCGACGGCGGAGAACGCGAGGATCCGGTAGAGCTCGGCGCGCTGCATGTCGGAGAGGCCGGTGTCCATGTTCAGCAGATGGAACGCCTCGAGCTCCGCCTTTTCGAGTCGGCCTTCCTGGTAGTACCGCTCGATCCGCTTGACCGGGTTCTCATCCGAACGCTGCGCGAGTGCGGGCGTCACCGCGAGCAGAACGAGGACGAGCGAAACGCCCGCGAGCACCGGCCCCGCGCGACGTGTCCGCAACCGGATCAGCCGTACCGGTAGTGCACCCCTTTTCCGCCCTCCGGATAGAACCACTTCACGTAGTCGGGTGCAACCACATGGCAGGTGCCGCATTCGACGCAATTCTCGTAGTTGATGATGCATTCGCCGGTCTGCGGGTCCTCGACGTACACCTTCGCCGGGCACGCGTAGAGGATCGCCTTCACCGGATCTGCTTTGAACTTCTCCTGGTCCACCTCGATGTGGCTCTTCTCCTCGTCCGTGCGGTACTGAAGCAGACCGAGTTTGTCCTCTATCGTCTTCGGGTTGTCGTGGCTCATCGGACAGCTCTCCCGATTTTCATCATGTCAACGAGGAAGCGGAACAGTCCCACGTCCTTCCGGACCTTGCGCAGGATGTCCTTCTCGACGTCTTCCTTCGGAGTTTCGCTGATCGTGAAGTAGTCCTCCAGCCACCGGGTGACGTGGCCGGGGTACTCTCTCAGGATGTGCGGGTACCTGTTGAAGAAGTCCGGGATGCGCCGGAACTTCTTCATGTCCTTCAGCACGAAGCTGGATTCGAGCTTGTTCCGGTAGGCGGCGAGCGCTTCCGCCGCGCCGATGTCATGGCCGTGCTCCTTTGCTTCGACAATCGTCTCCGCGGCGAGCAGGCCGGACCCCATCGCGAGGTTGGTGCCTTCGTGATAGACGCTGCCGTTGATGAACCCGGCCGTGTCGCCGACGAGGATGAGACCGGGCATTGTCAGCGTCGGCAGGTGGCTGTAGCCGAAGTCAGGGATCATGTGCGCGCTGTATTCGAGCGTCTCACCGCCCTCGACGAGTTTGCGGATCGTCGGCAGGTTCTTGAAATGCTCGAGGTGGTCGTTGAGCGTCTCCTTCGAGTAGATCAGGTCCTTGACCGTGAGCCCGAGCCCGATCGAGACGGACTCGTCGTTCGAGTAGATGAACCCCATCCCGAACAGGCCCTTGACCGGCTCGCCGAAGTACTCCATCGCGACGCCTTCGTTGCCCTCGAGCAGGAACCGGTCCTCTATTCTCTCGCGCGGGAGGCCGATCACCTCTTTCACGTTCGTGACCATGTGCCCGCGCGGCAGCTCCGTCGCCATCAGCCCGACCTGGCGCGCGAGGAACGCCTGCGCGCCCTCGCCCGAGATCACAACTTTCGCGCGCATCTCCTCGTCGCCGGGCTGCACCTTGACTCCGACGACGCGGCCGTTCTCCACGACCAGCTCCGAGACCATGAACCCGGTGAACACCTGCGCGCCTTCGTTTTCCGCCTGCTCGGCGAACCAGCGGTCAAACCGGCCGCGCAGCGCGGTGACGGTGTGGTTGTACGGCTTCTCCCGCCACCTGCCGACCTTCACATCGAGACCGAGCTCGCGGTCGTCCGCGAGGAACCCGAACCGCCTCCTGGTGACCGCGCGTTCGAACGGCGCGTCTTCCACCGCATCCGGAAGCAGTTTCAGCAGCTGGTGTGTGAAGAGGATCCCCCCGTAGACGTTCTTCGATCCCGGATACTCACCGCGTTCGAGGACGACGACTTCCACGCCCGCGCGTGCGAGCGCGATCGCCGCGCTGATCCCCGACGGTCCGGCTCCGACGATCAGAACCTCGAATTCCTCATCCATACCTTCCTCATTTGCACGCGGTTGACGTGGACGGTGACGAACGGTGGAAGATACGCCGGGCCCGCCGCGTCTTCAATCCGAACTGCTCTTCCGGTGACAAAGCGGCCCGCGCGATTCCGCGGAGCGCGCGCACACTTCTCACGGACGGTTGCCCGTTGTGCGGCGATGGAGTACTTTCTCCGGTTCGTCGCGCCAGTTTCGATCCAGTTGGAGTGTTCGTCATTCTGAACGCCGCGTCAGCGGCGTGAAGAAGGTCCGGGCCCAGCACCGGTCAATCCAGACAGCAACCCTGTCGTAGTGGTCCATTGCATCTGGTTTGACGGGCAATCCGTTTCATTCTGAACGAAACGAAGTGAAGAATATTTCAATGAGAGTCACGTTCGTCGCATCGAAAGATCCCTCACCTGACTTCGTCAGGTTCAGGATGACATATAATGACCTATAGTTGCTGCAACAGTCCAGCAGTCGGACCTTCTTCCGCCTTTCGGGCGTGAGAATGACACAGCGGAACGAGCATACTGGGTCTGAACCGGCAATCGCGGGGCAATGCGGTCCGACCGTTTCCGCGAAAGAGTGGACACTTGGAACAGAAGAAAATGAGTGAAGAACGATACCCTTTCGCAGAGGTCGAAGCCCGCTGGCGAACGCGCTGGGACGAGGACGACGCGTACCATGTCGATCTCGACGCGGAGCACGACGACCGCAGGTACGTGCTCGTGATGTTCAGCTACCCCTCCTCGAGCCGGCTGCACATCGGCCACTGGTGGAATTACGGGCCGACCGACACGCACGCGCGCTACTTGCGGATGAACGGCGCACTCGTGTTCGAGCCGATGGGATTCGACTCGTTCGGCCTCCCCGCGGAGAATTACGCGATCAAGGTCGATTCGCACCCGAAACAGGTGACGGAGCAGTCAATCGAGTTCATCCGCGGGCAGTTGAAGCAGATCGGCGCGATGTACGACTGGCGCTGGGAAGTCGTCACCAGCCGCCCAAACTACTACAAGTGGACGCAGTGGCTGTTCCTCAAGCTCTATGAACACGGCCTCGCGGTGCAGAAGGAGGGGCTCGTGAACTGGAGCCCGACGCTGCAGACCGTGCTCGCCAACGAACAGGTGGTGAACGGCGTCGATGAACGCACCGGCAACCCGGTCGTGCAGCGGAAGATGACGCAGTGGTATTTCCGGATCACCGAGTATACCGAACAACTGCTCGCGGAATTGAAGCAGATCGACTGGCCGGAAGGGACGATCAAACGCCAGGAGAACTGGATCGGGCGCAGCGAAGGGACGAGCATCCGCTTCCCGGTCGAAGGCCACGAACACGTCTCGATCGAGGTGTTCACGACCCGGCCGGACACGTTGTTCGGCGTCACCTATCTCGTGCTCGCGCCGGAGAACGATCTCGTTGAACGGCTGACCGTTCGCGCCCGGACACGCGAAGTGGAAGAGTACGTCCAACAGGCGCTGAGCGCGACGGAAATGGAGCGCACCGCCGCCGAACGGAAGAAGACCGGCGTGTTCACCGGTGCGTACGCGACGAATCCGCTCAACGGGGAGCGGCTCCCGATCTGGGTCGCGGACTACGTGCTCGGGTCGTACGGCACCGGCTCCGTGATGGCCGTGCCCGCGCACGACCAGCGCGATTTCGAGTTCGCGCGCCGCTTCGAGCTCCCGATCAAGATCGTGATCCAGCCGGTCGGGTACGTGAACGATGTCGAGGACTTGACGGAGGCGTACGTCGAGCCCGGGATCATGGTCGATTCGGGCGACTTCTCCGGGCTGCGCAGCGAGGTCGGCGCGAAGGCGGTCACGGATCGGCTCCCGGGCATGGACGCCGGCGGCCCGGCCGTCACCTACCGGCTGCGCGACTGGTCGGTCAGCCGGCAACGTTACTGGGGCTGTCCGATTCCGATGATCCACTGTGAGAAATGCGGCGTCGTCCCGGTCCCCGAGGAAGACCTGCCCGTCCTCCTCCCGGACGAGATCCGTGATTTCCGCCCGAAAGGTACTTCACCGCTCGGGGCGATGGAGAACTGGATCAACACGACGTGCCCGAACTGCGGCGGTCCGGCGAAACGGGATGCGGACACGATGGACACGTTCGTCGATTCCTCGTTCTACCACCTCCGCTACCTCGCCGCAGATCGCGATGATGTCCCGTTCGACCGGCGGCGGATGAAGAAGTGGCTGCCGATCCACCTGTACGTCGGCGGCCCGGAGCATTCCACCGGACACCTGATCTACATCCGCTTCATCACCCGCTTCCTCCACGACATCGGCTGGTGCCCGGTCGCCGAACCGGCGAAGAAAATGATCCACCAGGGCATCATCACGAAGGACGGGATGCGGATGTCGAAGTCGAAGGGGAACGTGGTCAACCCCGACAAGTTCATCGACCGCTACGGGTCGGACGTGTTTCGCATGTACCTGATGTTCACCGGCGACTACCGGCTCGGCGGCGACTGGTCGGACGAGGGCATCACCGGCATCGACCGCTTCATCAACCGCGTCTGGCGGCTGATCGTGCACTTCCCCGGCGACACCCGGCCCGCCGGGAAGCTCGATGCACGCAACTACCCTGAAGTCGTCTATCGCACGCTGCACAACACGGTGAAGGAGGTCGGCGACGATCTCGCGGAGCTTTCGTTCAACACGGCGATCAGCCGGATGATGGAGCTGGTCAACGAGCTCTACAAGTGGCTCGGCGAGGACGGCGACAGCGACGCCGACGCGGGCGCGGTGCGCGAACTGCTCGCGGTGCTCGTGCGCGTGATGGCCCCGTTCGCGCCGCACTTCTGCGAGGAAGCCTGGGCGCGCCTCGGCGGCGAGCCGTTTGTCTTCCAGCAGCCGTGGCCCGACTACGACCCGGCGGCGCTCGTGCGCGAAACGATCACGTTCGTGATCCAGGTGAACGGCAAACTGCGCGACCGGATCGAAGCGCCCGCGGACGCGTCCGACGAACAGCTTGAGGCGCTCGCACTCGACTCTGAAAGAATCGCCGGGCACATCGTCGGCAAGAAGCGGGTGAAGACGATCGTCGTGCCGGGGAAGTTGGTAAACCTGGTGGTTAAGTAGCACGCATACGGTTGGGATCCACGGAAACGGCCGGTCTGTATGACCGGCCCTTCTTGTTCCAGTAGATCGCGGCGATCGTTCCGCGTTGGTCAGCGAATCTATGGCGTCGCGATGTGGCTTCGCATCTGTTCCTCGAAGAGGGCGGTCCAGCGATCGAGCACCGCCGTGCGGGAGAAATGTCGCCGGACGTGGTCACGGTTCCGTTCTCCGTCCGAACCCCCGGCGGATTCCCGGACGTGGGCCATGCTTCGTGCGAGACTCTCCGAGTCACCGGCTTCGACGAGGTGGCGGTGAGCGGACTCGGGGAGTGTTTCACGCACGCCGCCGACATCGGTGCTCACCACGGGAAACCCCGCTGCGCCGGCCTCGAGCAAGACGTTCGGCAAACCCTCCCAGCGCGAAGAGAGCACGAACGCGTCCGCCGCACGCAACAAGAGGGAAACGTCATCCCGCTCCCCGAGAAAGCGCACCCGTGTTGCGATACCGGTTTCCGCCGCTTTCTTGCTTAACGAGTTCAGCAACTCTCCCCCGCCGCCGATCCAGAGCTCGTCCGCCGGGAACGACTTCGCATAGAGGGCAAACGCGTCGAGCAGCATCGCGTGATCCTTCTGCCGGAAAAGCCTCGCGACGTTGATCCAGACAAACGCGTTCTCGTCACAACCCAGGCCGCCGCGCAATTCCCTCCGCGCCGCCGGATCCGCCGGAGCGAACGCGTCATCCGCGACCATGTTCGGGATCACCCGCAGCCGATCGGCCGGGACGACGCCGCGACGGACGAGGCTCTCCGCGGTGATGCGGGAGTTCGTCGTCGTCACCGTAGCCCAGGTATCGGAGAACCGCACGAGCGCCTCGCGCAGCCGCACGGAAGGATGGTCGTGGGTTTTGCCCGACGCACCGAAGTACTCGTTGCGGATCGACGTCACTCCCGACGGCACCCCGTGGGTCACCGGCGAGAAGGGCAACGTGTTCCGCCGGGAGAAGGACCGCTGGGTCGAAATGCCCGGTGAACTGCGCGACATCGGGATCGGCGCCGACGGCACCGTCTGGGGCATCGGGATG
>JAANWZ010000123.1 GCA_018263585.1 Calditrichota bacterium | reverse complement strand
GATGCGCGACCAGAAAACCTACGAACCCAAACTGGAGACAGCTTGACAGCCTGTTCCGAGGCTTGACTTACATACCGCTTGTCTTCACTGCGCGCGGCAAACAGACGCCGCGCTTGTTCAGGATGACACAAGTGGCGCCGCCTCAACGGATACAAACGGCGGCGCGGTTCAGGATGACAGTCCTACAGGCCCGCGGTTGCTCGCAACCGCGGCTTCGAGGCAGTGGTGTTCATCACCGCCGGATCACCCTCGCGGGCAAGGTGCGCACCGCACCCGGGCCGCACGGCCGGTACTGAAACGCTCGCCCCCGACTTCAGTCGGCGAACCGGTCCGCCCACGGCATCCCCGCCGGCAGCGGCGCGACCGGTCGTGTCGAGGAGAAGATGCGCCGGCGCGCGGCGGGCGCACTCACGAGCTCGAGCTCGTCGAGATCCGGCTCGCCGTCTTCGAACCCGAGCCCGATCGCATGCCCGCCGATCCAGGCGGAGACGAGGCTGTCGATCTCCGCGTGCGCTTCCGGCTCGAGTCGCGCCCTGAACAGCGCGCGGGCGGTCGTGTCGTGCCCGGCGCGCCGCAACCGCCGCAACAGGTATTCGCGCGCGAGCACGTGGTCAGCCCAGCGCGCGCTGTCGCGAACGACATCGGCGCGGGTCGAATAGCCGTCGCGAACCGCCGCCGCGTCGAGCAGTGCGAACTGCAACAGACGGCCGAGTTGGTCGCGGAGCTGGTCGCGGAACAGATGCGCATCCTCCGCGGACGGGAACGGAAACGGGGACACGTACAGGTTCGCGAGCGCGTCGGCGACCGTCCACGCGAATCGCCAATCGCGCGAAATCACGCGTGCGAGCGTGTCCGCGAGCTCGAACTCGCCGGCCGGGACCGACACGCGCGCCGCCCGATGCGGAAGCGTGACAAGCTGCTCCTTCAGGCGCAGTCGCCCGCCGGCGCCCGCGACCCGTTCATAGAGGCGCTGCGCCGTCCGGTCGAACAGCGGCGGCTCCACGGTGATTGATGCGCCCGCGAGCTGCTCTGCAACGAACGCCGGCAGGTGATGTCTCATCCGCTGCAGCTCGAGCGTCTCACGGATCCACGGCTCGAGCTCATCGAACACCGCCTGGCTCGGCTTGCGCAAGGTGTGGAAGTCGTCGAGCCGAAGCACCCACCAGCGCCCGGCTGCACGGGCGGGGCCGCCGATCTCTCCGCGTCCGAGCCCGACGAGCGCGCTGTCGAGCGCGGCCGGCAACTCGCCCCAGCGTACGGTGTCCGCGACATGGACCGCGTTCCCGAACCGGCGGAAATTGCCCGCGCGATGAAACGGCGACCCGGCGCGCGAGAGCCCCGCGATCAGATCCGCGGTCGCCGAGTCCGTGACCGTCCACGCGGCCAGCTCATGCTCCGTGAGCACCATCGTGAACCGGTCGCGGATGTCCCGGCCGTCCACCGAAACCCGGCCGGCGAGCCGGTCCCGCAGCCACGCGTCCACCCGCGCCTCGGCCGCGTGACGGCGCAGCTCGACACGGACGAGCGGGAGCGAATCCACGCCGGCCTCGTGCGCGGCAGCGGCGAACACGCGTTCGATCGCGAGTCCCGCGAGTGCGCGCCGGCGCGCGACCGAATCGGCCGCATCGAACCGGCGGGACGCAAACAACTCCTGCAAATCGCGCGCGTAGATCGTGTCGCCGGCGACCACCGCCAGCGACACGGCGGCGTCTGACTTCCGCTCAGGTGGACGCCGCTCAGGGGCGTCTCCCTTCCCGCACATCCACAGGGCTGCGAGCAGGAGAAGGGTGAGCGCCGCGATCACGAGCGCGACCAGCACCTTGAGCGCGGAGGGTTTCTGAAGTCGGTCGTGGTGCAACAGCATACGCGTCTCCCGAACGGAGAACATACACGTTCGGGAACGGACACGCCACGCTCCCCGAATGGGACGGCTCCTTCGCCGGCGCAGGAACAGAGAAAAACGGGGCCGCTCCCGAAGGAACAGCCCCGGTCGCACGTGAAGTGGTTGTTGGAAGAACGTCCCTTCCGTGTGCCGCCCGTGCCGCCTTGCCCGCGCGGTTGATCCAACCGTGTGTGAAACCCGGTGCGAGCCCCGGGCCACCCGTCCGGCTGTCCAACCTTTTGATTATCCTTGACTAAAGTCAAGGGCAAGGGCGGTCACTGCCAACCGTTTGTTTATCCTTGACTAAAGTCAAGGGCAAGGGTTCGGAACGTGCGGCAGGCCCACCGTATCCATGCCCGCGGGGAGCGAAGGTCACCGCGGCTGATCCGCCGGTGGATTTCCCATCTTTGAATCCCTGCGACATCGCTGCGCGGTGTCACAGGGGCACGTCACTCTCTCCATGTGTCCGAACCTGCCGCTTCAGCTCGTGCCCGCGCTCGTTTGTGAAGCGCGGAGGCTGGTCGACCCCGATCTGCGGGCAGGCGCGGGGCTTGAACGAATCCGTGTTTTCCGTGTCATCCGTGGTCGAACCCGACCGGACTTTGGAGCGGCCGGGAACGTGTGTGCGCGGAGACGCTCGCGCGCTGGCGGACGGCGTCTGTTCCTGACTACGTTGACAAGGAGGCCGAGAGAGGAGCATCGACGATTGCAGAGATCGGAACCGAATCGGACAGGTGAACGAGTGGGCGCCCGCTCGCGCTCGGCGCGTTACCCGCTGATCACTATCATGATCGCGCTCGCGGCGTTTCTGCTCGGGTTGCTCGTGAGCAACGGCCCGTCCGCGGTGGGAATCCCGACCGCGGGCGACCGTCACGAGCGCAAGCTCCGCGAGGTGGTGCGGCTCGTCGAGCAGGCGTACGTCGATGAGCCCGAGGATTCGGTGATCTACGGCGGTGCGATCGAGGGGTTGCTCGAGCGGCTCGACCCCCACTCCGTTTACATCCCGCCCGAGCAGCAGGAACAGGTGTCGGAGACGATGCAGGGCGAGTTCAGCGGGATCGGGATTCAGTTCGAGATCCGTGACGGCGTGATCACGGTCGTGAGCCCGATCCCGGGCACTCCCGCCGACCGGATGGGCCTGCGCGCCGGCGACAAGATCGTCGAGATCGAGGGCGAGAGCGCGGTCGGGATCACGAACGAGCAGGTCCGGCAGAAGCTGCGCGGGCCGGAGGGTACGGAGGTGCGGATCGGCGTGCGCCGGCCGGGCCGAGACGGGCTGATCCGGCTCACGATCACGCGCGGCAAGATCCCGATTCACTCGATCGAGGCGTCGTTCATGCTCGAGGACAGCCGCACCGGGTACGTGATGATCAGCCAGTTCACCGCGGTCACCGAATCGGAGCTTGAAGACGCACTCAGCCGTCTCGAAGCCGCCGGGATGGATCAGCTGATCCTCGACCTGCGCGGCAACTCGGGCGGGTACCGCGTGCAGGCGCACGAGGTCGCGGACAAGTTTCTCGCGGGCGGTCGTGTGATTCTGTCGACGAAGGGCCGCGCGCCGCGGACGTCGGACACGTTGTGGTCCACTGACGCGGACACGCACCCGTACGTGCCGATGATCGTGCTCGTTTCCAACGGGACCGCGTCCGCGAGCGAGATCGTCGCCGGCGCGCTCCAGGACCACGACCGCGCGCTGATCGCCGGCGAGCCGACGTTCGGCAAGGGGCTCGTGCAATACCCGTTCGAGCTCGAGGACGGGAGCGTCGTTCGGATCACGATCAGTCGCTGGTTCACACCGTCCGGGCGCTGCGTGCAACGGTCGTGGGACGACGGCCTCGGCGAGTACCTGATGGGGGCGTACCGTGACGGGTCCGAACTCGACAGCCTCGAACTGACGCGACCGGACAGCCTCGGCGAACCCTACTACACGCGCACCGGGCGGAAGGTGTACGCGAACCGGGGGATCCAGCCGGATGTGCTCGTCGATCCCGGCCTGCTCACCGACTACGCCGCCGACCTGCTCAGTGAACGGATCCTGTTCGACTGGTCGCAGCAACTCGCGAACCGGATCGGGACGCCGCCGATGCCGTTCGAGCGGTTTCTCACCGACTGGTCGCCGACGGCGGCGCAGTTGCGGGAACTGTTCGCGTTCGCGCGCGAACGGGGTGTCGCATTCGTCCGCGAAGACTGGGAGCTCGACCGGGACTACCTGATCGATCAGATCCGGGCCGAAGTCGCGCAGCGGCTGTACAACGGGCGCACGTACCTGTGGCGGGTGCTGATCAACGGGGACGCGACGGTTGACAGCGCGCTCGCGCACATGCCGGAAGCGGACGCGCTCGCGCGCAAGCCGGACGTTTCCGGCAGCACGGTGACGTTGCGGCAGCCGATCCGCCTCGAATGAGGAGCCGGACCCGGCTGCTCGCGCCCACTCCGGAGAGGCGGTTGACTCCTTTTGCGAGCGGCGGTAAAATAACGAACTGCTTGCAGCAACAACGACAACACAGCGTGAGCCGGGACGATACGCCGGTTTCCGGCTGATCCCGGGGAGCCGTCACGAGGGAGGCGAGAATGGTAGAGCTGTTCGTGCGAGGGGGGCCGTTCATGTGGCCGATCCTCGGCGTGTTCGTCATCGGCCTGATGTTCGTGATCGAGCGTTTCATCAGCCTGTCGCTGTCCACGGTGAACACGAAGAAGTTCGTCGTGAAGGTGAACCAGACCCTGCAGGAAGGGGGCCCCGACCAGGCGAAGGAGGTCTGCGAGAACACGCGCGGTCCGATCGCGTCCGTGTTCCACGCCGGCCTGCAGCGGCTCGGGCACGGCGTCGAGCAGGTGGAGAAGAACATCATGAACGCCGGGCAGATCGAGATGAGCTTCCTCGAGAAGAACCTCGTCTGGCTCAGCACCGTGATCGCGATCGCGCCGATGCTCGGGTTCACCGGGACCGTCGCCGGGATGGTGAACGCGTTCGACGCAATCGCGGCGGCGAACGACATCTCGCCCGCGATCGTCGCGGACGGCATCTCGCAGGCGCTGCTCACGACACTGTTCGGGCTCATCGTCGCGATGATCATCCAGTTCTTCAACAACTTCTTCGTCTCGCGCATCGACAAGATCGTCGCCGACATGCAGGAGGCGTCCGTCGAGTTCGTCGATACGCTGATCGACTACAGCGAGCAACAGGGCGGCGCGAAGACGGAGTAGTGGACCAATCCACATGGGAACGAGGGCTGATTCTGTGTCATTCTGAACGCAGCCCGATGTCAGTATATCGGGCGTAGTGAAGAAGGTCCAGGTAGATAAACGGTTGTAAATGCATGCATTACCGATTTCAAACTCGGACCTCCTTCAGCTGCGGGCGGCAAACTGACGTCGGCCGCGGCTTCAGGATGACGGTTAGCCGCCCGTTGTTTCATGTGATCCGGTCCACTACTCGCGACGAAGCTGGCGCAAGCGCACGGAGGACGTCATGGCCCTGCTGAAACGCAGAGTCCGGGGGCAGGAAAACATCCCGACCGCCTCGCTGCCGGATATCGTGTTCATGCTCCTGATCTTCTTCCTCGTGACGACGACGATCGATCTGGACATGGGCATCCCGATGCAGCTTCCCGACCGCGGCGGCGAGTTCAAGGTCAACCCGGAGAACATCGCGAACGTGCTGATCAACTCGAAGGGCCAGATCCTGATCAACGACGAGCTCACCGACCTCTCGCAGGTCACCGAGGTGATCGCGCAGAAGGTCGAATCGCGCGGTCTCGATCCCGATGGCAAGCCGAAATTGATCGTCTCGATCAAGACCGAACGCGGCACGAAATACAGCGACTACATCCACGTGCTCGACGCGGTGAAGGCCGCCGGGGCGACGAAGATCTCGATCGCCGAACCGGAATCGTGAGGGGGATCTGATGCAATTCGCAAAGAAATCGAAGCCGACATCGAGCATCCCGACCGCGTCGCTGCCCGACATCATCTTCATGCTCCTGATCTTCTTCATGGTCGTCACCGTGTTCAAAGAGTTCAACGGGCTGCCCGTGCTCACACCCGCCGCGCGCACCACCGAGAAGCTCGAATCGAAGCGGCATGTCGCTTACCTGTGGGCCGATGAAATGGGCCGCGTGTCGATCGATGACAAGATCGTCAGCCTCGATGAGGTCGAGCCGATCATGGCCGAGAAGTTCGCCAACGATCGCCGGTTGATCATCAGCATGAAGATCGACCAGGATGTGGAGATGGGTCTCGTGACCGACATCCAGGAGGAGTTTCGGGACGCTTACACGTTGCGTATCAGCTACGCGACGCGGATCAAATAGGGCGCGAGCGCGTGGAACAGGTGAGGCGACGCGTTGCACAGGAGCGGGCGGCGCAGGAATCCCTGAGCAGGAACCGGCGCTTCTGACCCGTCACGCCCGGCGCGTGTCAGGCCCGTGAGACGGTGGGAGGATCCGCATGCTGTCGTACAAGAAACCGGAAGCGGAAGTCCGGCTCCGCTACCCGAAATACGTCGAGCTCGGCCTCGTCGCGGCGCTGCTGCTCGTGATCATCGTCTTCCTCGTCTCGAAGCAGTTCGACCGCGAGATCGAGCTCCGGAAGGCCGAGGACGTGGTTCTCGAGACGGAGGAGATTCCGATCACGAAACAGGTGAAGCGCCCGCCGCCGCCCGCGCGCCCGAGCATTCCGGTCGAGGATCCGGAAGTGGACGTTGAAGCCGACCTCGCGTTCGAGGACATCGACGACATCGACTGGAGAATGGAAGCGCCTCCCCCGCCGCCGTCGGTGGAAGAGGAAGTCGTCGAGTTCTTCTCCGTCGAGAAACCGCCGAAACTCGTCGGCGGCACGCAAGCGCTGTATGACTACATGCGCAAGCACGACCTCTACCCGGAAATGGCGCGCAAGGCCCAGATCGAGGGCGTTGTCATCATCGAGTTCATCGTTGACAAGCAGGGCAACCCGACCGACGTGCACGTGAAACAGGAACGCCCGCAGGGCCTCGGATTCGGCGAGGCGGGAGTCGAAGCGATCGAGGCGATGAAGTTCACGCCCGGGAAGCAGCGCGACCAGGCTGTCCCCGTCCGCATGAAGCAACCGATCCGGTTCCAGTTGCAGTGATGATGGATCCTGGATCCCGCTGGCGATACGGCCGCCCTCCCGGGCGGCCGTCGCTCGTTCGTGTGTGCTCCTTCGATCCAACCCAGCTCGCGGTGTTCTCATCGGGTACCGAGGATGCGACATGCAGCCGGTGCCCGCGGGGACGGCGCAGCCGTCACCGCGGCTGAACAGACGGGAAGGGGACGCTTGCTTGCAAGCGTCCCCGGAGTGTGCCGCGCTTGACGGGCAGGCGCGGGCACGAGGATACGGGTGAGACCGCGCTTGACGGGCAGGCGCGGGCGCGAGGAAACGGGAGAACTCGAGGCTGAAGCCCCGGCCACCCGCCTTCTCCGCCGGGCGCGGCGAACGCTCGCGAACCGTCCCTCTGCGCCGTATCTTTGTGAATCCGATCGCATGCCGGGAGATGCGACGCGCGCCGCGGCGGTTTCTGCGGCAGCGCCACGCCCGCAACATGGAGGCCGGAATACCCGATGGATGCGGAGATTCTCGCGAGGGTGCAGTTCGCGTTCACGATCGGGTTTCACTACATCTACCCGCCGATCAGCATCGGGCTCGGGATCGTGCTCGTCGTGATGGAGGGGATCTACCTGAAAACCCGCGATCCCCTCTACCTGCAGTTGACGAAGTTCTGGACGAAGATCTTCGGGCTCGTGTTCGCGATCGGGGTCGCGACCGGGATCGTGATGGAGTTCCAGTTCGGCACGAACTGGTCGAACTACTCGCGATACGTCGGCGACGTGTTCGGCAGCGCGCTCGCCGCGGAAGGGGTGTTCGCGTTCTTCCTCGAATCGGGCTTCCTCGCGATCGTGCTGTTCGGCTGGGAGAAGGTGAAGCCGGGCTGGCACTGGTTCTCGACGTGGATGGTGATGCTCGGCTCGCATTTCAGCGCGATCTGGATCGTAGTCGCGAACAGTTGGATGCAGACGCCGGCCGGGTATCACATCGTCGAGACGCCGACCGGCCCGCGCGCGGAGATCACCGACTTCTGGGCGGTCGTGTTCAACCCGTCCACGGTGGACCGTCTCTCGCACGTGTTCATGGGCGCGTGGCAGGCGGGCGCGTGGTTCGTGCTCAGCGTGAGCGCGTACTACGTGCTGAAGAGGCGGCACGTCGATTTCGCGCGCGCGTCGATGCGGATCGCGTTCGTGCTCGCGGTCGTCGCCTCGCTCGGGCAGCTTGTCACCGGGCACGACAGCGGGGTGAAGATCGCCGAGACGCAGCCGGCGAAACTCGCCGCGTTCGAGGGCGTGTTCGCCGAACAGCAACCGGGCGCCGACCTCACGATCGCCGGCTGGGTCGATGAGGAACGCGGCGAAACGCGCTCGTTCGCGATCCCCGGTATGTTGAGCTGGCTCGTTCACGGCGATGTCAACGAACCGATCACCGGGTTGAACGCGTTCCCGCGTGACGAGTGGCCGCCGGTCAACCTCAGCTTCCAGCTCTACCATATCATGATCGCGATCGGCGTGCTCTTGATCGTGTTCGCACTGCTCGGCGGGATTCTCGCGTGGATGCGCAGATTGTCGCGGCAACGGTGGCTGCTGTGGATCATCGTGTTCGCGGTGCTGCTCCCGCAGATCGCGAACCAGGTCGGGTGGGCGGCGGCGGAAGTCGGACGGCAGCCGTGGATAGTCTATGGGCTGATGAAGACCGCGGACGGTCTCTCGCCGACCGTCTCCGGCGGAGCGGTGCTCGCGAGCCTGATCCTGTTCACCCTCATCTACCTCGGGCTGTTCGTGATGTTCATCGCGCTGCTCGACCGGAAGATCCGCCGCGGACCCGGCGACATCGAGCAGTTCGTGCGCGCGGGGAGGCGGGCATGAGCGATCCGAGCTGGCTGCAGACGACCTGGTGGCTGCTCGTCGGCGTCCTGTTCACCGGGTATGCGATCCTCGACGGGTTCGACCTCGGCACCGGCGCGCTCTACCTGCTCGCGAAACGAGACGCGCACCGGCAGACGATGCTGCGCGCGATCGGGCCGGTGTGGGACGGGAACGAGGTGTGGCTGATCACCGGCGGCGGCGCCCTGTTCGCCGCGTTCCCGATGGCGTACGCGACCGCGTTCTCCGGCTTCTACCTCGCGCTCATCCTGCTCCTGTTCATGCTCATCTTCCGCGCCGTTTCGATCGAGGTCCGCTCCGCGCGCGAGGGGAAACTGTGGCGCGGCTTCTGGGACGGCGCGTTCGCGGTTTCGAGCACGCTCGCCCCGCTGATCATGGGCGTCGCGCTCGGTAACATCGCGCTCGGCGTCCCGCTCACCGCCGATCACGAGTACTATGGCAACCTGTTCGCCCAGCTCAACCCGTATTCGCTGCTCGTCGGCGTGACAACCGTCGCCCTGTTCATGATGCACGGCTCGATCTACCTCGTGCTCAAGACGCCCGGCGAGCTGAACGCGCGGATTCGCACGTGGGTCCGCCCGACGATCATCTTCTTCATCCTCATGTACGTGATCACCACGATCGCGACGCTGCTCTACGTCCCGCACATGGCCGAGCCGTTCAAACACAGCCCGTGGCTGTTCATCGTCCCGCTGCTCAGCGTGCTCGCGATCGCGAATGTGCCGCGCGAGATCCACCATAACCGCGAGTGGCGCGCGTTCCTCTCCTCCTGCTTCGCAATCGTGTTCCTGATGGCGCTGTACGGGATCGGGATGTTCCCGGAGATGATCCACGCGACCATCCCGGCACACAGCCTCACCGCGATGAACGCATCCTCGTCGGAGAAGACGCTCACCGTGATGCTGATCATCGCCGCGATCGGGATGCCGCTCGTGATCGCGTACACCATCGCGATCTACTACGTGTTCCGCGGAAAGGTCGAGGTGGACGAGCAGGGACGACCGCTCGGCGCCGGCTACTGACGGCGGGTCGCCCCGGGGCTTGCCACGGGTTTCATACACGGTTGGATGACATACCCTTGCCCTTGACTTCAGTCAAGGATATTCAAACAGTTGGCGGTGACCGCCCTTGCCCTTGACTTCAGTCAAGGATGGATCAGCCGCGGTTGCGAGCAACCACGGACCTGTTCCCGCCCCACTCGTGCCCGCGCT
>JAANWZ010000122.1 GCA_018263585.1 Calditrichota bacterium | reverse complement strand
AACCGCGGGCCTGTACGAGTGTCATCCTGAACAAGCGCGGCGTCTGTTTACCGCGCGCTTCAGTACCGGCCGTGCGGGCTTGCCCGCGCGGATGATCCAGCCGTGATGAACACCACCGCCTCGAAGCCGCGGTTGCGAGCAACCGCGGGCCTGTACGAGTGTCATCCTGAACAAGCGCGGCGTTTGTTTGCCGCGCGCTGTGAAGGATCTACCAGCAAGCACAACCGGCGGGTGCTTTCGACATCACCATCGGGGGGAGGATTTCGTAGATCCTTCACCCCCGCACAAACAGACGTGCGGGGGTTCAGGATGACACGGCGGCCGCACAAACAGACGTGCGGGGGTTCAGGATGACACGGCGGCCGCACAAACAGACGTGCGGGGTGAAGGATGACGCGTTCGTGCCCGCGGTCCGTCACCGCATGAGCACGACCTTCTGCGTGGACGCGACCTTCCCGGCGTCGATGCGGAGGAAGTACACCCCGGAGGCGACCCCGTCGGCGGTCCAGCTCATCGTGTGTCCGCCCGCGGCCAGTTTGCCGGCGTGCACGGTCGCAACCTCGCGGCCGAGCACGTCATACACAAGCATGCGCACGTCGGACGCGGCGCCGAGCGTGACCGGGACCGTCACCGACGGGTTGAACGGGTTCGGGTACGCGTCGCCGATCGAGAACTCGCTCGGCACGCCGGCGATCTCCTCGACGCCGAGGTTGTTGCCATCGACCTCGATCGGGTCGGACATCGCGGCGCCCTGCTGGTACACGGACTCGACGGTGTATTCGTACACGTCCGTTCCCGGCAGTGTCTCGAGGAACTGCTCCTGGTCGGTGGTGCCGATCATCTCGCCGTCGCGATAGACTTTGTACTCGACGAGGCCGTAGTCGCCGACGTCTTCGAACACGCCGATGTTCGCGCGGATCAGCAGGTCGCCGTCGAAGAACCCGTCGAGGAACTCGGCCATCGGGTACCACTCCCAGTCGCCGAACATGTTCGTGTACACCGCGCCGCGGTGATTCTCGACGTCCGCACTGTTGTCG
>JAANWZ010000121.1 GCA_018263585.1 Calditrichota bacterium | reverse complement strand
AGGGTTTGTTGCACCGGCGCGCCGGGCTGCCCAGACTCCGGACTCCGGACTCCGGACTCCGGACTCCGGACTCCCGAGCGGCGGGCGGCCTGATCGAGAGAAGGGGTTGTGTCACCATGATGTCAACGTTGCGCAGGAACACGGCGATCGTGCTCTGGATCCTCGTGTTCGCGTTCATCGGAACGATCATTTTCTCCTGGGGCATGGGCGGGTTCAAGGGCCCGATGGAGCCGGGCGTCGTCGGCAAGGTCGCCGGCGTTGAGATCACGCGCGAGCAGTACGAGCAGCAGATCCAGCAGCGCCTCGAAATGGAGCGGCAGCAGACGGAGGGCGGCGAGGTTCCGCCGGCGCGCTCGGAGCAGATCCGCCAGGAGGCGTGGGACTCGCTGATCAACGAGATCCTGCTCCGGCGCGCGGAGGAGAAGGCCGGGATCCGCATCTCCGACGCCGAAGTCGCGATGACCGTGCAGCGCACCCCTCCGCCGCAGGTGATGAACAACCCCAGCTTCCGCGACAGCACGGGCAGGTTCGACTGGGAGCTGTACCGGTCGGTGATCTCCGACCCGAACAACATCGACTTCGTGCTCGCGCTCGAGGATGCGGTGCGCAGCCAGCTCGTGCGCCAGAAGATGATGGGCCGGGTCAGTTCCGTGATCCACATCAGCGAGCCGGACCTCGAGCGGGAGTTCGTGCGCGAAAACCTGACCGGCGAGGCCTCGTACATCCTCGTCGCGACGAAGGAGATGGAGGTGGACACGGCGGCGATTGTCACCGACGAGGCGGTGCAGCGGGCGTACGAGGAACGGATCGACGATTTCACGCTCGAGCCGACCGTGGTCGCCCAGCGCGTGATGATCGCGAACGAGCCGTCGCACGAGGACACAGTCGCCGCGCTCAGGCTCGCCGAATCGTTGAAACGGCGGATCGTGGAAGAGGGCGAGTCGTTCGCGCAGCTCGCGCGCGAATACAGCGACGACCCATCCGCGGACAAGGGCGGCGAGCTCGGTTGGTTCAAGCGCGGGCGGATGGTGCCGATGTTCGAAAAGGCCGCGATCAAGGCGGAGATCGGCGAGGTCGTCGGTCCGGTCGAGACCCGGTTCGGGTTCCACATCATCCGCACCGAGGACAAGCGCGAGGGCGAGGACGGGCTGGAGGTGAACGCGCGGCACATCCTGATCAAGCCGGCGAAGGGCCCGGAAACCGAGGACGAGTACCGCAACCGGATCAACGCGTTCCGCGAGGATGCGGAGGAGCGGGGGTTCCTGAATGCAGCGGAGATCTACGACCTGCCCGTGGACACGCTGCGGATGCGAGACAACGGGGTCGTTCCCGGCCTCGGACGGAACCAGGCGACGACCGACTTCCTGTTCAACCGGCCGATCGGCGAGATCTCGCCGGTGTACGAGTTCCGGCGCGGGTGGGCTGTGCTGCGCGGTGTCGAGGTGAAGCCGGACAGCCTCGTCCCGATCCGGGCGGCGCGGCCCCGGCTGCTCCCCGACATCTTCGAACCGTACCAGTTCGAGCGCGCGAAGGAGGAGGCCGACCGTCTCTACGCGAAACTGCAGCAGCTCGGCGGCGACCTCGACGCGCTCGCGGCCGATGAACCGGACTACGAGGTCACATCGACCCGGCGCCCGTTCAAGTGGAACCAGTTCGTGAGCACAGTCGGCCGCGACCACCACTTCATCGCGGTCGCGTTCAACCTCGGGGAAGGCCGGGTCTCGAAGCCGTTCAAGGGGCTGAAGGGGTACTACATCGTCCGGCTCGACAGCAGGACAATGCCCGAGGATGTCACGCTCGCCGACCAGCGCCAGAAGCTCGTCAGCGAGCTCGCCCAGGACATTCAGCAGCAGGTGTTCACAAACTGGATCGAGCAGCAGCGGGAGAAGGTGAAGGTCGAGGACTTCCGCTACATGTACTACTCGCAGTACTGATCGCGGTGGTCCTCCCTCCAGGCGACTCCAGTTGTGGAACAGGCGACCGGCGCGACCCGGGGCTTGCCCCGGGTTTCATGTGCCGTGTGATCACCCTCTCATCCCCTTGCCCTTGACTTCAGTCAAGGATGGGATGAGCCGCGGTGACGGCCTGCGGCGGCGCGACCCGGGGCTTGCCCCGGGTTTCATGTGCCGTGTGATCACCCTCTCAACCCCTTGCCCTTGACTTCAGTCAAGGATGGGATGAGCCGCGGTGACGGCCTGCGGCGCGTCACCGCGGGCATTAGAGAAGGGCATGCGGCCAGCATACGCCGGTCTCGTGTTCTTGTGAGAGACCGGCGCTGCCGGGAAACGCTGCGACGAAAGTGGCGGCGTTTTCCATCTCAGGTCGAATGATTGCATCGACGGGAAACGGCTCGTACCTTTGTTGAAAGCCGTCCGAGCAGCACGAGACAGCGAGGACAGGAATTACAGCGGGCGGCCTGTGCGCGCCGGACGCGTCTCTGGATCACGCAGCGCGGGACGGCGGCATCCCCACCCGCGAAACCACTGCTCCCCGGACTCCGCTGACCACGCACAACTGGTGAGAGCGGTCACATCGTACCAGTGACGGTATTCACAGAGTTCGATGATCAGGGTCTGACTGTCCGACGATTCAAGTCCCACAGAGGACGTGCTGTCCAACCAACACGAGGGTGATCATGAACGGGATTCGTACTGGTTTGATCCTGGCCGCCGTGTCTCTTTTCCTGTTCGCGGCGGTTGCGGGTGCCGCGCCGGTAATCATCGGCGAGAAGCTGCAGCCGGTGCTCGCGGAAACGCCCGCCGACGAGTTGATTCCGGTGGTCGCGTTGATGTCACCGCGCCATGATGTCGAGGAATTGACCGCGATGGTGCAGGGTCTGCGCGCGGACGAGAGGAAAGCCGTGATCTGGGACGAGGTCCGCACACGCGCGGACCTGTCGCAGGACGCCGCGCTCGACTACCTCTACGCGCAGGAGCAGCTCGCGAATGCGACGTCGATCCGCTCACTGAAGATGGCGAACGCGATCGGCGTGCACGCGACCGCGGCTGTGATCGAGGCGCTCGCCGGGATGGAAAACGTGCGCGCGATCCATTACACGCCCGCGCGGAAAGTAGTCCCGGACCCGCCCGACCAGCAGCCGGTTCCCGGCGGTGAGCTCGACGAACTCGCGTGGGGGATCGAAACGGTCAACGCGCAGGCCGTCTGGGATATGGGCTACTCCGGCGCAGGCGTGCTCGTCGCCGTGATCGACACCGGGATCAACTACAACCACGTTGACCTCGCCGATCACCTCTGGGACGGCGGCCCGGAATACCCGAATCACGGGTACGACTTCTACAACAACGACAACAACCCGGTCGACGACAACGGTCACGGCACGCATGTGTCCGGCACGGTGTGCGGCGACGGCACCGGCGGCACGCAGACCGGGGTCGCCCCGGACGCCACCCTGATGGGGCTCAAGGTGTTCAACTCGTGGGGCAGCGGAGAGGAGTCGATGACGTGGGACGCGCTCGACTTCTGCCTCCAGCAGGGCGTCGATGTCACCAGCCTGTCCGCGGGCTGGACCGACGAGGTGCTCAACCTGCGCGCGACGTTCCGTGACAACTACGACATCCTCAACGCGGCCGGCATCGTCAGCATCGTCGCCGCCGGCAACGAAGGCAACTGGCAGGACTGGTACCCGATCCCGGACAACGTGCGCACGCCGGGCAACGTGCCGCCGCCGTGGCTGCACGAAGACCAGACCGAGCCCGGCGAGGTGGGCGGCGTGATCACCGCCGGCGCAACCGACCAGAACGACAACATCGCCGACTTCTCGAGCCGCGGGCCGGTTACATGGGAAAATGTCGACCCATACTTCGACTTCGTGTACAACGGCGGCCAGAACCAGGGCCTGCTCAAGCCGGACCTGTCCGCGCCCGGTGTCGATGTCAAGTCGCTCAGCTACACGGACAACGACGGCTACGTGTGGAACGGCTGGAGCGGGACGTCGATGGCGACGCCGCACATCTCCGGCACCGCCTGCCTCCTCTTCGAAATCAACGAGAACCTGACCCCCGCCGAAGTGAACGAGGCGCTCGAGATGGGTTCGGTGGACTACGGCACGCCCGGCAAGGATAACACGTTCGGCACCGGCCGCCTCGACAGCTACGAGAGCGCGCTGCTCGCCGAGGAGATGGGCTCGATCGTCACGATCAACATCGACCCGGAATTCGACCCGTACGTGATCCCGGGTTCCGGCGGCACGATGACCTTCGACGTCTCGATCCGCAACAACCTCGTCACTCCCGCCAACGGCCAGGTCTGGACGGAGGCGATCCTGCCCGACGGCAGCACCTATCAAATCCAGACGTACAACGTCACGCTCCAGCCGGATGTGGACATCGACGTGTTCGACGCGGAGCAGTACGTCCCCGCCGGAGCGCCGGACGGCGAGTACCTGTTCGTGATCAAGATCGGCCTCTACCCGAACTTCGTCGTTGACGAGGATTCGTTCGAGTTCATCAAGATCACGTTCGACCCGGACGGCGGCAACGAATGGACGAGCCGCGGTCTCGACCAGCTCGCGGGCGATGCCTCCGCGGAGCCGCTCGCGGCGAACGTCTCCGAGTTCGCGCTCGGGGAAGCGTACCCGAACCCGTTCAACCCGGCGACCACGATTTCGCTCGCGCTGCCGGAGGCTGGAGATGTTCGGGTCGCGGTGTTCAACGCGCTCGGCCGTGAAGTCGCGGAGCTGCAGAACGGCCGTCTCGCGGCCGGCGAACACGCGTTCACGTTCGACGCGTCCGGGCTCGCGAGCGGGATCTACTTCGTGCGCGCGACCGCCGGCGCCGAAACAGCGATGCGGAAGATCGTGCTCATGAAATGACTTTCGGCAACAGCCGAACGTCATCCTGATGACAGTCCGGTGGACTGTCAGAAGGATTTGCCCGCGCCCGGCGCGGGGCAACTCCGCGAGGGGGACGCTTGCTCGCAAGCGTCCCCCTCGATCTGTCTCGTACCCGCGCGCCCCTCCCTCGTGCCCGCGCTTACCACCTCCCTCGTGCCCGCGCTTGCTTGTCAAGCGCGGAACTCCAGCCCGGGGCGCTGAGCCCTGCGGAAGA
>JAANWZ010000120.1 GCA_018263585.1 Calditrichota bacterium | reverse complement strand
GATCTGTCGTTCTCGCGCCGCGCTTGTTCAGGATGACAGGACTCGCGCGTCGTTCTCGCGCCGCGCTTGTTCAGGATGACAGGAATCGCGCGCCGCTTGCGCCCCGCGCTTGTTCAGGATGACACGAATCGCGCGCCGCTTGCGCCCCGCGCTTGTTCAGGATGACAACACCGGACGCGTACTCACATAACCAGTGCCCACAGGCATGGCAACTGACTGATGACCGACCCCCGTCTGCAGGAACTCGCCTGTCCCGGCCGCGAGCGCGGGATCTTCACGAACCGCACGCTCAACCTGCGCTCGATCCGCGCGATCGGCTACGACATGGACTACACGCTGATCCATTACAACACGGACGCGTGGGAGCGGCAGGCGTACGAGTTCATGAAGGGGAAGCTCGCCGCGCAGGGTCTGCCGGTCGCCGACCTCGAATACCTCGCCGATTTCATCACACGCGGGCTCGTGATCGACGTCGAGCGCGGCAACATCGTGAAGGCGAACCGGTTCGGCTACGTGAAGCAGGCGAGTCACGGCACGCGCATGCTCTCTTTCGAGGAGCAGCGCTCGCTCTATTCGCGCACGCTGATCGAGTTCGGGCGGCCGCGGTATGTGTTCCTGAACACGCTGTTCTCGCTGTCCGAGGCGTGCATGTTCGCGCAGCTTGTCGATCGGCTCGACGAGGGCCGGATCGGCTCGGCGATCGGCTACGAGGAGCTGCACCGCGTCGTGCACCGCGCGCTCGACGAGAGCCACGCCGAAGGGGTGCTGAAGAGCGAGATCCTCGCGAATCCGGATGCGTACATCGAGCACGACCCGGGCACAACCCGCGCGCTGCTCGACCAGAAGCTGGCCGGCCGCAAGCTCGTGCTGATCACGAATTCGGACTGGGAATACACGCGGCGCGTGATGGCGCACGAGTTCGACCGCCAGCTCCCTGAAGGCGAGAGCTGGCTCGAGCTGTTCGACCTCGTGATGGTCTCCTCGCGCAAACCGAGCTTCTTCAACAACCCGAACCCGGCGTTCGAGGTCGTGCGGCGGGACGAGGGGCTGCTGAAACCGGTGATCGGCGGGCTGAGCGAGGGGAAGGTCTATGTCGGCGGCAATGCGCGGCTCGTGGAGGAGCTCTGGGACCTGGGCGGCGAACAGATCCTCTACGTCGGCGATCACATCTACTCGGACGTCGAGGTCTCGAAGAACCTGCTCCGCTGGCGGACCGCGCTCGTGCTCCGCGAACTCGAGGGCGAAGTGGAGTCGCTCACCGAGTTCAGCGAACGGCAGCGGGAGCTCGCGCGTCTGATGAAACGCAAGGAGGAGCTCGAGCTCGCGCACAACCGGGTCCGGCTGATCGTCCAGCGGATCCAGGCCCGAGACGGCGGCGGCGGCGAATTGAAGAAGTACCAGCGCCGGAACAGCCAGCTCTGGGAGAAGATCAGCGAACTTGACCGTAAGATCGGCCCGCTCGCGCAGTCGGCCGGCGAATTGCTCAACAGGCACTGGGGGCTCGTGATGCGCGCCGGCAACGACAAGAGCCTGCTCGCGCGCCAGGTCGAGAACTTCGCCGACATCTACATGTCGCGCGTCTCGAACTTCATCTACGCGACACCGTTCGGCTACCTGCGCTCCCAGCGGAGCACGCTCCCGCACGATCACGAGGACGCCTCCCTCAGCGAGACCGGAGAGTCGAACTGAGGCTGCATCCCGGCTCCGCGCGCCCGTTATCTTCACGCGATAGTTGCTGACATTGGGTTGCTGCCATTGGGGACGCTTGCTCGCAAGCGTCCCCGAACCGCCGATGACAATGAACCTGTTCAGGAAACTCAGGCACGGCCTCGCGAAGACCCGCGATTCGGTGGTCGGCTCGATCCGCGAAGCGGTCGGATCCGGCAGGCTCGATGACGCTGTGATCGAGGAGCTCGAGGAGATCCTGATCACCGCCGACCTCGGCGTTGACACGAGCCTCGCGTTGTGCGAGCGGATCCGCGCCCGCGCGAGCCGGGAGGCGCTGGCCGGGGACGATGTGCTGCGCGCGCTGCGCGAAGAACTGAGCGCGTTGATCGAGACGCCGGCGACGGAAAACGCGTCCCCTCCCGCCGACCCGGAACGCGTCGAAGGGCCGTACGTCACGTTCGTGATCGGTGTAAACGGCACCGGGAAGACGACGAGCATCGGCAAGCTCGCATACCGCTATGCGCAGGCCGGCCACAACACGCTGATCATCGCCGCGGACACGTTCCGCAGCGCGGCCGTCGAACAGGTCGCGATCTGGGCGCAGCGGGCGGACGTGGACATCGTGCGCGGGGCGACCGGCGCGGACCCCGCTTCCGTCGTCTATGACGGGCTCCGGGCGGCGCTCGCGCGCGGCAGCGAACGCGTGCTCGTTGACACCGCCGGCCGCCTGCACACGAAGACGAACCTGATGGCCGAGCTGGAGAAAATCGACCGGGTCGCGAAGAAGGTGATCGCGGACGCGCCGCACGAAGTGCTGCTCATGCTCGACGGCACCACCGGCCAGAACGGCCTCTCCCAGGCGCGCCGGTTCTCCGAATCGATCGGCGTGAGCGCGCTGATGGTGACGAAACTCGACGGCACCGCGAAGGGCGGGGTGCTCGTCCCGATCCGCCGCGAGCTCGGGATTCCGGTACGCTGGATCGGCGTCGGCGAAGCGATCGACGACCTCGTCCCGTTCGAACCAGCGCTCGTCGTCGATGCCGTGTTCGGGGACGATGAGACGCTGCGGCTGCGTGAATCGATCGCGGAGGAGTGAAGTGACACACCACCCTTTGCCCTTGACTTCAGTCAAGGGACAGGCCCGCGGTTGCCCGCAACCGCGACGGGTGGCCCGGAGCTCGCCCCGGGTCTCACGTACCGGTGGATGAGCCCGGCCTGCGAGCAGGCGCGGGGCATAGCACGTGTGTGTGACAGATCCGCGGTTGCAAGCAACCACGGGCCTGTTGCTCTCATACACCGTCGGATCAGCCGCGGTTGCAAGCAACCACGGGCCTGTTGCTCTCATACACCGTCGGATCAGCCGCGG
>JAANWZ010000012.1 GCA_018263585.1 Calditrichota bacterium | reverse complement strand
AGAAGCGAGCGTCGTGGACTGCCGCCGGGACATGCCCGCGGGGACGGCCGTCAGGCCGTCACCGCGGCTGATCAGCCAGTTGATTTCCCGTGTCCGCGTCCCTGCGACATCCCCGGCTTCGCTTCGCTGCGCCGGGCCTGTCACAGGGGCACGTTGTCAGGCCTGTCACAGGGGCACGTTGTCAGGCCTGTCACAGGGGCACGTTGTCAGGCCTGTCACAGGGGCACGAGACCGGGCTCCGATGGCCATGCGCGCCTGGCAAACCCGGCCTGCAAGCAGGCGCGGGGCATAACCCGACAGCAACCCGCAGTCCTACTCCCCCGCCCGCCTGCGCCGTTCGATCTGGCGCACCTTGAGCAGGACGAGCGCGACGAACACGGCGAACACGGCGAGCGCGAACAGGAACCCGTTGCGCCGGAACTTCGCGTTCTCGATCCCCTGGTCTCCGATCTGCTCCACGTCTCCGATCAGCGAGGCGGTCTTCGCCTTCGCCGCGCGCAACGTGTCGAGATCGAACTTGTGCACGAGCACGCGCATCTTCGTCAGTTCAGAACGCGCGCGGTCGAGCTTGACATAGCCCTCATCGACGCTGACGAGGTACGATTCCGCGCGGCGCAGGGTCTGTTCGGCGTACCTCGCGGCCCGTTCCAGCGAATCGAGCATCGTGCGCACCTGGTCGGGCGGGCCGCCGGATTGATGGCACATCGCGCAGAAGCTGCCCTCCTCGGTGGACAGCATCTCGTCGGACGGCGGATAGATCGCGTGGCGCCCGTGGCAGCTCCCGCACTGCGGCATCCCGCGCAGCTCCCAGATCCCGCGGTGGATCGATTCCTTGAACAGGCTCGCGTTCATCGCGTGGCACTGGCCGCACACGTTCGCGATGTTGTCCACGCCCGGCGGGGTCGCGCCGTGGTTGCCGTGGCAGTCGTTGCACGCCGGCGCGGAGATGTCCCCGTCCTCGAGCAGCGATTTCCCGTGCACACTCTCCCGGTAGTCCTCGTACGGGTTCACCTTGATCCCGTACCGGGTCATCAGCTCGCGGTCGCCGTGGCACTTGTTGCACGTCTCCGGTACGTTGCTCGGATACACGGGCGCGAGCGGGTCGGTGACCGCGCGGATTCCGTGGGTGTCGTGGCAATCGGTGCAGTGGGCGACGTTGTCGTCGTTCGGGTTCCGTCTCAGCGCCTGCCCGTGCCCGCTCAGCTTGAACTGCGCGAGCTGGTCGGTCGCGATCCCCGGCCTGAACTTGTTCATGTACTCGCCGTCGGAGTGGCACGAGGCGCACATCGGGCCGACGTCCGCGGGGCGCTCCGGCACGCCGACAAACCCCTCGCGCGCGCTCATCGAGGACTCGTCCTGCACGAGTGGGTTGCCGCCATGGCACCCGTGGCACGAGATCTTCTTGTCCGAATGAACGTCGTTCCGGAACTCGTTCACCAGCTCCGGGTTCAACTCGCGGTGACAGGCGATGCAACTGCTCTCGCCGACCAGCTCCTCGACCGTGCCCGAGATCCGCGAACTGAGCTCGAGGCCTTTGTTCACTTCCCGTTCGAGCCGGGCGAGGTCGAAGAAGTGTACGCTCTCGCGCGCCTCATTGAGCTGCCGCCGCACCTGCTCGAGCGTTTTCAGCTCGTCCTCGACGTTCTTGTTCGCGCGCTCGGCCTTTACCAGCACCGCCTGCCCGCGCGCGTACTCGTCCTCCAGTTTCCGCAGCAGTTCGCGGAACCGGTCCGGCGGATCGCCCGGGTTGTGGCATTTCGAACAGACCGCATCCGGATCGGTGCCGAGCATCTCGAGGCTCGGTGACTTGATCGCGTGCGTGCCGTGGCAGGTGATGCACACCGGCGCATCGGTCAGCTCCCACACGCGCTGGTGTTTCGATGTCTTGAACGCGTTCGCCTCGTGCCCGTGGCAGCGGGAGCACGCCTCGTCGAACGAGCCGACGTTCTCGTGATGCGTGCCGTGGTTGTCGTGGCAGCCGACGCAGGAGGGCGCGTTCTGGTTGTGACGCTGGAGCAGCGCGCGCCCGTGCACGCTGTTCCGATACCGGTTCGGGATGTTCGCGGGCAGGTTGTGACGGCCCATCATCTGCGCGTCCGCGTGGCACTCGCCGCACGTCTGCGGCACCGTCGCCCGCCGCACCGGGGAGTCCACATGCTGCAACTTGTAGATCGGATGGTACCCGTGACAGCTCGTGCAGCCGGGGACATCCGGGTCGGGGCTGTCTGTGGTCACGCTCCGGTGCGGCCCATCCGCGAGCTCCGATACCGCGCCGTCATGGCACATCCCGCAGCGCTCGACCGTCGTCGCCGGATCCCACGGCGGAGGCGCGAAATCGTCCGTCTCGTGCGCGCCGGTCATGTCGTCCGCAGGCACGGTCGGATCGCCGCCGTGACAGCCGGAGCAGCCCGTCAATCCCGCGTGCACATCCTGCTGAAACGCCTCCACGAGCTCCGGGGTGAAGTCGCTGTGGCAGGTGAGGCACGCGCTTTCGGCGGAGGCGGACGGCGCGGCCGCGGCCGTAACCGCGGCAGACACAACGAGCACCGTCACCAGTTTCGCGTGCGATCGGATGAACAGGGGAGTCGTCACGTTCATCTTCCTTCTCCGCCTCAGTGTCCCGGCGCGACGTATCCGAGGATCGTGAACACAATCATGAACAGGAGCACGAACCAGCCGGCCAGCTTCGGCAGCCAGTGGCGCTGTTCGCGGTTCGACCACACGTCCCAGATCGGCACCGCGATCAGGATAATCGCGCCGGCGCCGAACGCGAGCACCGCGAGCACCTTGCCGTTCAGCCCGAACACCGACCCCGGCACGTACTTCAACGCCTGGAACATGAACATGAAATACCACTCGGGCTTGATCCCGACCGGGGTCGCGTCGAACGCGGACGCCTTCTCCTGCAGATCGAGCGGGATGAACACCGAATCGAACGGGAAGAACAGCGAGAGAAACGCGAGCAGGAGCAGGCAGAACGCCCACACCGCGAGCTCGCGGTAGAAGAAGTCCGGGACGAACCGCATCTCGCGGACGTTCCGCTCGCCGATCGGCTTGCTCATCCCGAGGTATTGCACGAGGAACAGGTGGAGCGCGAGCAGGTCGAGAGCGACTCCGGGCAGGATCGCGACGTGGATCGCGAAGAACCGGGTGAGCGTCGCGCCGGTTACATCCTCCCCCCCGCGCAGGAATTCGACGAGAAAGTCCCCGATCAGCGGCGTCACCCCCGCGATCTCCGTCCCCACCTTCGTCGCGAAAAACGAGAGCTTGTTCCACGGGAGCAGGTAGCCGGAGAAGCCGAAGCCCATCGCGAGGAAGAGAAGGAACACGCCGGAGATCCAGGTCAGTTCGCGCGGCTTCCGGTAGCCGGTGACGAACCAGTTCGAGAACAGGTGAAAGAAGCACGAGAGGATCATCAGGTTCGCCGACCACGCGTGCATGTTGCGAATCAGCCAGCCGAAATGCACTTCGCTCTCGATGAAGTGCACGCTCTCGAACGCGCTCTCCGCGGTCGGTTTATAGTAGAGCAGAAGGAACAGGCCGGTCACGATCTGCACGAGGAAGAAGAACAGCGTGATCCCGCCGAAAAAGTACCATGCGAAGTGTCTCGTGCGCGGCACGGTCTTGCTGTCGGCGTGCTCGAGCACATCGTGCACCGGCAGCCGCTCCTGCAGCCAGCTCATCACTTTCGAGGGGGACTGGTCAGCCATCAGGCGCTCTCCACCGAGACGATCACCTTCTCGTTGCGGATATCGACCTTGTACGTCGGCAGCGGTTTCGGCGGCGGCCCGGACAGCACCTTGCCCTGCAGGTTGAAATGGCCGTTGTGGCACGCGCAGTAGATGTGGCCGATCTCCTGCCGGTACTGAACCGTGCACTGGAGGTGGGTGCAGACTGCCGACAGAGCGTGGTAGGATTCGGGCGCGTTCGCGTCCGCGCCGGTGCGCACGACGATCGCCGGCTTCCGGTTGAACTCGAAGATCCTGTATTCGCCCTTCGCGAGCTCGCCGACGTTGATCGCGGTCGTCGAGAGGTTGTCCGGTTCACTCTGTTCCGGGGGAAGGATGAACTTCGCGACCGGATACCCCGCCGCGCCGACCACACCCGCGCCGGACAGGATCAGCAGGTTGTCGAGAAACGAGCGGCGCGACATCGCCTTCTTCTTCGCCATCGTCACCCTCGTGACGGATGTTGGACCGGGATTCACTCACGGGTGAAGATTGGTGCAAACTAGTTGCGAGTGCAAGTGTCTTGCTCTAAGCTCTCAGCTTCAATAAACTTAGGTCAGGCTAACCGAGGAAAACTGGCGACAGACCCCAATTTCCGTGTTCGTGCTGAATCCGGCGGATGACGGGAAACGCGGATGCGGTGTCATCCTGAACCCGAAGCGGGGTCAGTGTGGCGCCGCCTCAACAGAAACAGACGGCTGCGCGGTTCAGGATGACACTTTCCCTCAGCCCGCACCCGTCAGCCCGCACCCCGCCGCTACCGTTCCGGCCGGGAGAACGGGCCGCGCATGTAGATCACGCACTGCCACGCGAGCGCCTGCAGGCCCGGGATCCGGAGCAGGATCGAATCGAGCCGGTTCACGAGTTCGACCGCAGGTTCTCCGGCCGGTCCGGGCAGGAGCGCGAACGCCGGCGCGATCAGGTAGTGGTAGCTCGCGTTCACCCGGCTGAAGCAGGCACGCGCCTCTTCCATGTCACGCAGCCGCAGCGGGCGCTCGTCGTTGGAACGGAAATGAGGGGTGAGCAGGCGCACGAGATTGACGAGCGGGTTGAGCCCGAGTGGTTCGAGGAACACGGCGCGCCCGTTGGGTTTGAGCACGCTGGCGATTTCCACGTACGCCTGTTCCACGTCGAGGTGGTGGATGATTCCGCTGCCGCAGACGAGGTCGAACGTGCCGGGGTCGAACTCGAGGCTCTCGGCGTCCATCACGCGGAACTCGCTGCGCTCTGCGAGGCCGCGTCGCCGGGCGGCGTCACGCGCCCGCTCGATCGCGAGCTCGGAGATGTCGATGCCGGTGACCTGCGCGCCGCGTTCCGCGAGCTCGAGCGCGAGCGCGCCCGGCCCGCAGCCGAACTCGAGCACGCGCCGCCCGCGAATTCCGTGAAACACGGACCGCTCGAACTCGTCGCGCGCATCGCGGCAGAGATGGTAGAAACGGTGCAGCGGCCGCCGGCGCTGATCGCCGATCGCCTCGTTGTGGAACGCTCGTTCGCGCGCGATCCGGTCATTCATCCGCCTCGCCCCCAGTACGTGCATGTCGCTCGATCCACTTTCTCACAGCCTCCGGGTAGGTTTCATGCTCGACGGTGAGTACGCGCGCGGCGAGCGCCTCAGGCGTGTCATCCGCCCGCACCGGAATCCCGCTCCGCTGGTGGAGGATCGCGCCGGTGTCGTAGTGTTCGTCCACATAGTGCACGGTCACCCCGGTCTCCGCGTCCCCCGCGTCGATCACGGCGGCGTGCACGCGCAGGCCGTACATCCCCTTCCCGCCGAACTTCGGCAGCGGCGCCGGGTGGATGTTGAGGATCGCGCGCGGATAGGCGCGGATCAACGCCGGCGGGATTTTCCGCATGTACCCGGCGAGACAGATCAGGTCGGCGCCGGCCTCGCGCAGCGTCCCGATCAGTGTCTCCGCGAACTGCGCGCCGTCCGCGAACTCGTCCCGGCGGATCGTCCGGCTGGAGACGCCGAATTCGCGTGCGAACTCGTGCACGCCGGCATCCGCGTCGTTCGAGATCACGATCACGACGCGCGCATCCAATTCCCCGCGCCGGCACGCGTCAAACAACGCCCGCGCGTTGCTCCCCCGGCCGGAGGCGAAGATCCCGATCCCCACCGGGCGCTTCATCCTGCAGGCTCCACGGTCAATGTGCCGGCGGCCGGATCGAGCGCCGCGTGCGCCCCGAGCGGCAGCGTCCACAACGGCCCGACATGTCCGTACGGCGCGCCGGTGAGGATCGTCGCGTCCGGCGCGAGCTCAGCCACGCGCGCGGCGACAATCGCCGTGTGATCCCGCGGCCGGCCGTCCACATGCTGGATGAACTCACCGAGCACGAACCCGCGCGCGCCGGCGAACGCGCCCGCGAGTGCGAGCTGGGTCAGCGTGCGGTCGATACGGTACGGCGGCTCATCGATCTCTTCAAGCACGACCACGGCTCCGTCGAACACCGGCGTCCACCGCGTCCCCGCGAGCGCCGCGAGCACCGCGAGGTTGCCGCCGAGCAGCGGTCCCGCTACCGGATGCGAACCCTGCGATGCCTGCAGCCGGTCACGGTCCGGCGGGAACGGGAGCGGATCGCGCCACGCCGACCCGTCCAGCATCGCGAGCAGGCGGCGGCCGGTGAACTCGTCCACGCCGCCGCAGCCGCCGCCGCGGTCGTCCCCGCCGAACCCGCGCGCCAGTTGCGGCCCGGAGAACGTGATGAGACCGCATTCCCTCCACAACGCCCACTGCAGCGCGGAGATGTCGGAGAACCCGATCAGCGCGCGCGGTTTGCGACGGCAGGCGTCATGGATCGTCGCGAAATCGAGCAGCGGGAGCAGGCGCATCGACCCGAACCCGCCGCGCGTGCAGATCACCGCGTCGAAGCGGTCGTCGGTGAGCGCGCGCTGCACATCCTCTGCGCGCCCGCGGTCGCCGCCCGCGAGGTAAACGCTCGTTTCAAACACGTGAGTGAGAACGTCGAACACAAACCCGTGGCGGGTGAGAACGTCGATCCCGCGCTGCGTCGACTCCCTGTCCACCGGCCCGGCGGGCGAGACGACGGCGACACGGGCGCCCGGCTTCAGCGGAGGGGGGACTATTGCCACAGGTTGCTCACGAGCCGGTATTCACCGTACCCGAGTTCATCGACGAACACGAACCGGCGTTGCCTGTCGTGGTAGTACCAGATCTCGTACGGACGTGAATCCACTTCGAACGGATGGCGCTCGATGTCGTCAGGCGGGCCGAACCGGATGTACACCTCGCCGCGGTCGGTTTCCCACCCTTCGCGCATCCCGCCGAACCGCCGGTTCACTTCCGAAACCCGGTTGTAGTATTCCTGCATCAGTTCGTTTTCCGGGGTATTCGGGCTCGGGTCCTTTTCCTTCCAGAAATCCCTGAACAGTTGCCGGCGATCGGCCGGGTTCGCGTTCAGCATCCGGTCGGTCGTGCGGTGGCCGGCGATGTAACGGAGCTGTCGGATGGCCACTTCCATGTTCTGCACGGACGCGGGCAGGCCTGACATGCGCACCTCGAACCGGGCGGACTTGAGCGTGGACTGGTTGCGGCCGCGTACCTGGATCTCGACCACATGCCGCCCCGACTTCAGCTTGTTCGCCGGCACGCTCAGGTAGTCACGTGTCACCGGCGATTCCGCGGCGAGGGCATTCCGGATTTCATGAATAGCGTCGCCCCTGCTGTTGAGCACGCGCGCGCGCACGTCCAGCGTGTCCGCCCCGTTCGGGTAGATCTCGTAGTACACGAACAGCGCTTCGTCCGACCCGGCGACAATCCGGTCAACGTTGGGCACGATTTCGAACGCGCCGGTGTTCGTGCGCTCGATCTCGCGCGCGAGCAGGAGGTCGCCCATCGCGAGTCCGCCGAGGTGATAACTCGGCACCTGCAACGTGCGCGTCGCCTTCTTTTTCTTCCGGGTTTCGAGGTCGGTCACGGTCGCGACCATCGTGTACCTGCCCGGTTTGAGCTGAACCGACGTTTCGCTGATGTCGAACCGCTCGCGGGAGTTCGTCTGCTTGAATGTGGACACGATCACCGTGGAGCGCCAGATTTCGTTCCTCACCCGCGGACTACTCTCGTTCGGGCCGGCGAGCACGGAGAGATCGACCTCGTAGTTCGCTTCGTACCCGCGCGACGAGCGCAAGAACTGCAGGTTTTCATACGGGATCTCGATGTAGGCGATCACACGGGTGAGCCCGGGTTCGTCCGACAGGAGCGAAACCGCGTTGATGTCGAACCGGGGCAGGCCGATTTCCTGGAACCGGCCGCGCGGCATCTGTGCGTGCGAAGAAAGCGGCAGCATGATCGCGAGCGCGAGCGGCAGGCTGATGCGTCTCAGGTATCTCATCGAACTGGCGGTCCTCCGGTACGGATTCGTCTCCGGTGAAGCGACACTATCGCAAATTGTACTCGCTCCCGCCCTCCACGGTTGCCTCTTATAGGCCCGTGCTTGTTTCGGATAGGCCCGTGGTTGCTTGCAACCGCGGCTGATCCGACGGTGTATGAGAGCAACAGGCCCGTGGTTGCTTGCAACCGCGGCTGATCCGACGGTGTATGAGAGCAACAGGCCCGTGGTTGCTTGCAACCGCGGCTGATCCGACGGTGTATGAGAGCAACAGGCCCGTGGTTGCTT
>JAANWZ010000119.1 GCA_018263585.1 Calditrichota bacterium | reverse complement strand
AGGCGGCGGGTGGACCGGGGGTCGTGCCCCTGTGACAGCGCGTGTGTGTGTGCGATGTCGCAGGGCCTCGGCGCACCTGAATCAACCTCAGGAGCATCCGTTGCATGCACGGTGTGATCCGTTGCATGCACGGTGTGATCAACCGCGCGGGCAAGCCCGCACGGCCGGTACACGGATGAGACATTTGTTCCAAGCACCAGCATGAGGGACAACCTGGATGAAACGCGAGGCTGAAGCCCCGGGCCCCCCGCGGTCAATCAGAGGAAGATGAGGCCGAGCGCGCCGACGGCGGCGGTGTAGGCGACGAACACATACAGCCGGCTGCGGCGGATCACCGCCATCAGGATCCCGATCGCGGCGTAGCCGCTGACCGTTGCGGCAACAAAGCCGACGAGCGACGGGCCGACCAGTTCCGCGGGCAGTTCGACGAAATCCTGCGCGTGCAGCGTCGCCGCGCCGATGATCGCCGGGACCGCGAGCAGGAAGCTGAACCGGGCGGCGGTGTCACGGCTGAGCCCGACGAACAGGCCGGCAGCGATCGTCGAGCCGGAGCGGCTGATCCCGGGCATGATCGCGAGCCCCTGCAGCGTACCGATGATGAGCGCGTCCAGCGAGCGGATCCGGGTGAGTACGCGATCGCCCTGCCGGACCTTTTCCGAGGCGAACAGGATCACGGAAGTGACCAATAACCCCCCGGACGCGTACCGCGGCGCCTGGAACATGCTCTCGAAGAAGTCGTTGAGCCCGAAGCCGATGATCGCGGTCGGCACGAGCGCGAGCAGGATCATCCACCCGGTGCGCCGGTACGGCCCGCCCGCGAAGAAGTCGCGGATCACGTTCGCGAGGTCGCGGCGGAAATAGACGAGCACCGCGAGCAGCGTGCCGAGGTGGACGGCGATCTCGAACACGATCGTCTCGTTCTCGATGCCGAGCAGGTGGTTGACGAGTACGAGGTGTCCGGAGGAACTGATCGGGAGGAATTCGGTGAGGCCCTGTACGAGCCCGAGCAGCAGCGCCTGCCATCCGTTCATCGAGAGTCCCCGTCTTCGTGGTACCGCATGTTCGGGAGCGTGAGCTCGCTCGAATCGGCCGGCGCCCGGGGCAGTCCCCACTCGCGCTCGAGCTCGGCGGGCGTCTTCATCTGCGGCAGCAGCGGCTCGACGAACCCGTCCTTCACCATCAGGAACCAGATCGCCTGCGCGACCGGGGCGGTTTCGGCGAACACCTGCCTGCCGGCGGCGAGCTGGATTTCGCCGAGGTTGCGGAGCGCGAGCGCGATTTCACCGGGTCCGCGGCGCACGAGCGGCGCCGTCGAAAACCGCGTCGCCCCTTCTTCTCCGCCGGCCATCGCGTGCAGCAGAATCCCGGCCGCGTCCCAGCCGAACACGTGCCACGGAGTAACCGTCCGGTTCGACGTGTCCGCGAGCGCTTCGTTCAACATCCAGAGCGGATCGTTGTCGGCGGTGAGGTTGAACGGCGCGGTGAACCCGAGGTGCTGCACGTACTGCCGGTGGCGGAGCAGCTCATCCGGATCGTACCACGCGGAGTTTCCGAGCCGGACCGCGTGGAAGTTGTAGAACGCGAACTGCGGCGCGAATGTCGCGATCGTCCCGCGCTCGATCGGCAGGTAGAGCGCGTCGTACGCCTTCAGCTCGATCGCGTTCGAGTCGAGCTTGCCTGATTTGAACTCGGGCGACTGGCGGACCTCGATCAGGTGCTCCTGCCATTCACGTTCGAGCTGCTCGTCCGTGATGTGGACACTGTCGCGGATTGCGGGCACGAGCCTGCGGCCGGCGATGCTGTCCACCGGGGCGAGCCCGAAGCTGTCCACGACCGCCCACAGCGAATCGAGCACGTGCAGCTCGCGCTCAATCAACCTGTCGCGGAACTCTCGCTTGAACCCGATCGTGCGCAGCCGGCGGAACTGGGTCGCGAGGCTGACGCCCTCCTCCGGGCGGTACCATTCCTGGTCGAGCACTGTCACATTTTCGCGCTCGGCGAGCACGTCGAGGAACCCGGCGACCGTTTCCCGGCCGCGGTCGGTGTACGGGGCGACGATGCCGAACGTCTCGAGCTCGAGCACATCGGTTGCGTATTGCGCCGCGAGCTTTCCCTCGAGCCGCCAGTCGGGCGTCGGGAGCACGACTGAGGGTCCGAGCGCGCGCAGCGCTGGGCGTCCGTTGCCGGGAATCACGACCGGCGTGCCTGCCGCCTGCGCCTCGACCGCGGCGGGCACGACGATCGCGTCCGGACCGGCGGCGATCAGCGCCCACACGCCGGCGTTGCGCACGAGATCTCGCGCCGCATCGACCGCGCGCGCCGGGTCGCCGTCGATCCACCGGAGCGCGAGCTCGACATGTTCCCCGCCCCGATCTTCCCACGATGCGAGCGCTGTTTCCACGCCCGCGAGCAGCGAATCCGCCCCGCGCGAGCCGGCATCGGGATCTGGAAGCAGCAACCCGATCGTCGGCGTTTCCGCAGCGGACGGGAGCAGGGTCGCGAGCACTCGCCGCGTATTCTCGCGGCGTGCGACGAGGAGCAGGTCGCGCGCGCGGTACGCCGCCGGGCCGTTCATCAGTTCGGCGAGATGGTCGAGCACATCCTGCTCGAGGTCATCGCGCGCGCCGGCCTCGAGCGCTTCGACGAGCGCGCGCGCGGCTTCGTACTGGTCGCCGCGCGCCTCGTGCGCGGTCGCGAGCAGGTAGTACGCGTGGGGGCGGTATTCGGAGGTTCCGCTGCAACGCGCGAGCACGTCGTACGCGCGGTCGATCGCGCCGGCGGGACGATCGAGCCTGAGCTCCGCGCGGCCGGCGAGCAGCATCGCCGCGAGCGCGTAGTGGCCGGCCGGGAGTTCTTCGAGATACGCGTGCGCGGCGTCGAACGCGGCCTGCGGGTCGTCGTTGCGCAACGCGTGCGCGGCGCGCTCGAGCTCGTTCGGCAGATCGCGCTGCGCGGCGGCAGAGCCGGCGAGCAACAGCCCGGCCGCGATCCACGTCCTCCCCCGTGACGCCACCGATGTCATCGACGCGCTCCCGTTCACTCCCATTCGACGGTCGCCGGCGGTTTGCTGCTCACGTCGTACACGACCCGGTTCACGCCGCGCACCTGGTTGATGATCCGTGTCGCGACGCGGCCGAGCAGGTCGTGCGGCAGCGGGCTGAAGTCGGCGGTCATGAAGTCCCACGTGTCCACGCTGCGCAGGGCGATCACGTCCGCGTACGTGCGCGCGTCGCCCATCACGCCGACCGTTTTCACCGGGAGCAGCACCGCGAGCGCCTGGCTCGTGTTCTCATACCAACCGGCGGCGCGCAGCTCCTCGATGAAGATCGCGTCCGCCTCGCGGAGCACGGCGAGCCGTTCGCGTGTCACTTCGCCGAGAATGCGCACCGCGAGCCCGGGGCCCGGGAACGGATGCCGGTTGACGACCCGCTCGGGAAGTGCGAGCCGTCGCCCGAGCTCGCGCACCTCGTCCTTGAACAGTTCGCGCAGCGGTTCGATCAGCTCGAGCCGCATTCCGTCGGGGAGGCCGCCGACGTTGTGGTGCGTCTTGATCGTCGCGCTCGGCCCGCGGTGGCTGATCGACTCGATCACGTCCGGGTACAGCGTGCCCTGCGCGAGAAAGCGCGCCTCGCGCTGCCTGACCGCTTCTTCGTCGAACACCTCGATGAACGTGTGCCCGATCCGGCGGCGCTTATCCTCCGGGTCGGTGACGCCCGCGAGCGCGGCGAGGAAGCGGTCGCCCGCATCGACGGTGACCAGGTTCACGCCGAGTTCGCCGTGGAGCGTGTTCCGCACCTGCGTCGCCTCCCCCTTGCGGAGCAGGCCGTTGTCCACGAACACGGCGAGAAAGCGGTCGCCGATCGCGCGGTTGAGCAGCGCGGACATCACCGTGCTGTCCACTCCACCGGAGACGCCGCCGATCACATGCCCATCCCCGACACGTTCGCGGATGCGCCGGATCTGCTCGTGCTCGAACGCCTCCATCGACCAGCCGCGGCGCGCGCGCGCAATCTCGAACAGGAAGCTGTCGATGATCTCCGCGCCGTGTTCGGTGTGACGGACCTCCGGGTGAAACTGGAGGCCGTGGAAGCGGCGGGTATCGTCCGCCAGCGCCGCGACGGGGCAGGTCTCTGAGCGGCCGATCACGCGGAACCCGCCGGGGAGGTGTGCGATCTGGTCCCGGTGGCTCATCCACGTGATCGTGCGCGCGGGGACGTTCGCGAGCACCGACCCGGCCGCGTCGCCGACCTCGACTTCCCGGCGGCCGTATTCGGCGAACTCCGCGGAGCGGACATCGCCGCCGAGTTCGCGCGCGATCCACTGCATCCCGTAACAGATGCCGAGCACGGGCACATCGAGCGCGAGCAGTTCGGGGGAGGCGTCCGGCGCACCGTCGTCGTACAGACTCGCTGGTCCGCCGGAGAGGATGAGCGCGACCGGTTCGACCGCGCGAACGTCATCGATCGAAGCGGTGCAGGGGAGGATCTCGGCGTACACGCCGCGCTCGCGGATCCGGCGCGCGATCAACTGAGTGTACTGCGAGCCGAAGTCGATCACGAGCACGGTGTCGAAGTCACGGCCGGCCATGACCGTCCCGCTTCACCCAGTCCGCTTCCCAGTGTCCCTCGCGCAGGCGCCGGAGTGCGTCGTGGGCGGTCCAGTCCACACGCAGCGGAGTGATCGCGACGTATCCCTCCCGGGTCGCCGCGTCGTCACCGCCTTCGACTTCCTGAATCGACGCCCACTCCCCGCCGAGCCAGTAGTACGCCCGCTTGTGCGCGTCGAGACGGCGCTCGACGACCTCGCGATAGACGACGTGCGAGACCGGCGTGATCCGCACGCCCTGCAACAGATCCGCGGGCAGCGAGGGCACGTTCACGTTGAGCACTTCGTACGGTTGCGGCGGGGTGTCCGCGATCCGCGCGAGCACGTGCTTCGCCGCGCGCACCGCGCCTGCGAACTCGTCGCTCGTGTACGAGAGCAGCGAGATCGCCGCCGAGGGGAGCCCGTTCATCGCACCCTCGATCGCGCCGGCGACGGTGCCGGAGTAGTTCGCGTTGAGGCCGACGTTGCTGCCGCGGTTGATCCCGGAGAACACGACATCCGGGCGCCCGTCGAGCAGCCCGCTGATCGCGAGCTTGACGCAATCCGCGGGCGTGCCGTTCACGGAAAACCCGCGCATCCCGGTGTGGTCGATCGGCCACGCGCGCAGCGGGTCGTGCAGCGTGATCGCAAGCGAAGTCGCGCTGCGCTCGCGGTCGGGGGCGGCGACGATCACGTCCGCGACCTCGCTCAGCCCCTCGTAGAGCGCGCGCAACCCGGGCGCCTGGTACCCGTCGTCATTGGTGATCAGGATCTTCATCACAGTCGGAATCCGGACTGTATGCACCGGTCCCGGGGAGTGTCAGGGACGGTCCGGAATGTAAGCAGGAAGACGAGGGGATCCTACCTCTCATGCCGGACGAATGGTCCGATCGGTGGCGCGGAGGATGAGAACGGCGGTCGCGATTCAGATCGCCCCGCGGTTACCTGAGCAGGGAGATCTTGCGGACCCTTACGGCCGCGCCGGCAACGGAGGCGCGAACGAAGTAGAGGCCGGATGCGAGGCCGGTTCCGTCAACGGTGAACACATGCCTGCCCGCCGCGAGCGGGCCGTGGTGGAGCATCGCGACCCGCCGGCCGGTGATCGAGTACACGGCAAGCTCGACGCGGGTGTCCTGCGGCAGTTCGAGCGCGAGGGTCGCCGTCGAATTGAACGGGTTCGGCGCGGGCGTGGAGAGGGAGAACGCGCGAGGCGAAACTGCTGCGGCCGTCGCATCGCCGGAACCCGCCGGCCGGCCGGCCGTCTCCCAGGCCTCCGCCGGCACGTTCAGCCCCGCCGCCCGCGCGGCTCCGCTTTCCTTCGTGAACGGGAAGCTGTCCGTCAGGTACGCGTTCGGGAAGTACCCGACGTGCGCGGTGAACGTGTACTGCCCGGCCGGGGCGAACGCGGGCACATTCTGCGTCAGTCCCGAGACAACCCGGTCCATCATCGGGGGCATCGTGAACGAGGTGAACGCAAGCGGGCCGAACACCTGCCCGCCTGGCGTTTCCACCGCCGTCCAGTAGTTCACGCCGGCGTAGGGATTCGGCAGCGTGCTCACGAGGTGCGCGTCATAGACAACCGTCCCGCCGGTCGCGGGCACGAGATCGACGACCGGGGTGAGCGCGAGCGTGACCGGGAACCCCGCCGCGGAAGAGAAGACGAGCACGGTGCCGGCCGCGCCGACCGCGATCCCGCTGCCGCCGTTGGAAAACGAGACGCCGTTCAGGTCGGCGTTCGTCCCGCACTCCTGCTCGACCCATGTGACGCCTGCGTCGTGTGAGTGCAGGATCAGCCCGTTCGCGCCGACCGCGTACGCGTCGTTCGTCCGCGCGAAGCAGACGCCGTGCAGGTCGGACCCGTCCGCGGTGCGGCGAACCGTCCAGCTCCCGCCGCCGTCCTCCGATGAGAGAATCTGCCCGCCGCTCGTGACCGCGAGGTAAGTCTGTTCGTCCGGGCTGAGCGCGACATCTTTGACCGTGTAGAAGCCGGTGAACGCGGTCGCGAACGAGTCGCCGCCGTCGGCTGAGACGCAGATCGCGCCGGTCCCGTCCCAGGTGCGAGAGCCGGCGACGATCGTCGCGCCGTCCGCGGTCGCCGTAACCGCGCGCGCCTGGCCCTCGACCTGGTCGCCGTCGATCGTGATGTAGAACGCCGCCTCGTGCGAGCTCGCCCACGCGTCCGTGGTCCAGATGATGTACGGCTGGAATTGCGCGCTCTTGCCGGAGACGTAAGACGCTTCCCTGCCGGGGACCGTGAATACATCGTAGAACGCGGCGGACAAGGCTTCGAACGCGGGCAGCCAGCTCTCACCGCCGTCGAGCGTGTAGTGGATGTCGCCGGACAATGTGGCCGCGCTCCCGAACGCGGCGCCGGAAAATGAGATTCCGTAGAAGTCGCCGCCGGGCAGCGCCGCCTGTTCGCTCCACGACTCGCCGCCCGAATCGGAGACCCAGATCGTGCCCTCGTTGTCGCACGTCCACGCGAGTTCGACGGTGGGACGGCTGACCGCGCGCAACTCGCCGTCGCCCGGAAACTCGACAGCCGTCCATTCCGCCGCAACCACACCCGGCAGCAGCAGGCCGAGGACAACGACCCATGTGAAAAAGCCGTTCATCGTGTCCCTGGCTGATGCGCTCGAAACAAACCGTGCACTCGGTAAACTACAATGACGCGAGAAAGTTCGCGCGTGGAAGGGAGATCCGGCTCGCGAGCCGGGCGGGTTTTCGCGTGACCGCGGCTCCGGACACTGCGGCGCGGCCGATCAGCCGGGCCGGGGACAACGATGCAGACATGGCGGGACGGATGAGCCGCGGTGACCTTCGGTCCCCGCGGGCACGAGGAAACGGGACGGAAAGGGGACGGTTGCCAGCAAGCGGTTATCCTGTTCGATCAGCCACGTGCACGAACCTGGACTCTGCTCTCATCCGGATGGGCGAGGCGTCATTCTGAACCCGGCTTCACGCGTACGTTTGCGTGAAGGCGGGTGAAGAAGGTCCAGCTTATCTGAGGGTTATTTCGTGGGTTTCCCGGTCCGCCCACCCGTGTCGAATCA
>JAANWZ010000118.1 GCA_018263585.1 Calditrichota bacterium | reverse complement strand
AGTTGCTGAACGAGTACGAGTTTCCGGGCGAGGAGGTCCCGATCATCCGCGGGTCTGCGCTGGACGCTTTGAACAACCCGGATGACGATGAGAAGAACAAGTCGATCTTCGAGCTGATCGAGGCGATCGACACGTACATCCCGGAGCCCGAGCGCGCGACGGACCGGCCGTTCCTGATGCCTGTCGAGGACGTGTTCTCGATCACCGGTCGCGGCACTGTCGCGACGGGCCGTATCGAACGCGGCGTGGTCAAGACGGGCGAAGAGGTGGAGATGATCGGCCTCGGCGCGCACCGGAAGACGGTTGTCACCGGCGTGGAGATGTTCCGGAAGATCCTCGAGGAGGGTCGCGCGGGCGACAACGCGGGCCTGCTTCTGCGCGGCGTGGACAAGGACGAGATCGAGCGCGGAATGGTGCTCGCGAAGCCCGGTTCGATCACGCCGCACACGAAGTTCGAGGCTGAGGTGTACATCCTGAGCAAGAACGAGGGCGGGCGTCACACGTCGTTCTTCAAGGGTTACCGCCCTCAGTTCTACTTCCGCACGACGGACGTGACCGGTGAGATCGAGCTGCCGGCGGACGTTGAGATGGTGATGCCCGGCGACAACGTGCAGATGACGGCGACTTTGATCGCGCCGATCGCGATGGAGGAGACGCTCCGTTTCGCGATCCGCGAGGGCGGTCGCACCGTCGGCGCAGGGGTCGTCGCGAAGATCATCGAGTGAGCACACAGCAAACGGGCCCCCGGTGTGAGCCCGCGAGCAGGAGGCCATCGTGCCCGGTCAGAACATCCGCATCCGCCTGAAGGCGTACGATCACATCCTGTTGGACAAGTCGGCGCAGAAGATCATCCAGACCGCGCGGGCTACGGGCGCGGCGATCTCCGGACCGATTCCGCTGCCGACGCGCCGTTCCATCTACACGGTGCTGCGCGGTCCGCATGTGGACAAGAAGTCGCGCGAACAGTTCGAGACGCGCGTGCACAAGCGGTTGATCGACATCCTCAACTCGACGTCGAAGACGATCGACGCGTTGATGAAGCTCGAGCTCCCCGCGGGCGTGGACATCGAGATCAAGACGTGAGTTAGCAGCGGGCCTTCGGACCGGTTGCGGAATGAAACAGCGAGGGAGCGACGATGCCGAAGGGAATCCTCGGCCGTAAGATCGGCATGACCCACGTGTACCGGCAGGGCGTGCAGATCGCCGTCACCGTGATCGAAGTTGAACCGAACCCGGTCGTGCAGGCGAAGACCGCGGGCGGGAAGGACGGGTACGACGCGCTCCAGCTCGGGTACGGCCGGAAGTCTGTGCGCCGGGTGAACAAGCCGATGCAGGGCCACTACGAGCGCGCCGGCGTTGAGCCGAAACGCGTGCTGCGTGAGTTCCGCGGGATGAACGGATTCGAGGCGGGAGAGGCGGTGAGCGCCGGGGATGTGCTCGCGGCCGGTGATCTCGTGATCGTGCGCGGCCGTTCGCGCGGGCGTGGGTTCGCCGGCGTGATGAAGCGGCACGGGTTCTCCGGGCACAAGGCGAGCCACGGCACGCACGAGAGTTTCCGCGGCGCCGGTTCGATCGGCGCGTCCGCGGACCCGTCGCGCGTGTGGAAAGGCAAGCGGATGCCCGGTCAGATGGGCAACGCGGTCACCGCGGTGAAGAACCTCGAGATCATCGACGTGATCGGCGAGAAGAACCTCGTGCTCGTCTCCGGCGCCGTGCCCGGCTCGCGGAACAGTATCGTTGAAATCATCAAGTCCGAGTGATGCGATGAAACTGCCAGTGTTCAACCGCGACGGGGAGCGGTCGGGCAACGAGATCGAGCTCGACGAGTCGGTGTTCGGGATCGAGCCGCACGAGCACGCGATCTACCTCGCGGTGAAAGTGCAGCGCGCGCGGATGCGCCAGGGCACGCATTCGACGAAGAACCGGGCGGCGGCTCGTGGCGGCGGGCGCAAGCCGTGGCGGCAGAAAGGCCGTGGAACCGCTCGCGCGGGCACGGTGCGCAGCCCGCTCTGGCGTCACGGCGGCCGCACGTTCGGCCCGCGACCGCACCCGTACCGGCTCACGATCCCGAAGAAGGTGAACCGGCTCGCGCGCCGCAGCGTGCTCGCCGACAAGGCGCAGCATGACGCGCTCCGGCTCGTCGAGGATTTCACCTTCGAGGCCCCGCGCACCCGCGAGCTCGCGCGGATGATCGACGCGCTCGAACTGAGCGGACAGCGCGTGCTCATCCTCACCCGCGACCACGATCCCGAGCTCGTCAAGTCCGCGCGTAACCTGCCGGACGTTGCGGTCCGTGTCGCGGTCGAAGCTTCGACGTACGACCTGTTGAATTGCCGGATGCTCCTGATACAGGCGGGAGCGTTGGGCTCCATCTCCGAGGTGTTGGGTGGACGAGAGCGCACGACTGAGAAAGCTGCTTAAGCGGCCTCTGCAGACCGAGAAAGCCGTCGCGATGACCGAACGCGGCAACACGTACGTGTTCGAGGTGCCGAAGCACGCGAACAAGGTCGAGCTGCGACGGGCGGTCGAGACACTGTTCGAGGTCAAGGTCGTGCAAATTCGCACCGTGAAACTCCCCGGCAAGAAGAAGCGGATGGGGCGTTTCGAAGGAATGCGCCCGGGCGTGAAGAAGGCGTACGTGACCCTGGCCGAAGGGCAGGAGCTCGAGCTGTACGAGAACGTGTAAACCGCCGAACGAACGTCGCGCCGCGGGATTGCGGTGTGACGGTGGCGATGGCCGAACGGACACCGCCGTGAGGGAACCATGCTGAAGAAATACAACCCGGTGACACCCGGCACGAGATTTCGCGTGAATCTCGACTACCACGAGCTGAGTGCTGTCGAACCGGAGAAGAGCCTGCTCGATCCGCTGCACAAGAAGGGTGGCCGGAACAACAACGGCCGGACCACGGTGTGGCAGCGGGGCGGTGGCCACAAGCGCAAGTACCGGCGCCTCGATTTCAAGCGCGACAAGTTCGGCGTGCCGGGCCGGGTCGCGACGATCGAGTACGACCCGAACCGGAACGCGCACATCGCGCTCGTCGTCTACGCCGACGGCGAGAAGCGGTACATCCTCGCGGCGAAGGGGCTGCGGATCGGCGACTCCGTGCGCAGCGGGCATGAAGGCGTCGAAATCCGCACCGGCAACGCGATGCCGCTCGCGAGCATCCCGATGGGCACGGCGGTGCACAACGTCGAGCTCACCCCCGGCCGCGGCGGGAAGATGGCGCGCTCCGCGGGGGCGTCCGTGCGCCTGATGGCGCGTGACTCCGGGATGGCCGCGCTCAAGTTGCCGTCCGGGGAGATGCGCCAGGTGCCGGATGCGTGCTTCGCGACGATCGGCGTCGTCGGCAACGAGCAGCACGAGAACCAGCAGTTCGGCAAGGCGGGCAAGAGCCGGTGGGTCGGCCGCCGGCCGAACGTGCGCGGGGTCGCGATGAACCCGGTCGATCATCCGATGGGCGGCGGCGAGGGCCGCAGCTCCGGCGGACGGCACCCGTGCACCCCGTGGGGCAAGCCGACCAAAGGCTACAAGACACGGAAGGCGCGGAAAGCGTCCGACAGGCACATCATCAAGTCGCGCAAGAAGAAGTAACCGAACGAACTGGCATCCCTTGCCCCGGACTTCAGTCCGGGATGATCTCGCAGCACAGTAATTGCAGGGAGTGGAGCAAATGGCCCGCTCGGTCAGGAAAGGCCCGTTCATCGACGACCACCTGCAGAAGAAGGTGGATCATGCGCGGCGTTCGGGCAGCAAGAAGGTGATCAAGACGTGGTCGCGGCGGAGCACGATCAGCCCGGACTTCGTCGGACTCACGATCGCCGTGCACAACGGGAAGAAGCACATCCCGGTGTTTGTCACCGAGAACATGGTCGGACACAAGCTGGGCGAATTCGCGCCGACGCGCACGTTCCGCGCGCACGCGCGCGGACGGTCGGAAAGAGTGGCGAAGCTGCGGTGAGGTCAGAAGCCAGAAGTCAGAGGTCAGATGTCAGAAGTCAGAGGTCAGATGTCAGAAGTCAGTAGCCCGGGGTCGCCGACCCCGGGGCGGGTGACTGAAGTCAGAGGTCAATGTTCCTTCGTGTCATCCTGAACGTGCGCGGCGTCAGTTTGTCGCGCGCAGTGAAGAGCCTGCCCTGAGCGAAGCGAAGGGATATCGAGAGAAAGACCTCAATAACGGGAAGCAATGAGGAGATATTACCGCTTTCGGTCGAGATCCTTCACTTCACCCGACAAACAGACGTCGGGTTCGTTCAGGATGACACTTGTAGCGGGCCGCAGGCTGCGGCAACTGACATCTGGCATCTGACATCTGAGATCTGACTTCTGACATCTGAGATCTGACTTCTGACTTCTGACATCTGACTTCTGACATCTGACATCTGACGACTGACATCTGAGAAGCATGGAACAGGCGATGAAAGCAACGGCAAAGGCGCGGTTCGTGCGCGTGCCGCCGCGCAAGGCGAGACTGGTCGCGGACATGATCCGCG
>JAANWZ010000117.1 GCA_018263585.1 Calditrichota bacterium | reverse complement strand
TCGTGCCCGCGCTTGCTTGTCAAGCGCGGCGCATTCCGGGGACGCTCGCCGGCAAGCGTCCCCCTCGTACCGCCCGTGCGGACGTGCCCGCGCGGCTCATGCTCGCGATTCTCGTGATCACGCTCGCCGCGCTGCTGTCCCCGTCTCTCGCCCAGGACGACGAGACCTGCGAGATCTGCCACGCCGACCCGGAGCTGAAGCGCGTCGAGGGCGGGATCCCGGTCTCGCTGCACGTCACCTCCGAGATGGTCGAGCACTCCGTGCACGCCGGCTTCGGCTGCGTCGATTGCCACCACGCGCTCTACGGTGTCGAGGAGTTCCCGCACGACCCGCACCTGCCGAACGTGAACTGCACCGAATGCCACGACCAGGCGTTCGACGACTACATGTCCGGTTTCTACACCCACCTCGAGCAGCGCGGGTTCACCGCGATCCCGGGGTGCACGGAGTGCCACGGCGAGCACGAGATCTCGACGCAGGCTGACACGCGCAAAGTGTGCGGCGTCTGTCACCAGGACGCGGTGAAGTCGTTGCGGCAGTCGGTGCACGGCCGCGCCGCGCCGGGGCGTGTCTCCTGCACGAGCTGTCACGCCGCGCACACGAAGAGCGAGCGCGGCGAGATGCTGCCCGCCGACTGGCGCAAGGAGGTCACCGACCGTTGTCTCGCCTGCCATCACGTGCACGCCGACGACTACCTCGAATCCGAGCACTACGACCAGGTGAAGGACGGGAACGTTGACGCGCCGATCTGCGCCGACTGCCACGGCTACCACAACATCTACGCGGTGTCCGACGAGCGCTCGCGGGTGCATGTGGACAACATGGACGCGACTTGCTCCTCCTGCCACACCGGCAAGCAGGAGACGGTCCACCGGAAGAGCGGGGTCGATCCGCGGTTGATGACGTGCGCCGCCTGCCACACCGGGCACGAAACCCGGATCGCCGGCCATCGCACCGCCCATTTCCAGGAGCGCGTGAGCGAAACCTGCAACCGCTGCCACGAAAAGGACGCGCACGTCGATGACGACCTCGCCCACGCCGCGCTGATGGCAGGCGAAGAGGGCGAAACCGTATCCTGCATGCAGTGCCACAGGTACCACGCCGATGAGCCCGGGAACGGCCACAAGCCCGGCGGCACGCTCACTTTCGACTGCGGCGGCTGCCACGAACACCAGCGCGAGCTGTGGGAGCGGAGCGCGCACGGCACCGCCTACCGGAAGGGTCACGCGGAGGCGCCCACCTGTGAAACCTGTCACGGCGCGGAAAAGGTCGAGCGGATCAGCAGCCGGTTCGACGGGCAGTCGATCATCTCGCTGTGCGCGTCGTGCCACGCCGACCGCGACGTGATCCTCCGCTTCCAGCTCAACCCGAACGTCGTTTCCGGCTACCTGAACACGTACCACGGGAAGGCGTATTCGCTCGGCTACCAGGGCGAGGAATTCGCGACCTGTGTCTCCTGCCACGACAACCACCTGATCCTGCCGCGGGAGAACCCGGAATCGACGATCGCGCGCCAGCACATCCTCGAAACCTGCGGCCGCTGCCACGATGACGTGAACGAGAACTTCGTCGCCCAGCTCCAGCACTACGACCCGATGGCGCACGAGGAACACCCGCTGCTCAACGCGATCCACGTGTTCATGGTCTGGCTGCTCCGGATCACGCTCACCGTGTTCGCCGTCCATTCCGTGCTCTGGCTGCTGCGCGTCGGCTGGAACAAGGTCCGTCACGGCCGCCGCATCCGCAGCCGCAGGGGTCAGACCCGCTACCTGCGGTTCGGCGTGTTCAACCGCCTGCTCCACGGTGTTGTCATCATCAGCTTCCTCCTGCTCGCATCGACCGGGCTCCCGCTCAAATACTCGCACACGGAAGCGGCGTACTGGATCGCGTCGAACATCGTCGATCTGCGCACGATGGCGATCCTGCACCGGATCGGCGCCGGGATGACGTTCGGGTACTTCGCGCTCCACCTGATCAGCCTGATCTACAAGCTGGTCCGGCGGCGGAGAACGCTGAAGAGCCTGCTCTGGGGCGTGGACAGCCTCGTCCCGCAGCCGCGCGACTTCAAGCAGTTCTTCCAGCACATCGGCTGGTTCATCGGGATCTCGGAGAAGCCCACGTTCGGCCGGTTCAGCTACTGGGAGAAGTTCGACTACTTCGCCGTGTTCTGGGGAGTGGCGGTGATCGGCGTGTCCGGGCTCACGCTCTGGTTCCCGACGTTCTTCACGAAGTTCCTCCCCGGCTGGGTGCTCAACGCCGCCGCGATCATCCACTCCGAGGAAGCCCTGCTCGCGACAGGGTTCATCTTCACGATCCACTTCTTCAACGAACACTTCCGGCCGGAGAACTTCCCGATGGACGAGGTGATCTTCACCGGACGTGTCAGCGAAGGGTACATGAAGGAGGAACGCGCGCACTGGTACGAGCGGATGGAACGTGAAGGCAAGCTCGAGAAGATGCGGGTCAGGCCGATGGCGCTGCTGCCCCGCGTGCTGCTCTACACGTTCGGGTTCGTCGCGCTCGCGATCGGGATCGCGCTGCTCGGGCTGATCGTGGTCGGCACATTCACCGGCTGACCGGGCGCGGATCGCAACTGGTTGCCCAGTACGCTCAGCCACGTGCGTGGAACCGAACTCTGATCGCATCTGACTCCGGGGACGCTTCCCAGCAAGCGTCCCCGTCCCTTCCGCCCGGGAGGTGTGAGCGGGCGGGGCGGACAGCTTGAACCGATCCGGCTCGCGCGATACCTTCAGGAACTTGTCAACCGGACCGATCTGCCCGTTTATCAGCCGGTTCGGCCGTCACGTGACGTGAGTCGGCGGGCGATGGCGCCCGTGAGGCCGTGACGTGAAGCAGCGGCTCAGGATCCCCAAACAGCGGAGAGCGAACTACCATGAGCGAAAAGGCAACCGCGGCGGATGTGGAATTCTACCGGATCGACAGCTACGACGATTTCCCCCAGTGGGCGACGGACGATTTCATGGTCGAGTACTTCCATGAAACGATGAAACCGTACAACGACACGAAGGAGGATGTCCGCCGCGCGCTCGACTACGCGTTCAAGCCCGGCTACGGGCAGGGAGGATTCCTCAACCTCGTTCACCGCGATGAAAAGCTGCTCGGCGCGTGCCTGATGCTGCGCACGGGAATGAAGGGGTACGTGCCCGAGTGGATTCTGCTCATGGTGACCGTGAGCCCGGAAACCCGCGGGCAGGGGATCGGCGCGAAACTGATCCAGCGCTGCTTCGACGATGCGGACGGCGATGTCAAGCTCCACGTCGAGTACGACAATCCCGCGAAACGCCTCTACGAGCGGCTCGGGATGACGACGAAATACGCGGAGATGAGGTACTACAAGAACAGGCAATGAACCGGCTGATCATCGACCTCGCCGCGATCGAGCACAACATCGCCGTGATCGACGGCTGGATGAAGGATCACGGGGCGAGGTGGACGCTTGTCACTAAGTCGCTGTGCGGACACGCGGACACGTTGCGCGCGCTGCAGCGGATCGGGGTGCGGTCGATCGCGGATTCACGGCTGGAAAACCTGCGCGAGATCGCGCGCATCGCCGGCGATGTCGAATCGTGGTACCTGCGCCCGCCGCATCCGAGCGCGTGCGACTCGGTGGTCAGACTCGCCGACGTCAGCCTGAACACCGAACTGGACGTCGTCGCCGGGCTGAACGAGGCCGCGAAGAAGCAGGGCCGGGTGCACCGGATCGTGATCATGATCGAGCTCGGCGACCTCCGCGAGGGCGTGCTCCCGGCCGACCTCGAACAGTTCTACGAACGCACGTTCGCGCTCGATAACGTGCACGTGCTCGGGATCGGCGCGAACCTCGGCTGCCTCAGCGGCGCGGTGCCGAACATCGATCAGCTCACCCAGCTCGTGATCTATCAAGAGCTGCTCGAGCTGAAATACGACCGCCCGCTGCCGATCATCTCCGGCGGCTCGAGCTCGCTGCTCCCGCTCCTGCTCGCGGGACGGCTGCCGCGTGAGATAAACCACTTCCGCATCGGCGAGGCGGTGTTCCTCGGCACGGACCTCGTCAACGGCGGCACGCTCGCGGGGTTGCGCGACGACGGGTTCACGCTCGAGGCGGAGATCATCGAAATCAAGGAGAAGAGCCTGATCCCGCTCGGCGAAACCGGCACGACGACGCCGTTCGCGAAGATGGAGGAGGGCGAGCACACGCCCGGCGCGCGCGGATACCGGGCGCTCGTCGCGCTCGGCCAGCTCGACGCGGAGATGGGCGGGCTCACGCCGCTGAATCCGGACCATGCGATCGCCGGCGCGAGCAGCGACGTCTCCGTGATCAACCTCGGCGACAGCCGCGACCGCCTCCAGGTCGGGGATTCGATCCGGTTCCGACCATCCTACGGCGCACTCGTGCGGCTGATGACCGGGCGGTACCTGGAGAAAGTCGTGACCCCGGAGCTCGACGAATACGAAGTGCGCGCGAAGGTCGAACTCCCACCGGTCGCGCCGGAACCGGATGATGAAGAACCCGGCTGACACCTGAACAGGCCCGCTTCCCGGCGGGCGCGGCGCCGGTTACACGACGAAGCAACCTGGAGACGGACTATCTTTGGCATAGCCGACCAGTACATCATCTGGGGAATGATCGGGGCGTACCTGACGTTCATCTTCGTCAAGGGGGTCTCGAAGGTCCGCCAGATCGGCGATTCGGACGACTTCCTCCTCGCCGGCCGCGATGTGCGCTGGTGGCTGATCGCGACGACGATGGGCGCGACCGTGATCGGCGGCGGTTATTCAGTCGGCGCGATCGGGGACGCGTACGAAACCGGGCTCGCGTGGGCGTTCATCGCCACCGGCGGCTATTTCCACTTTATCTTCTCCGGCCTCTGGGTCGCGCCGAAGTTCCGCGCCGCGAAACTCTACACCGTCGCCGGCTACTTCGGCTACCGTTACGACGAACGCACCCGGTTCGTCGTGCTCATCCTCTCGCTGCTGTTTTCCGTGTTCATCGTCGCCGCGCAGATCGCTGCGATCGGCACCGTGCTCTCGACGTTGATGCCCGAGCAGCAGATCGAGGCGATCTCCAAACTCACGGAGGAGGGGCCCGAGGCTTTGGCCGAAGGGGCGGGCGAAGCAGCCGCGGCGGCCGGGGACACAAGCGCCGGCGCCGGCAGTGAAGCCGCCGCACCCGCCGACACAGCCTCCACGCGAACTGACACCGTGATCATCGCCGACAGCGGGGCCGCCGCCGCTGCGACCGTGGCCGGCGCAGGATCCGCCGACACGACCGTCGCCGGCGGAGGACAGCATTCCGGACGGATGAGCGAAGCGGAAAAGCGTGAGGCGCAGCGCAAAGCAGCGGAAGAGGAATCGAAGCGACGCCAGCGAATGATCCAGCTCGCGATCCTGATCGGCGGCGCGATGGTGATCATCTACTCGACCGCCGGCGGCCTGCTCGCCGTCATCTACACGGACGTCTATCAATTCACCGTGCTGTTCGCCGGCTTCCTGCTCACGCTCGCGTTCATCGCGCCGGATGTCGTCGACAGCTGGGGCAAGTTCGCCGAGGACGTCTCGGACGATTTCTTCCGCGTCGGCGGCGGCAAGGGGATCTGGTACCTGGTCACGACCTGGTTCGCGTTCTTCCTCGGCGAGACGTTCGCGCCCGGGTATGCGACCCGCTACATGATCGGGAGGACGATCCGCGACACGAAGATCGGGATCGCGGGGATCGGGTTTCTGCTCGCGGTCACCTTCCCCGCGGTGATCTTCTTCATCGCGCTGTACGCGCGCAACCTGTTCCCCGGCATCGAGAGCCAGCAGGCGCTGCCGATGGTGATCCGCGAGCTGCACAACCCGATCATCGCCGGGCTGATGCTCGCCGCGCTGCTGTCCGCGGTGATGTCGTCCGCCGACTCCGCGCTCAACTCCGCGACCGCGATCTTCGTCAAGGATCTGTTCGAACACCAGCTCGGCTGGCAACACAAAGGCGACCGCAAGATCCTCCGCCTCGCGCGCTACTGGACGATCGGGCTCGGCGCAGGCGCGACCGCGATCGCCTACCTGTGGCCGGACATCATCGACCTGCTCCTGTTCACCTATCACACGTGGGCGCCGGGGATCATCGTTCCCGTCGTCGTCGGCGCACTGTCAAAGGAGGAGAGCCGCAACCTGAACCGCAGCATCTTCTACACGATGCTGTTCGCGGTCGGGGTCACGTTCATCTACCGGGTCACCCCGTTCGCAAAGGAGTTCGATCCGGCCGTGTTCGGCGTTGCGCTCGCGGTTGTCACCTTCTACACGCTGCGGCTCGTGTTCAAGCTGAAGTATCCGTCCGAGTCATCCTGAACCCGAAGCGTGTAGCCCGGGTTCGTCGAACCCGGGACCGTGTGACACCCCCCCGTGTCATCCTGAACCCGAAGCGCCGGCAGGCGCGAAGGGTGAAGAGCCTGCCCTGAGCGAAGCGAAGGGATCTCGACCACATACCGTGTGGTCTTCATCACAGTTCTCTGTCGAGATCCTTCACTGCACGCGGCCTGCGCCGCGCTTGTTCAGGATGACACCGGGTGCACGCGGCCTGCGCCGCGCTTGTTCAGGATGACACGACCGGCCGTCCGGAAGCTGACACCGCGCACGTTCAGGATCACTGACAACAGGCCCGCGGTTGCTCGCAACCGCGGCTCATCCGAGGTTTGGCTATCCTTGACTGAAGTCAAGGGCAAGGGTAAGTGCGTGAAACCCGGGGCGAGCCCCGGGCCACACAGCCCTGACTCCACACATGCCCGCGGGGACGGCCCGCAGGGCGTCACCGCGGCTGATCCCATCCTTGACTGAAGTCAAGGGCAGAACCGTACCTGTACCCGCCCATGTGCCGCCCGTGCGGGCTTGCCCGCGCGGATGATCCTCCGGTGCATGAACGCTGCGACATCGCTGCGCGCTGTCACAGGGGCACATGCGCACATGAGACCCGAGATTGAATCCCCGGGCCACCCGTGCGAGTCACCATCGAGTCTCGCACCGTCGGCGGGCGTTCCGTATCTTCGTCACGATTATCCCAGCCGTCGCATTCAGCCGGGAGTGGGCGTGGAACTGTTCCGCATCGGTTTCCTCACTGTCAGCCTCGTCGATATCATCGACACCGCGCTCGTCGCGTTCATCTTCTACAAGTTGTACGCGGTGATGCGCGGCACGCGCGGCTCGCAGATGGTGGTCGGGCTGCTCCTGATTCTGATTGCGAGCCTGATCGTCGGCGCATTCGGGCTGAAGGCGACGACGTGGCTGGTCAATTCGGTCGCGCAGGTGTGGGTGATCGCGTTCGTGATCCTGTTCCAGCCTGAGCTGCGGCGTCTGATGGTGCAGATCGGGCAGGCGCGGCTCGTGCAGCGGCTGCTCCGTGTCCGCGGCACGAAGGTGACTGAGGAGATCGTGCGCGCGGCGGTGATGCTCTCGGAGAAACGGTACGGCGGGCTGTTCGTCGTGCAGCGTGATGTCGGCCTGCGCGGGATCATCGAGAGCGGAGTGCGGATGCAGTCCGAGGTGAGCGCGGATGTGCTCGTCTCGATCTTCTTCCCGCGCACGCCTCTGCATGACGGGGCGATCGTGATCTCGGGCAACCTGATCGAGGCGGCCAGGTGCATCCTCCCGCTCACGGAGAATCCGAACATCGACGCGAGCCTCGGCACCCGGCACCGCGCCGCGCTCGGGATCTCGGAGGAATCCGACGCCGCGGTGATCGTCGTCAGCGAGGAGACCGGCCAGATTTCGCTCGCGTACCGCGGCGAGTTCATCGAGCGCGGGATGAGCGGCGACGATCTGCGCCGCCAACTGACCCGAATCCTCGAGCGCGTGAGCGACGAACCGGAGTTGTAACAGAGACGGGAGTGAGATGGGAAAAGGGGGGAAGCGGAAGCAGAGCGCGGGTTCGAGCCGCGGCGGCCGGAGCGGGGCGGCTGAACCGGAACGCACGCGCACGCGTCCGGAGACTGCGCTGCTGACACGGAACCGGCCGTGGGTGAAGGACATCATCGCGATCGCCGTGATGTACCTCGTCACACTCGTCCTGTTCTGGCCGTTCATCGCGGAGGACACGCGGTTCAGCGCCTCCGGCGACAGCATCGCCGCGCGCGCGTGGAACGACGTCGGCGGGCAGATCGACGGGGCGGTCGATGGGCCCGCGGCGTGGAACCCGTACGTGTTCATCGGATTCCCCACCTACGGCTCGCTCGCCTATCACCCGCGCTCGCTGCTCAACCCGGCGAACTGGATCGTCGAGCCGGCGAAGTACGTGTTCGGGACGCGCGTGCTCAACCGGCAGGTGTTCTTCTACTTCCTCAGCGGGCTGCTGATGTTCCTGTTCGCGCGCTGTGTCGGGCTCCCGTGGTGGGCGGGGCTGCTCTCCGGGCTTGCGTTCCTGCTCAACCCGTACAACATCTCGCTCGCGGAGGCCGGGCACGGGTCGAAGCAGTGGACGATCACGATGATGCCGCTCGCCCTGTTGCTCACACACCGCGTGCTCGCGCATCGCAGGTTGCTCGACGCCGGCCTGCTCGCGCTCGGGTTCGCGGCCCTCCTGCTCTCGCTGCACGCGCAGATCGCGTACTACGCGCTGCTCGTGGCGGGCGTTTATGCGCTCGTCTGGTTCGTGCGCGAGCTGCTGCGCGACCGGGCGCGCGCGTTCGCCGGGTTCGGCGGGTTCGCCGGCGGATCGCTGCTCGGGCTCGGCATTTCCGCGTTCCTTTACTGGCCGATCTACGTGGTTTCGAAGTATTCGATCCGCGGGGTCGGCCCGCTGCGTGACACCGGCGGCGCGGCCGGGCTCGACTGGAATTACGCGACCGCGTGGTCGCTGCACCCGTGGGAGTCGATGCAGTTCCTCATCCCCGGCTGGTTCGGGCTCGGCGGCTCGCTGCAACCGGACCGGATGCTCAGCCCGGAGAGCGCGCTCGATTACAACCTGTACTGGGGGTGGATGCCGTTCACCCAGAGTTCGCTGTACATGGGGATCATCCCGCTCCTGCTCGCGATCCTCGCGGTCGTCTGGCTGTGGAAGAAGAACGGGATCGTGCGCTGGATGGCGCTCGCCGGCGTGCTCGCGTGGGTGGTCGGGTTCGGCAAGTACCTGCCGGTGCTGTACGGGCCGCTGTATCACGTGCTCCCGTTTTTCAACAAGTTCCGCGTGCCGTCGATGGCGCTCGTGGTCACCGCGCTTGCGGTCGCGCTGCTCGCCGGCTACGGCCTGCGTGAACTCGCCCGCCGGCTCCGTGAATCGGTTCGCCGGGAGGGGTTTCGGCGCCGGCTGTCACGGCTGTTCGCCGCGGTCACCGTGATCGCCGCCCTCGGGCTGCTGTTCGCCGCGCTCGCGGGTGAGTCGCCGATGTTCGGCACGTTTCTCAAGGCAGGCGAGTCGCAGCGGTACGACAACCAGACGCTCGACGCGCTCGCGACGCTGCGCTGGTCGATCTTCACCGCTTCCACGCTCGCGGTTTCGCTCGTGTTGCTCGTGTTCGGCGCGGCGGGGGTGTTCGCGGTGCGCTACCGGCCCCGGTCGCGGATCACGGCGGTGCTGCTGATCGCGGTCGCGGTGCTGGTCACGGCCGTCGAGCTGATCGCGCTCGACAACCGGTTCCTCCACCCCGTGCGCACCGGCCGGATGATGAGCTCGCTCGCCGCGAACGAGACGGTCCGCTTCCTCAAACAGCGGCTCGACGAGGCGGAGCAGCCGTTCCGCATCTTCCCCGTCGGCAACCAGTTCCAGAGCAACTACTGGATGTATCACCGGATCCCGTCGATCGGCGGCTACGGCGCGAACAAGCTGCGCGTCTATCAGGACATGCTCGACTATGCGCTGTTCGACCGGGAGGGGATGCCGAACCTGAAGGTCGCCGGGATGATGAACGCGCGCTACCTCGTCGCCTCCGGCGAGCTCCCCGATCAGTTCGAGCGCGTGTTTTCGGACCGCAGGAACGGTCAATTCGTGTACGACAATCCGTTCCACCTGCCGCGCGCGTGGTTTGTCGATTACGTACAGACGATCCGCGACCCGAGCGCGGTGATCGACCGGATCGCGGACCCGGCGTTCGACCCTCGGCACACGGCCGTGCTGCTCGCGGCCCCGGACTTTCCCGTGCCGGCGCCCGGCGACACGGCGCGCGCGGTGCGGGTTTCCGCCGACTCCTACGGCTTTCACCGGTTCGAGGCGAACGTGACCGCGTCCGAGCCGGCGTTTCTCGTGCTCAGCGAGATCTGGTACCCGCAGGGGTGGATCGCGGAGCTGGACGGCGAGCCGGTGGAATTGCGGCGGGTGGACTACGCGCTGCGCGGGCTGCCGGTTCCGCCCGGCGAGCACACGCTCGTGCTGCGCTACGATCCGCCGGAGATCCGGGCCGGGTTCACGGTGAGCCGGATTGCGCTCGCTGTTACGTTGCTGCTCGTGATCGGCGGCGGGGTCGTTGCCTGGCGGTCGCGATCGCGATCCGAGCGCGACTCCTCCGGGGCCGCCGGTGGCTGAGCCGGACGGGCAGCCGCGTGCGCCGCGAGTCGTCGATCGCTTCCTGCGCGCGCTCGGCGCCGGGCCGGAAGGGAAACGGCTCGCGGGCGGATCCGCGGGCTCGTTCGCGCTCAAACTCACCTCGATCGGCGCGGCGTTTCTCACCACGTACGTGCTCACGAACACGATCGGCGCGGCCGGCTACGGCGCGTACGCGTACGCGATCGGCTGGGTCTATCTGCTCATGATCCCGGCGCTGATCGGGCTCGACCGCCTGCTGCTGCGCGAAATCCCGGTGCTCGTGAAGCGTGCGGACTGGCCGAGGTTGCGCGGGCTGCTGCGCCGGTCGCACCAGGTTGTGATCGCGCTCTCGCTGCTGATCGGGGCGGTTGTCGCCGCCGCCGCGCTCGCCGCCGGGCCGGTTCTCGACACGGTCACGCCGGAGATGCTGCGCACGCTCGCCGTCGCGATGATCGCGCTCCCGCTGTACGCCGTGCTCCGGCTGCGGCAGACGATCCTGCTCGCGCGCGACCGGGTGATCGCGTCCCAGCTCGGCGAGTTGCTGATCCTGCCGGGGCTCGGACTCGTGATCGTGGCCGCGCTCGCGCTTGCGGCGCCGGATTCGCTCACACCGGTCGCGGCCGTGCTCGCGATGGCCGTTTCCGCGCTCGCGGGGATCGTTGTGCTCGTGATGCTCGCGCGCGGAACGTCCCCGCCGGAACTGCGCGCCCGGCGGCCCGCGTTCATGCACCGCGAGTGGTTGACCGCGGCGGTGCCGATGTTGCTCGTCGCAGGGATGCAGGTGCTCAACCAGCGCGTGGACATCCTGATCGTGGGCACGATGCTCGGCGCGGAGAAGGCGGGGATCTACGCGGTCGCGAACAGGGGCGCGCTCCTGCTCATGCTCGCGTTCTTCGCGGTGAACCAGCCGCTCGCGCCGGTTGTCTCCAGCCTCTACGAGGAGCGCAACCACGCGCGGCTGCAGAACCTGATCACTCGCGCGACACGCGTGATGCTCCTGCTCGCTGCGCCGGCCGCGGTCGTCCTGATCGCGTTCGCGACCCCGTTCCTGTCGCTGTTCGGACCGGAGTTCGTTGCGGGGCGCGAGCCGTTGATCATCATCGCCGCCGCAGAAGTGATCGTGATCGGGTTCGGCTCGGTTTCGACGCTGCTGCTGATGACCGGCCACGAGCGCGCGGCGGCGTTCGGCGCGGGGTTCTCGGCGCTGCTCAACATCGCGCTCAACCTGCTCCTCATTCCCCGGTTCGGGATGGTCGGCGCGGCGTGGGCGCTTGCGGTCGGGCAGACGGTCGCGGTCGCGACGATGAGCGCGATCGTGCGCCGCCGGCTCGGGATCAACAGCACGCCGTTCGGGAGGACGCTGTGAAAATCCTGCTCGCCGTCCACCAGTTCTTTCCCCACCACCGGCACGGCGTCGAGCATTCGACGCTCGAACTGGCGCGCGCGCAACTGGCAAAGGGGCACCGGCTGCACATCGCCGCCGGCGAGCGCGGGCGGCTGACACGCGAACTTTCCTTCGAACGGGACCGTTACGAGGAACTCCCCGTCACCCGGATCTACTTCAACCCGCGCGCGCCGGGCGGATTTCTCGCGCATCCCGTCTTCGCCGACCGGTGGAAGCGCCTGCTTGACGAATTGCAGCCGGATCTCGTGCACGTGCAGCATTTGCAGAACCTGTCGCTGTCGCTGCTGGCCGCGACCGCGTCGGCCGGGGTCGCGCTCGTGTTCACGCTGCGCGATTTCAGCCTGCTCTGCGCGCGGCAGTTCCTGATGCGGGGCGACGGCAGCTTCTGCGCGGAGACGCACCTGTTTGACGACTGCCTTGCGTGCGTGCACTATCATGAACCGATTTCGCGAACGTCACGGTTTTGCGGTTTCGCGGACACCGTCGCCGCGAACGCGTTCAGCGCGCGCTCGTGGCGTCTCGCCGGCGAAGCCCTGCTCCGGCGCGCGGGCGGGCGGGATGCGCCGCCGATCCCGTACCGCGACGAGGCCGACTTCCGCCGCCGGAACGAGGCGGTCGTGTCCGCGCTGCAAGCCCCGGATGCGATCACCGCGATCAGCACCCCGCTCGCGCGGCGGATGGAGGAGCTGGTGCGGGTCGCGGGCGGGGACATTTCGATCACGCCGCTGCCGCAGGCGCCGGACTTGACCCGGTTCCGCCGCCGCGTTCGCAGCGCGCGCGAGGGACGCCCGTTGCGGTTCGGGTTCATCGGCAAACTCGCCCGTCTGAAAGGTGTCGATCTGCTCGTGCGTGCGTTCTCCCGGCTTCCTCAGGGCCGCGCGGAGCTGCACATCCACGGCGACGCGACGCGCACGGACATCCGGGAAATGGCGTTTGCCCGGCGGATCCGGGCCGCGCTCGCGCGCACACCCGGCGCACACCTGCACCCGGCTGTCGGCGCGGAGCAGCTCCCGCGCCTGCTGGACGAACTCGACGTGATCGTCACCCCGAGCGTCTGCTTCGAAGGTTACCACCGGGTGACCGCGGAGGCGCTCGCGAGCGGCGCGCCCGTCGTCTGCGGCGACCGCGGCGGCCCGAGCGAGCTCGTGCGCCACGAACTGAACGGGCTCCAGTTTCCGATCGGGGATGAGCGCGCGCTCGCGTCCGCGCTCCGGCGCTTTCTCGACGAGCCCGGTCTGCTCGCAAGCCTGAGCGGGCACGCGGCCGCGCCGAAATCTCACGAGCGTTACGTTGACGAGCTGCTCGCGTTGTATCATCACGTGATCGAGCGGCGACAGGAACGCGCGAATCGATGATGAACGAGCGCGAAACAGGTAAAGGTTCGCCGGCGCGGCCGACGGACCGCGAGATCCTCACCGGCCGGCTCCGGCGCGCCGGGCTGTACAAGGGGTTTCTCTTCATCGGCGCGGTCGTGCTCGCGGCCGCGCTGTTCATCGTCACGAACCTGCTCGTGCGCCAGGTGCGAGCGTCCGCGCTCTCACACCTCGAGCGCACCGTCGATTACTACCGCCTGCTCCTGCTCAACGACAACGCCGAGCTCGCGTACGAAGCGGTGCAGGCGATCGACTTCCCGATCGTCGTCACCGGCGCGGACGGCACGCCGAAATCATGGCGCAACCTCGGCGTCGCGCCGGACGACACCTCCGCGGAGGCGATGGAAACGCTGCGCGAGTTCGTCCGCGATTCGAGACGCCAGGGCAATGAACCGCTCCGGGTGGAAGTGTTCCCGGGCCAGGTCGATTACTTCCACTACGGCGACCCGCAGCTCGTGCGCACGCTGCGGCTCGTCTCGATCGCGACCGCGCTCGCCGTCGCGCTCTACGTCTTCCTCGGCTACATCGGTTTCCGCACCATTCGCAAAGCCGAGGAGCGTTCCGTCTGGGTCGGAATGGCGCGCGAGACGGCGCACCAGCTCGGGACACCGATCTCGTCGCTGATGGGCTGGCTGGAAGTGCTCGCTGAGAGCGGACGGCCCGAGGTCGTCCGCGCGATGAAACAGGATGTGCGCCGGCTCGAAAAAATCGTGGTCCGGTTTTCGAAAATCGGTGCGGTGGAGACACTCACGCCCGGCTCGCTCGCCGAAGTCGTCCGCTCGTCGGTCGAGTATATGCGCACGCGCGTCGGGTCGCGCGTCACGATCGAGCACGAGGACCGCAGCGCCGGCGAAGTCGCGATGCAGCAGGAGCTGGTCGGCTGGGTGCTCGAGAACCTGATCCGCAACGCGGCGCAGGCGATGAATGGCAAGGGACGGATCCGGGTCGTCTCCGGCCGCGGCGAACAGGGCGCCTACGTGGACGTGATCGACGAGGGCGTCGGCATCGCGAAGAAAGACTTCGAAGCGATCTTCCGTCCCGGCTACACGACCCGGAAACGCGGCTGGGGGCTCGGGCTCAGCCTCGGCCGGCGGATCGTCGAGGAGATCCACCGCGGCCGGCTGTTCGTGCTCGCGTCCCGGCCCGGGGAGGGGACGACGATCCGGCTGCTCCTCCCCACGTGACCGGCGGCGAGTGCCCCGGGGCCAGCCCCGGGCTACCCGCCGTTACCGGAGAGGGACGCTTGCTCGCAAGCGTCCCCGCAGTCGGGATATGCCCGCGGGGACGGCGCAGCCGTCACCGCGGCGCAACGGACGGCGCGGGCTTGCCCGCGCGGCCGATCGGAGCCGGCATGCTCGAATACCCGTCATCTCGATACTCGTTACTCGCGACTCGTTACTTCTCCATTCGCGTGCGGCCGAGCAGGAATTCGGTGATGAACGGGTGGATGTCGCCGTCCATCACTGTCTCGACGTTGCTCGTTTCCACGCCGGTACGCAGATCTTTCACCATCTTGTACGGGTGGAACACGTAGGAGCGGATCTGGCTGCCCCAGCCGATGTCGGCTTTCGATTCCTCGAGTTCGGCGCGTTTCTTCGCCTCTTCTTCGAGGTGGCGCTGGTAGAGGCGTGCCTTGAGCATTTTCAGCGCGGCATCGCGGTTCTTGTGCTGGCTGCGTTCGTTCTGGCACGAGACAACGATGTTTGTCGGCAGGTGGGTGATGCGGACCGCGGAGTCGGTCTTGTTCACATGCTGGCCGCCGGCGCCGGACGCGCGGAACGTGTCGATGCGCAGCTCGCTCGCGTCGACCTCGATCTCCCTGACATCATCCGCGTCGGGGAGCACGAACACGGAGGCGAACGACGTGTGCCGGCGGGCGTTCGAGTCGAACGGGCTGATACGCACGAGCCGGTGCACGCCGGTCTCCGCCTTCAGGTAGCCGTACGGGTGGTCGCCGCTCACCTCGACCGACGCCTCCTTGATCCCGGCTTCCGTGCCCGGCTGCAGGTCGAGCACGTTGAACGAATAGTCGCGGCGCTCGAGGTAGCGCGTGTACATGCGCAGCAGCATCTGCGCCCAGTCCTGCGACTCGGTGCCGCCGGCGCCCGGCTTGATCGTGATGATGCAGTCCTTCTCGTCGTCCGGACCGGACAGCATCTTCGCCAGCTCCATCTCGTCGAGGCGACGGTTCAGCTCGCGCAGCGCAACGTTCGCCTCCTCCGGGCTCTCCTCGAACAGCTCGAGATAGACCTCGAACTCGTCCACCTCGCGCGAGAGGCTGTCGAAGTCCTCGATCAGCTTGCGGCGGGTGGACGCCTGCTTGAGGATCTTCTGCGCGCGCGCCTGGTCGTCCCAGAAACCCTCGGCGGTCGCGAGCTTCTCCAGCCTCGCAAGTTGCTCGCGGTGCGCCGGAAGGTCAAAGATACCCCCGGAGTTGTTCTGTCTTGCGCCTGATCTGCGACCACTGTTCGCGGGCTTCGGTTGCGGTCAGCATCCTGTTCCTCGACTGCGGTGTGATTCGTGCGACTCGTTGCAAGATGACACACGCCCTCACCGCGTGCAAGGTTTCACCGGAGGAGCCGGCCGGCTGCAGCCCGCACGGCCGGTACACGGGGGACGCTTGCTTGCAAGCGTCCCCGTAACGCGACATGTCAGATCACGGTCGTGCCCCTGTGACAGCGCGCAGCGATGTCGCAGGGCTCAATCACCGGTGA
>JAANWZ010000116.1 GCA_018263585.1 Calditrichota bacterium | reverse complement strand
CGCGGGCAAGCCCGCACGGCCGGTACTGAAACGCTCGCGGCCCGTTGTGTCATCCTGAACGCCCGCGCGTTGGTGTGGGCGCCCCCGTGTCATCCTGAACCCCCGCGCGTCGGTTTGGCGCGCCCCCAGTGTCATCCTGAACCCGAAGCGCCGGTCGGTTTCGGCGCGAAGGGTGAAGGATCTACCAGCAACAACCACCCATGGTGTGATGCGCAACAACCGGCGGGTGGTGTACCGCGTAGATCCTCGTATACGTATGTCGTCCGTGCGGAGGCATGAGACGAGCGACGCGAGCGAGCGCCGTGTCCTCGACGCTGAGCAGCATCACCCGGTCGTTCGCGCGGTCCGCGATCGATTCATACACGTCGAGTCCCTCCGGGTCGTCGGTCGCGACGTTCCCGAGCAACACGAGGCGGGCATCGACCTCCTTCGACGCCAACTCGAACGCGTCGATCACGCCCTTCGGGTCCTTCCACGGGTCGAAACGCGACACCTGCACGACGAGCGGCAGGTCGGTCGGGATGTTGTAGTGGTCGAGCCGCTCCTCGATCTCCTCGTCGCTCATCTGCTTGTTCTTGATGCTGAACGGATCGATCGCGGGTTCGAACACGAGCTGCGGCGTGTTCAGCACGTGCTTGTACTCCTCGCGCGAGACGACCACCGCGTCGTACTTCTCGATGAACCTGCGCAGGTACATCCACAGCTCGCGGTGCGGGTTGGAGAGATCGATGTGGCAGCGCCAGATCCACGGCACCGTCTTCTTGTAGTGCTCGATCATCGGCAGCGGCTGCGGGTCGTGCACGATCACCACGTCGTGCGTCAGGTGATTCCGGATCGCGTTCTCATAGACGACACCCTCGTAGATCTCCTTTTTCAGGTCGCTGAGGTTGATCTCGCCGCCCTGGAGCGCGTTGTGCATCTTCTTCGTGATTCCGAAGAAGTCCGGGCTGCCCTGGATCACACGCCAGCCGACCTTGAGCCCGAGCGTGTTCATCAGCAGCGACATGGAAGAGAGCAGCTCGGCGACGCCGCCGCCGTAGTAGGTGGAATTGACGTTGACGACGTGCAGATCCTGCAGCGGTTCGGCCTTCGAGAGAATCCGGTCGGCGGCCACGTCGCCGATCAACCTGCGATAGTCCTCGATGTCGAATATGTGCGGCCGGTCCTTGACCTCGGTCACCAGCCATTCGCTGAATTGTGGCGCCTGATCCGTGTGTTGCATCTCCTCCATCGCACGATCTCCCGGTTGGTGTGAAAACGATCAGTTCGCGTGTTCCCCGGACGGCCGTAGGCCGGCAGGACCCGTTCGCGGCCTGTGCCCGGGCCTCCGGCACGTGTGTTCTGCTCACGGATTCGCGCTGATTCGGGTTCCGCGATCCACCCCACGGTGGCGCCCGCGGGGAGCCGGAAAGACGGGGAATCGACAGCGTTCCTCCTCCGAAAAAAGAGCGAGCGGCTGCGGGATGATCAAGGGAGAAGCCGTTCGGCCGGGAGCTGTGGGAGGGAATCAGTTCGCGCGTTTCAACCGAAGCCCGCGCGGCACGATCACGCGCTCGAGCAGATCGAACAGACCCTGCGCGACGATCGCAAGCGCGGCCGCCGGCACCGCTCCTTCGAGGATGAGGCCGTAATCATCGAGCCGGATGCCGGTGAGGATCGGCTGCCCGTAGCCGCCGGCGCCGATCAACGCGCCGAGCGTGGCGAACCCGATCGTGATCACCGCCGATGTCTTGATTCCGGCGAGGATCGAAGGTGACGCGAGCGGGAGCTCGACGTGAAACAGCCGGTCGCGCGCCGTGAGCCCGAGCGCCTCCGCCGATTCACGGAGGCTGGGCGCGATTCCCGCGAGCCCGGCGTGCGTGTTGCGCACGATCGGGAGCAGGCTGTAGAGGAACAGGGCCGCGATCGCCGGCGGCCCCGCGATCCCGAGCAGCGGGATCATGAACACGAGCAGCGCGAGCGACGGCACCGTCTGGATGATCCCCGCCGCGGCGAGGATCACCGGGCTTGCGGCCGCCGAACGGTACGCGAACACGCCGAGCGGAATCGCAACGAGGATTCCGAGCGCGAGCGCGATCCCGACGAGCACGAGATGCTCGCCGGTGCGCGCGAGCAGGCGCGAAGCCGCCGTCTCCTCCCGGTATGCGACCTCCGCGCCGAATTCACGCTCGAGAAACGACGCCGCGACCGCTGCCTCGGACTCGCCGTCGATCTTCACCCGCCGGTTGAGCGCGCGCATCCGGTCCGCGTCGAACCGGCCGGCGAGCTCTTCCAACGCCGCCACCGCGCCGGGAGTCTCCTCAGAGAGCTCGTTCCGGTAGAGATAGACGGCTTGGTAGCTGGGGAAATGCGAGCGGTCGTCCGCGAGCACGCGCAAATCGTAGTACGCGATCTCCGCGTCGGTGGAATAGAGGTCGATCACGTCCACCGCGCCGTTCGCGAGCGCGCGGTAGGCGAGGTCATGGTCCATCCCGGACACGTTTCGCTGCGGGAGGTCGTACGCATCGCGCAGCGAGGGCCAGCCGTCGCCGCGGTTGAGAAACTCGCTGGTGAAACCGAATTCCAGCTCCGGGTGGCCGCGGAGGTCCGAGATCGAGCCGATCCCGAGCTCGTCCGCGCGATCGGGCAGCATCCCGAGCGCGTACGTGTTGTTGAACCCGAGCTCGCCGGTGATGCGCACGCCGCGCTCGGCGAGCAGCTCGCGGATCTGCGCGCTCGAAGTCGGGCTCCGTTCGCGGAAGATCTCCTCGCGAAGCGTGCCCGTGTATTCGGGGTACGCGTCGATCTCGCCGGAAACGAGCGCGTTGAACAGGATGCGCGTGCCGCCCAGTTCCGCGAGGTGCTCGGCGGGGATCCCGGCCTCGGACAGGTGCAGCGCGGCAATTTCGCCGAGGATCACCGATTCGGTGAACTTCTTCGAGCCGAGCTTCACCGGGTCGCGGGCCGGGGCGCTGTGCGCGCTGATGTACCAGATGATGTAGATGAGAATCCCGATCAGCACCGCGAGCATAAACCGCTTGAACCCGTCGCCGCTGCGATTCATCGTGAACGCGCCCCGTTGATCTCGTGCGGGCCTCGCTGCGCGCGTACGAATTCGGTGACGAACGGCGCCGCGGGACGTTCGCGGAGCTGCGAAATCGGTCCCCGCTGCACGATCCGGCCGGCCCGCATCAGCACGATGTCCCGGCTGAACCAGGCCGCTTCCGCGAGGTCGTGCGTGACAAGCACAGTCGTCTTCCCGAGCCGCTCGATCGTCTGCTTCAACTCCTGCTGCAGCGAGCTGCGCACGATCGGGTCGAGCGCGGCGAGCGGTTCGTCGAGCAGGAGCACGTCCGGGTCAAGCAACAGCGCTCGCATGAGCGCGACCCGCTGCCGTTGTCCGCCGGACAACTCGTACGGGTAGCGGGCGAGCGCGCCCGCGGGAAAACGCGTGATCGCGCACAGTTCGTGCACGCGCTCCCCGGTTTCCCGGCGGGAGCGGCCGAGGCGGTCGGCGAGCAGGCGGATGTTGCGCTCGGCGGTCAGGTGCGGAAACAGGCCGCCCTCCTGGATCACGTACCCGGTGCGGTGGCGAATCCTGAGTACTGTCCGTTCAGAGAGCGGTTCGCCGTCGAACAGCACCGTCCCGCGGTCGGGGAAGAGGAGGCCGATCAGGGTGCGGAGCAGGGTGGATTTTCCGCACCCGGACGGTCCGATCAGTGCGGTGATCACTCTGCGCGGGACGGTGAGGCTGATGTCACGCAGTGCGGGCTCGCCGTTGAAGGACTTCGATAAGTTCTGCACTTCCAGCATGATCTTAGTAAAGGAGCTCCGTTAATAAGGGATTTATAGAATTGAGGCAGGACGAAGGCGCGCTCACCTCCGGCCCCGCCAGTGTGTCGCGCTCCGGCCCCGGCGCCACCGGTCCCGCATCAGACGGAACCGCTGGATGAAATCGCTGACGAGCGGCACGCCGAAAGTGAGCGCGGTGCCGACGAGCCCGCCCGCGACGAGTCCGGCCATGCTCGTCTCCCGTTTCAGCAGCGGCCGAATCGCGAATCCGGCGCCGAACGTCATCACGAGCCCGACCGCACCCTGCACGATGCGCCGGCTTCCGTGCGGGCGGTCGAGTTCGAGCCGTTTCTCGCCGGAAAAGTCATGGCCGACCGCGAGCCCGGCGCCGATGCCGAGCGGGAACGCGGCGAGCGAAGACCCGCTCAACACCCCTGCGATCGCGAGTGCGATTGCGACCGTGAAGCTGCGCGGCCCACGCGGCGAACGTTCCCACCAGGCGACGAACGGGTCCTCCACCGCGCGCACGCCGGCGACCACCGCCACACCCAACGCCGCGCCCGCGAGCACATCCCGCGGGTAGTGGACGCCGAGATAGACGCGCGAGAGCGGGATCATCGACGCGAGCGCGAGCCCGAGCGCCTGCAATGACCCGCGGTACGAGCGGGAGATCAGGAACAGGCCGAGCACGACCGCGTTCTGCGCGTGCCCACTCGGGAACGTGTTGTCGCCGGGCGCGACGAACGCGAGCTCGTGCCGCGCCTCCAGCGGCGGCCGCGGGAACCGGATCCGCGCCTTCACCCACTGGTTCGTGAACACGGACGGGAGAATGACCGCTGCGAGCGAGAGCGCGGTGCGCCGGTTGAACGCGCCGTACAGCCCGCCCAGCAGCGCGAAATACATCATCTCGCTGCCGGCGGCGGCGGCGATCAGTGACGCGACATCGCCGGCCTTCGAGCGCCTCCGCGCGAACGCGATCGCCGCCTCCGGGTCGGCGAGCCACCCGATCACATCCTCGCCTTCCAGCGGACCGATCCCGAGCGGGTCCTTCCCGCGGGCGAGACGGTCCGATATGTGCAGCAGTGGCAGGTGCATCGGTCCGGTTGTCGGGGTTGATGGGCGTCGCGTCATTCTACGCCCGCGGGGCGCGCGTGTTCAAGGGGCGGCGGGCTCCCGGCCGCGGATGTGTCCCCGCGGTGCGGAGGGAATGGCAAGGGGCATTCCAGCCGGTGACGTGTATCGGAGCCGCGGTGATCCTGACGGATCCCCGCGGGCATGGTGATGACGAAACCCGGGGCAAGCCACGCAGACTGCCGACAAAGTACTTCAGGCTTGATGAACCGCGGACCGCCGGTGAAGTGTCATTCTGACGCCGCCGCAGGCGGCGGAAGAAGGTTCTGAACGCAGTGAAGGAAAGGTCCGAGTTATCAACAGGTTGGCTCATGAGACCGACCCTTTACAAACCTGGACCTGCTTCACTTCGTTCAGCATGACGGACGATCACGCCTTTTTCAACAGTCTGCGGGCCACACTCCTCCCCCGCAGGCGGAGCTGCGGGGCTACGAGTACTACGTCTCGCCGAAAACACGCATCAGCGCACGAGCACGAGCTTGCGGCGCGTGTCCAGTTCCCCGGGAACCGTCGCGTGCACGAAATACGTGCCGCTCGAGAGCCGGCTCCCGTCCAGCGTGAATGTGTGGTAACCGGCGGAGAACTCGCCGTCCGCGAGCGTTGTCACGTGCGCTCCGTTGATGTTGAACACGTCGATCGCGAGCGACGCGGCCCGTGGCAGCGCGACGACTACGTTCGTCTCCGGGTTGAACGGGTTCGGGTACACGCTCGCGAGCGCGAATTCGTCCGGCATCGCGCCGTCACGGCCCCAGTCGGCGACCGAGCTCATGTCCACGGTGAACGACCAGACCTCGGACATCTCGCCGGTCGCCCCGTTCGCGTGCTCCGCCTGCACTGCCCAGTAGTGTTCTCCGTTTTCGAGACCATCGACAGCGGCGATCGTGTCGGCGGTGGTGAATTCATCGGTGACATCCTCCGGGAAGTCCGGTCCATCACCGAGGAACCCGTGGTAACTGTCCGCGCCGGGCACGGCTTCCCAGACCAGGGATGCGGGCAGTTGCCAGACGAGCCCGCCGTCCTCGGGCAGCGCGAGCTGGACCTGCTGGAGCGTGACCGCGAACGTGCTGTCGCTGTCGTCGAACACGCCGTCGTCAACCGTGCTGCGCACGCGGAGCGTGTACCCGTCGCCCGGCTCGACCTGTTCGGAGAGCGGCCATGAGTAAGACCCGTCGCTCTCCGTCTCGGCTTCCGTGATCACGTCTCCGCCCGGCGTGACGATTTCGATGAACACGTTCTCGTCGAGGTTGTCCACCCATTCCGCGGTCTGGTTCGCCCCGATCTCCCAGGTTTCGCCGCCGTTCGGCGATTCCACGATCACGGTCGGCAGGTTGAGGATGCTGAAGTCGCCGTCGCTGACATCTTCGACATCCTCCAGCGCGAGCGAGCGCACACGGAACCGCGCCGCATTCGTTACCTCCCCGTTCGGAATCCAGGTGATGGAGCCGAAATCGGGCATGCTCGGCACGATCGTCTCCCACGCGCCGTCCGGGTAGTCCCGGTTCAGCTCGAGCGTGAGCGTGCCTTCGACGTATTCCGTTTCCCAGACGACGTCCTGCGGGATCAGCAGCGGCCATTGTTCACCGCCGTTCGGCTGAATGACCGTGATCGTCGGCTGGACGAGCGAGAAGTTCTCGTCGGACTGATCGCCGATCCCGGGGTCGTCGAGCGATGTGATCCGCACGCGCGCGGTTTCGCTCGCCGGGCCACCGACAGTCCACGCCTGCGCCCAGTCGTTCGGGGTCGCGTCGAACAATACCTGCCATGCGCCGTCCGGGTAATCCCGGTTCATTTCAATGCTTACGTCTCCCTCCAGGCCGAACGAGGACCAGCGGATCGTGCGCGTCGTGCCGATCGTGTATTCCTCGCCGCCGTTCGGATCGACGACGGTTAAATACGGTTCGACGTTTACCTGCTCGGCCGGGCTCGCCCACACGCCGCGGCCGTACGTCGCCGCGACGACCGTGTTCGAGTTGACATGGATTTCGAGCTCGTCCACGACCACGTTCGGCAGCCCGGAGCTCCAGCCCTGCCAGGTTTCGCCCGCGTCGTCGGAGAAGAAGACGCCGACGTCGGTGCCGATGTACACGTGCGTCGGGTCGAGCGGGTGGATCTCGACGCAGTTCACCGGCAGATTCGGGAGCCCGGCGGACAGGTTCGTCCACGTTTCGCCGGCGTCCGACGAGATGAACACCTTGTTGTTCGCGTTGTAGCCGCCGATCGTGACGTAGATGATGTCCGGGTTGACCGGATGCACGTCGATGTAAGTCGCGGGCGAGGCGGGCACGCTGTTGATCTCCCACGAATCGCCGCCGTCGGTGGTGAACAGCACGTCACCGTTCGGGTTGACTCCGTACACGCGGTCACCGTTCACCGGCGAAATCGCGATCGCGGCCATCCGGTCGGAATAGCCGCCGCCGGCGGACGGGCTCACCGCGGACCAGCTCGTGCCGCGGTTGTTCGTCACCCACATCTGGTCGTCCCCGATCCAGAGCCGCTCCGTGTTGTTCGGGTCGATCACGAACGGCGTCACCCACGCGCCGTTGAACGAGTTCGAGTTCGGCTCGATGTCCTGCCACGAGCCGCCGCCGTTCGTCGAACGCCGGATCGCGCCGTAGTAGAGCTCGCCGTACATGTAGTCGGAGTCGATCGGGTCGATCGCGCACTCCATCCCGTCGCCGCCGAGCACCGCGGACACCTCGTCGCCGTCGATGTCGAGCAGCTTCGTCCCGTTGTCCTGGTTGCCGATCAGGATCAGGTCCACCTCCGGGCTGTTCTGATAGACACCGAGCCGGTAGCTCTGCTGGATCACCATCCCGTGGCTGATCTCGAGCCAGTTCTCTCCGCCGTCGTTCGTGCGGTAGAGGCCGCCGTCGTTGCCCGAATACAGGTAGTCGCCGAGGAACTCGTGGCGGTGATGATCGGCGTGGATGTACGGCACGCCGTCGTAATACCAGAGGCCCGTAATATCCCAGTTCTGCCCGCCGTCGGTGGATTTCCACACGTTGACGCCGCCGGCATAGACGACGTCCGGATTCTCGGGGTCCGCCTTGAGCGTGAGGTCGTACCACGCCTGCCCGCCGGAGTCGTTGCCGTTGATGTCCCAGCCGAGGATGTTCGGCGTGTTCGAGCGCAGCGACCAGTTCACGCCGCCGTCCTCGCTGCGGTAGAGCCCGTAGAAACCGCTGTTCGTGTTTGCGTAGAGTGCATAGACGACGCCGGGGTCGGACTGTGAGATCGCGAGCGCGATCCGGCCGAATCCGCCGCCGCCGGGGAGGCCGTTGGAAACGCCTGTCCAGTCGTCGCCGGCGTTGTCGGAGCGGAAGATGCCGGTGCCGGTCGCGGCGGCGAGCCACACATCCGGGTTGCCGGGGATCACCTCCATGTCGTGGAAGAAGCCGATCGGCGGGCGTACGTTCGTCCACGTGCCGCCGGCGTCGGTCGTCTTGTAGATCCCGCCGCTCGTCGCCGCGAGCAGCGTCTGGTTGTCCTCGGGGTGCATGATCACGCGGGACACACGTGAAGCGTCGGTGACCTCGTAGTTGAGCCCGGTCTCGTTCCACGTGTCGCCGCCGTCGGTGCTCTTGAGCACGCCCACGGAGTACGTGTCCGAATGGTCGGCGTCACCGGTCGCCATGTACACGACCGCCGGGTCGATCGGGTCGATCACGATGTCGCTCACGCCGAGCACGGGCAGGTCGTCGGTGAGCGGCACCCAGGAGAACCCGCCGGTGAACGACTCCCAGAGCCCGCCGGATGCGCCGCCGGCGTACAGGTGGTTCGAGTTCGTCGGGTCCATCGCGACGCAGTTGACGCGTCCGAGCCCGCCGACGTAGCTGCCGGGGATCGGGTTGAACGGGCCGAGCGGGCTCCAGTCGGCGTCGTCGAGTTCGCCGTTCGGGAACATGCGTTGCTTTTCCTCCCACGCGCGCCAGCGGGCGGCGGGATCGAACTCGCCGTTCTCATCGAGCCGGTTCTCGATGAACCAGCGCCAGCGCATAAACTGCTTGTAGCCGGTGCCCTTCCCGGGGGTGCGGTTCTCCCAGTATTCGTCGAATGCGTCGATCATCTGCTGGATCGTCGGCTCGACTCCGCTGTCGCGGAACTCGGCCATCCACGGCTGCGCGTGGGCTGCGCCGGCGGCGAACAGGAGAACGAGGAGCGTTGCAATCGTGACAAACCGTGTCATGATGGACCCTCTATGACGTGCGTGTCCCGTATCTGAACTCGAATAAAGTAGCGACGCGGGGCTGCCGGACCAACCCCGAACAGGCTCCCGCGGGAACCGGGCGGCCGGCGGCCGGCGTGGCGGAGCTGCCGGGCTACGCGTTGCTTCTCGCGAACCACGGGTACCGGCTGTGCGGCCCGCGTGCGGTGCGCACCTTGCCCGCGCGGATCAACAGAAGGTGTGTGAAACCCGGGGCAAGCCGCGGGGCACGCGCCACTTTGCCGTGGATGTCACAGGGGCACGTGAATCCGTCATCCGTGCCATCCGCGTTATCCGCTGTCAGGCTACCGGCAGTTGCCAGGTATTTCAGCAGCGGAGTTGCAATTTGACCCGCGCGGGCTCAACTTATCATTATGACCCACCAGTCACATGGTTGAGGAGGGAATCATGAGTCGAATCGGCCTTTCTCTGCTGTTCATCCTGATTGCAGCCGTCGTTGCTTCCGCTGAGACCGAGATCTCCGGCACGATCACGCAGGAGGCGTGGACTCTCGAGGGCAGCCCGTACGTGCTCGTGGGAGACGCGGTTCTTCCCGAGGACGGGGCGCTTGTCATCCATCCGGGCGTTGTCGTGCGCGGCACGGCGGGCACGTTGCTCACTGTGAACGGCACACTCGAGGCGAATGGCGAGGGCGAGGATGGCGTTATCCGCTTTATCGCCGACAGCCCGGAGCATCGCTGGGACGGGCTTCGGATCAACTGGGGGTCGGCTTCGTTCACTCACTGCGAGTTCGCCGGCGCGGGCACATTCCATGAGAGCGAGCACGGCGGCGCAGTAGATGCGATGCATGCGGATGTCTCGTTCAACCGCTGCCGGTTCCACGACAACGAGGCGCTCGCGCTCGGAGCGGCTGTTTACGCGGTCAACTCCGAGTTCGCGATGGAGCACTGCCGGATCACGTGGAACGAGAGCGGCCATGCCGGGGCGCTCGCGTTCAACGCGGGGACTTACGAAATCCACCGCACTCTGATCGCGAACAACGAGGGCGCGTTCGGCGGCGCGATCTTCGTCGGTGAGGACGCGTACGTGCACGCCGAACACTGCACGATCGCGTACAACCTCGGCGAGCACGCGTCCACGTTCCAGGCGCACGGCGAGCTCGACCTCACGAACACGATCGCATGGGCGGGCGTGGATATGCCGATCGTGCATCCGTTCGAGGAGCATGGCGCGTGGGCGAACTGGGCGGACATCGACTCCGAGCAGATCCCGGGCGAGCACATCATCCACGCTGACCCGCTGTTCATGGACCCGTGGGCCGGCGGTTACAACCTGACCGCGGAGTCGCCGTGCATCGACGCCGGCGACCCGGACTTTCCGCTCGACCCGGACGGGACGCGCACCGACCTCGGCGCGTACCCGTTCTACCAGGAAGGCGGCGGGGAGGGAGTCGTGCTCGCCCTGCCTGACGTGATGGGCACTCCCGGCACGGAGCTGCCGGTGCCGCTACTCATCCACAACGTCGGCCCGGATCACGGTGTCGTCGCGTACGAGGTCGTGATCGAGTTCAACCCCGAGCATCTTGAAATCGTCGAAGTCGGGATTCCGGAGGACGGGCCGGCCGGTGAGGGCTGGCTGCTCGACTGGAATGTGACAGAGGCGCACCTGCACATCTCCGCGTCCGGCCCCGAACCGCTCCCCGGCGGCGGGCCGATTGCGAGGATCCAGTTCGCGATCGGCGAGGACGTTCCCATCGGAGAGACGGACGAGCTCCCGATCGTCGAGGCGATGCTCAACGAAGGCGAGCCGCCGGTCGAGGTTGATGGCGGTTCGATCACGTACGGCGAGGTGATGTACGGCGATGTCAGCGGCAACGGCGAGATCCAGGCGTTCGACGCGTCGCTCATCCTCGGCTTCCTCGCCGGCAACATCGAGTTGAGCGAGGAGCAGCAGGAGATCGGCGATGTGTCCGGCGATGACGAGCTCAGTTCTCTGGACGCCGGCCTGATTCTCGCCTACACCGTCGGCAACATCGACGACTTCCCGGTCGTCACCGGCGACTGGTGGGGCGGTTCCGGCGAACCCTCGATCCCGGCCGAGCTGATTGTCGATGCGGACAACGAGGCGAATCTCGACGTGCAGGTGCTGCTCGCCGAGGATGTGCTCGCCGGCGAGCTCGCGGTCTCGTTCGATGCGAGCGAGCTCGAACTGCTGTCGGTGGATGCGCTCTCGGAGGGCGCGACCGCGGTGATGGCTGCGACCGCGACCGGGGCGGAGGTGTTCGTCGCCCGCACCGACCCGCTCCAGGGTGACGGCGTGCTCCTGCGAATGCGGTTCGCGCTCGCGCCGGGCGTCGAACTGTCCGCGGTCAACTTCGATTCGATCCAGCTCAACGAGTTCCTCGCGTTCGACGACTTCGGCGCGACCGAGATCGCGCGCTCGACGGCTGTCGGCGATGGTGACAGCGCGCTGCCCGCCGAACACGGGCTCGTGCGCGCGTATCCAAACCCGTTCAACGCGAGAGTGAACGTGTCGATCGGCCTCCAGCACGCGGACCGTGTCGCGCTCGCGATCTACGACGTGCTCGGGCGCGCGGTGCACGCGGTTCCGGCGGAGACGATGACCGCGGGCGAACACACACTGAGCTGGAACGCATCCGCGAACGCGTCCGGGTTGTATTTCGTGCACGCGACCGTCGGCGGTGAGACCTCCGTGCGCAAGCTGATGCTCGTGCGCTGAGGGGTCCGCCGCGCGCAGCGTTCAACACCGCCCGGTTCCGCGTCGAACCGGGCGGTTCGCTTTCCGCTCGTAACGGAAACGGTTTCAGCGGCCTGCGCTCTTGCATCTCGCCCGGCGGCCCCGCGATCTTGCTGATTCCGGAGCAGTAGTGAGCGTTGGGAGCGGTGAGGGGACGCTTGCTGGCAAGCGTCCCCGGAGCGGTCATGCCTGCGCATGGGCATAAGGACGACACTGATTGACGATTCAACCTGTTCTGTACGGACAATAAGGGAGATGACCATGAAGATGCGTGCGGTTTTGATCGGCGTGCTCGTGCTCGCGCTCGCGGCGGGCGCGTTCGCCTACGAGCGCACCGTGATGGTGGAGTATTTCAGCAACTACGCGTGCGGACCCTGCTACGGGCAGGACGGCAACGTGGAGATCCTGCTGGACAACTACAGCCGTGACGACGTCGCGTTCATGATCTACCATGTGAACTGGCCCGGTCCGAACGACTGGTACTACGTCGCGAACTCGTCCCAGAACAACACGCGGCGCGGGTACTACGGCGTCGACGGCGTGCCCTGGTTCCAGGTTGACGGGTACACGAACAGCGGCAACCTCGGCTACCTGATGGGGACGATCACGAACCGGATCGGGGAGTACACGCCGGTGCAGATCACGTTCGACAGCGGGCAGATCGTCGAGGATCACGTCGAGGTCGAGGTCACCGTCGCCTCGGACGTCGATCTCTCCGCGACCGACCGGCTGCACACGCTCCTGATCGATCTCGACACTCCGTACGGGATCGCGCCGAACGGGATCACGAACTACCGCTACAACATGCTCGAGATGGCGCCGTCCGCGAGCGGCCAGGGGCTGAACATCCCCGCCGGCGGGTCGGAGACGTTCACGTTTACGATGGACTTGTGGGACGACCACGAGCTCGACAATTACGGCGTCGTCTCGTTCGTCCAGAACAACGGAGACAGCGAGATCTACCAGTCGCGGTGGACGGACGAGATCGAAATCCCGTACCCGAACCTGAGCGTGACGGACACCGAGATCGACGACGACGGGCAGGCGCTGCCGAACGGCCGCCCCGACGCGGGCGAGACGGTCGAGATCATCGTCAGCGTGGACAACGCCGAGGACTACAACGCGACCGAGGGCCTGACAGCGACGATCACCGCGAGCGACCCCGCGCTCGAGTTCGACCACGCCGAGTGCAGCTTCCCGGTGATCCCGCCCGGCGGATCCGGGTCGAACGCGGACGATCCGTTCGTGATGACCGTGCCCGACCCATACAGTGCGAAGTATGTCACGTTCACAGTCACGTTCAGCGACGGCTCCGGATACGAAACGTCGCACGATTTCCTCCAGCTCGTCGGCGCGCCGCCGATCCTGTTCGTCAACGACTACGGGAACGGCGAGGACGCGTACGACACGTGGTTCGACGTGATGGTGAACGCCGAGCTCGCGTTCGAGTTCAAGTCGCCGGAAGAGGTGATGGAAGGCGGCGCCGTGGGATACGACGCGGTGATCTGGGCGACGTCCAACTCCACCGGCGATGTGTTGTCGTCGGAGAAACGGGCCGCGATCGCGAATTACCTGAACAGCGGAGGCAAACTGCTGCTCACCGGCGAGAATATCGGGCAGTCGATCGGTGACGCGTCGTTCCTCGCCGACTACTTCGGCTCGCAGCACGGGAACGACGAACAGCCGTCACCCTACAACGTGCGCCTGTTCGGCGTTGAGGACGGGCCGTTCCCCGACGCCGACCTCACGATCTTCGGCGCCGGCGGGGCGGACAACTCGGTGGAGCCGTCCTCGGTCATTCCGATCGAAAGCGTCCCGTTCTACCACTACGTGCAGGCGGAGGACATCGGCGGCGTCGGCTACGAGACCGGGACGTTCAGCTCGGTGTACCTCGCGTTCAACCTGGAAGCGGTCTCCGGTCTCGACAACTCGCAGACCGCGGACGAAGTCGTGCTCGATCTGCTCCAGTGGATGGATGTGCAGGCGTCCGTCGATCACCCCGGCGCGCAGCCGGCGCTGCCGGAGACGGTCGAGCTCGCCGGCTACCCGAACCCGTTCAACGCGCGGATCACGGTTTCCTGGTCGCTGCCGGCGGCGGGCGAGATCGAGCTGGCCGTGTACAACCTGCTCGGTCAGGAGGTGGCGAGGCTCGCGGAAGGGAGGATGAACGCGGGCGTGCACGATCTCACATGGGACGCGTCCGGGCAGGCGTCCGGCGTGTACCTGCTCGCACTCACCGCCGGCGGCCGCACGCACACGAACAAGATCGTGCTTATGAAATGAATCGGCTGGCGGCTGGCGGCCGGCGGCCGGCGGCTGGCGCGCCCCTGTCTCGTGCCCGCGCTTGCTTGTCAAGCGCGGCGGGTGGCCCGGGGCTTGCCCCGGGTTTCAGACTGTGCTTTGTGCCCCTGTGACAGCGCGCAGCGATGTCGCAGGGTTCATTCACCGGCGGCTCGACCGCGCGGGCAAGCCCGCACGGCC
>JAANWZ010000115.1 GCA_018263585.1 Calditrichota bacterium | reverse complement strand
CGCTTGTCCAGCCCGGCCTGCAAGCAGGCACGGGGCATAGCGCGGAAATGATATGAGACCCGAGGCTGAAGCCCCGGGCCACCCCCAAAAAACAGACCCCGGACCCCCGCAACCTACTTCTTCAGTTTTTCGGTCAGCTTCGGCACGACCGCGAGCGCATCGCCGACGAGGCCGTAGTCGGCGACCTTGAAGATCGGCGCGTCCGGGTCCTTGTTGATCGCGACGATTGTCTTCGCGGTGCGCATCCCGGCGAGGTGCTGCACGGCTCCGGAGATGCCGACCGCGATGTAGAGGGTGGGGGAAACGGTCTTCCCTGTCTGGCCGACCTGTTCCGCGTGCGGGCGCCAGCCGGCATCGACGACCGCGCGGCTCGCGCCGACCGCCGCGCCGAGCGTGTCCGCGAGCTCCTCGACGATCTTGAAGTTCTCCGGCTCCTTGAGGCCGCGCCCGCCGCTCACGATAATGTCCGCCTCCGCGACGTCGAGCTTTTCGCCGCCGGCTTTGCGTGTCTCAACGACCTTCGCCTTCGGTTCGAAGGAGATCTCGAGCTGTTCGCGGGCGCCGGCGCCGTCGGCTCGCGACGCGTCGAACGTGTTCGGCCGTGTCGAGATCACGACCGGCAGCGCGGTCGTCTTCACGGTGCGATACACCTTGCCGGCGAACTCCGGGCGCACCGCCTTGATCTGCCCGTCCTCGAGCTCGAGCCCGGTCACCTCCGGGATGAACGCGACGTTCAGCTTCGCGGCGACCCGGGGGGCGAGGTCACGTCCGCGCGCGGTCGCGGGAATCAGCACCGCCTGCGCGCCGGACCTGTCCGCCGCTTCCACGACCGCGGCGAGATGCGCCTCCGGGATGTAGTTCGCGTGATCGGATCCCTCGACGGTGTAGATCGTGTCCGCGCCGTGGGCTTTCACCGTATCGAGCACGCCGCCGGGATCGTCGGCGACCGCGACCGCGTGCGCGGAGCCGCCGAGCTCGCCGGCGAGTTCGCGTCCGATCCCGAGCGCTTCGAGGGAGGCCTTCTTCAATTCGCCGCCGATCACTTCCATGTACACGAGCACGCTCATCGTTCACCTCCCTCGTTTATTCGATCACTCTCGCTTCTTCACGCAGCGCGCGGATCAACTCGGGGACCGCCTCCACGCCCTCGCCGACGATCCTCCCCTCCGGCCGCTCCGGGGGATACGCGATCGCGAGCGAATCGAGCCGCGCTTCGCCGGCGGGCGCTTCCACTGTCTCGACCGGCTTCTTCTTCGCCATCATGATCCCCTTCAGCTTCGGGTAACGGGGTTCATTGAGGCCCTTCTGCGCGGTGACGACACACGGCAGGCTCGCCTCGAGCAGTTCGCTGCCGCCCTCGATGTTGCGTTCCGCGGTGAGCGACCCGTCGCCGACCTCGAGCTTGTTCACCTCGGTGACGCACGGTATTTCGAGCATCGTCGCGACCATCTGCCCGATCGCGGCGCTCTCGTCGTCGGTCGCCTTGCAGCCGGCGAAGATGAGCTCGAATTTGCGTTCGTGGATATTGTCGGCGATCGCGCGCGCGATCGCGAGCAGGTTGTGCGGGCCTTCCCGCTTGATGTGGAGCGCCTTTGCCGCGCCCATCGCGAGCGCCTTGCGCAGCGCTTCCACCATGCTCTCGTCGCCGCAACTGACCGCGGTCACCTCGCCCCCCTTTTTCTCCGCGAGCTGCAGCGCCTCCTCGACCGCGAACTCGTCGTACGGGCTGAGCACCCAGTTCAGATCCCGGCGCTCGATGTCGGAGTGGTCCGACATGAGCCGGATCTGGGCGGCGGTGTCGGGCACCAGTTTCACCAGCACCGCGATGTTCATGCTCCCCTCCTTCGCTTCAGTTTGCAGCAGGTTGTCCGTTCCTTCACAAGGTTCGAATATAGGACCGGCGAGGCAAACCCGCCACCGGCGATACTTCTACACCGTTCGGAGAGACAAAGCCGCGGGCCTGTACCGTACGCCTGTGACAGCGCGCGGCGATGTCGCAGGGTTGACCGACCGGTCGGTCAGCCGCGGTGACGGCCTGCGGCGCGTCCCCACGGGCATGAGCGTGCAGCCTGTGTCCCACGCCGATTCATCACTATCTTCCCTCGCACTGAAAGGGCGTTGTCGGCCCGTGCGCAACAACAGGCCGGCGGCACAGTCCAACCGGGAGCGCGTGATGCGGTTGTTCATTGGAGTGCTGTTCATCCTGATCGTCGCGGTCGCCGCGTACATGGTGATTTCATCCGGCGGAGGCGAGCCCGCGAACAGCGAATGGGTCGAGGTCGGCTCGGGCTTCTACGTGCGCAACCTCGAGCTGAGCGAAGGCGTCGATGACAGCGCGCGGGTGACCGGCGAGATGGTCCTCCGCGCCGGCGCGCCCGTGGATTCCGCCCGTTTCCATCTCGTGTTCCGTGACGGTGACGGCCGTCCGCTCGGCCACACCCCGTTCACGCTGGCCCGGATCGGACGCGGCGAGGTGCGCGAGTTCACAATCGCGCTCGCGCCGGACGCGCGCGTCGATTACGGAGACGTGGATTCGCTCGCGGTGAACCGGGTCGCCCCGTCGCCGGGTTACGAGCTGCGGTGACCGGCGCCACAGGCCCGGGCTTGCCTGCAAGCGGGGTTGTTCGACCAGTGCATGCAACCCGTGGCAAGCCCCGGGCCACCCGCCCGCGTCAAGCACCCTCGAGCAACCCGGCGTCGCGGACGAGCGGGAGCAGCTCCGCCCACGCGACCGGGATCTGACGGCCGGCCGCGAATTCGCACTCGAACCGCTCGCTGATCGCGACGATGCGGGCGTCATCGGTTTCGAAATGGCGCTCCGGGAACGCGCGGTGGAGCAGGTGGAGCAGACCGGCGTGCCCGGACAGTTCGGTGAGCACCGGCTCCGGGGCGCGGCCGGTGAGTCGGCGGGGGTCGAGCGGAAACCACGCGCGCAGCAGCTCCGGCCGTGGTGACTCCGGCGCGGCGCCGCCCGGGAACTGCCACGCGCTCGCGCCGCCGATCGAACGGTGCGCGTGTTCCAGCTCTGCCTCCGCGGCGAGCGTGTCGCGCAGGTTCAACAGCGGTCTCACGTTGGCGCCACCGCCGTGCATGTGTGCGAGCATCACTTCCGCCGCCGCCCAGCCCGCGCCGAGACCGGTTCCGAACAGGCTCGCGGCGGGCGCGGCGCCGGCGCGGATCGCGGCGACCGTGTTCGCGTTCGCGAGCGCGAGCGTGTTCGCGGCCTGCACGGTCACCCGTTCCGAATCGATTCCCCGTTCCCTTTCCAGCAGCCTCAACCACGCGGGCAGGCTCCGGGGCAGGCGCGCGCCGGGCAGCGGATCGGCACACCCGGTCGCATCGACGAGCCGCCAGCGTGCGGAAACTCCGCGGGCACGGGCTTCCTCCGTCACCGCGTCGATCACCGCGAGCACATCGTCACGGTGTGCGCGCGCGATGTCGGCGAGCGCGATCTCGGGGCTCAGGCCGGTAAGTGCGGCGTCACGGGCCGCGCGGGCCGCGAATTCCGGCGCACGCGCCACGCCCCCCGCCTGCCACGTCACCGCCGCCAGCTCACGCGAAACCGGGACGTCGATCACCGTGTCCACGGATCCCGGACTGAAGTCCGGGGCGAGGGCGGCGGCGATTCGGCGGTACCGATCCGAACGCGCCTGTTCGCGCACGATCACGGCCACCCGGTCGGAGCGTGACACCCATTCGCCGAGCAGTGCGAGCTGGTCGTGCGGGCGCGCGTACAGCTCGACGCGCACACGGGCGCCGGCCTGATCCGCCCACGACACGTACGTGTCAAGCACCCGCCGCTGCTGCTGCACGGTCAGCGGCGCGCGCCCCCAGCGGCCGAGCGTGAGCGCGATCTCGGTCAGTTCACGTCGCTCCGGTTCCGCCACCGTCGCGCTCCCGCAGCTTCCCCTCGCGAATCAGCCGCCGCCGTGTGTACGGGATCAGCCCGCCGGCGTCCATGATCCCGAACACGAACTCGTTGAACGGCGGGAACTGCAGTTGCCCGCGCTCGCCCCTGATTACACCGTGCTCGAAATCGATCTCGATCTCGTCGCCGTGCTCGAACAGCTCCGGCGCTTCCTTCGACGTGATCAGCGGGATGCCGTTGTTCACGCCGTTCCGGAAGTAGATCCGGCTGAACGAGGGCGCGATGATCGCGCCCACGCCCTTGACCTTGAGGCAGACCGCGGCCTGTTCGCGGCTGGAGCCGCAGCCGAAGTTCTTGCCGGCGATGATCACGTCCCCGGGCCGCACATTGCCCGCGAACTCCGGGTCGAGATCCTCGAGCGCGTGCTCCCCCATTTCCTCCGGATCGGAGATTGTGTACGTGTACTTGCCGGGGAAGATCACGTCCGTGTTCACGTCATCCCCGTATTTCCAGACACGCCCGCGCACGGTCGTTTCCATGTTAGCTCCGCTGTCGATTCGGCCGATCGCGCTCAATGTCAGGCCGCCGCCGGCGCGCTGTCAATCCCACTGCGGTATCACGCTCGCGGCAGGCTGCGGGCCACACGGGTGTCAGGCCCGCGGTTGCTCGCAACCGCGGCTGATCCGACCGCGAATACACGGCTCTCACATCCCTGCGACATCCCGCCTGCGCTGCGCTTCGGAGTGGCTGTCGCAGGGGCACATGCCGGCGATCGTCCCTGTCTCGTGCCCGCGGTTACTCGCAACCGCGGCTGATCCGACCGCGAATACACGGCTCTCACATCCCTGCGACATCCCGCCTGCGCTGCGCTTCGGAGTGGCTGTCGCAGGGGCACATAGACTCCGGCTTGCGCAGCTCCACACTTGCTCCGGAGTAGCTCTTTTTCCCCGCGGAGGTCCGGGAGTGTGCTCGGGCGGCTCGCAGACCTACATTCACCCGATGAAGTCTTTCGGTCACGGTCACAGTCCTGCACACGAGGCGGATCCGATATGACACAAAGGGGAACGACATGATGCAGAGAGCACTGTTGGTTTGCCTCGCCGCGATGTTTCTGTTCGCGCTCGGCGCACTCGCCGTTGCGAATGTCCCTGATTCCCGGGAGGCGTTCGACAAGGAGGCCTATTACGAGGCGGTCGCGGCGAAAGAGATGGAGGTCGCAACCCGCACTCAGCTCGACCTGTTGAAGGCCGCCGGCTACTACGACGGCGACGGCGGCAGCGGAAACGAGATCGACAACCAGGGCGGCCCGGACGGCGCAGGCTACATCTGGAAGGACAGCGAGGAACCGGACGGTCCGACCTACGAGTGGATCGACATCACCGGCACCGGCACGAGCGTGATCGCCGACCTCAGCGACGACGATACCGTCGGCCCGTTCGACATCGGCTTCGATTTCCCGTTCTACGGGACGAGCGAGAATCAGTTCTGGGTGCAGTCGAACGGCGTGATCTCGTTCTTCAGCAATTACGTCTCGCTGTGGAACGATGAGATGCCCTCCGACTCCTACGACGCGATGATCGGCTGGTTCTGGGATGACCTCGACCCGGCGAACGGCGGCAGCGGAGCCGACATCCTCTACGAGAACATGACGCTCGACGGGCAGGACGCGCTCGTGATCGAGTTCTTCGAGATGGACGAATTCCCGGATGGTCCTGATGTGCCGACGATGACGGCGGAGATGATCCTGTTCGCCGACGGTACAGTCAAACTCCAGTACATGAACGTGGATAACGGCTGGGACATCGGCGGCGGCACGATCGGGATCCAGAGTGACGGAGGTGAGTTTGGCCTCACCGCGTTGCACAACGGCAGCATCAACGGCTACCCGTACAACGAACTCGCGATCGAGTTCTACATGGCCGATCCCGACGCGAGCGTGAGCGGGTACGTCTATGACGAAGCCGACAACCAGCCGATTCAGGGCGCGACTGTCACGATCGGCATCGGCTCGGACGTCACCGACGCGAGCGGCTTCTACGAGATCCCCGAGGCGTATTCCGGCACGAACGAGTACCTCGTCGTCGCCGACAACTACTTCGACGAGTCAGGCACGCTCACGCTCGAGGAAGGCGCGAACACGCACGACTTCTACCTGGAGTGGTACACGACCGAGGGCGACATCCTGATCTGGGACGGCGATGAGACCCCCGGCTCCGCCGCGGCGATCGAGGAGATCCTCAACGACTTCGGTTTCGAAACCTACTACACCACCCAGTTCGACGAGGTCGAGTGGAACGAGTACATGGCCGTGTTCGTGTTCCTCGGCGTATATCCCAACTATTACCCGATCTACACGGACGATCCGGAAGAAACGGTGATGGTCAACTACCTGAACAGCGGCGGCAGCCTGTACATCGAGGGCAACGACATCTTCGGGTTCAACAGCCCGCAGAACCTGCTCGCGCTGCTGCCGCTGACCAACATCGCGGACGGCAGCGCCGATCTGTCCAGCGTGGAGGGCGTGGACGGCTCGTACATGGAAGGCGCGAACATGACGTACGCCGGCGAGAACAACTACATCGACGAGTTCAACGGTACCGGCTCGGCGATCGACATCCTGTTCAACCCGTCCGACGGCGCCGGCTGCGGCACGATCGACAACGGCGAAGACTACAACACCGCCTGCTTCAGCTTCGAAGTCGGCAACCTCGTCGATGGCGCGGACGACCCGAACACACGCGAGTACCTGATCGAGGGCCTGCTCGAGCACTGGGAGATTTCCACCGGCCCGGTCGATTTCTCGCTCACCGGCACGAACACCGTGATCCCGCCGGAAGGGGGCACGGTCACTTACGACGTCAGCCTCGTCAGCGAGCTGCCGTACACGATCCCCGGGCTGCGCTACTGGACGGACGTGATTCTGCCGAACGGGCAGACGTTCGGCCCGCTGTTCTCGATCCCGTTCACCCACACCCCGTTCATGGACGTGACCGTGATCGGGATGCAGCAGATCGTGCCCGCGCTCGCCCCGGGCGGCACCTACACCTACACCGGCTACGTCGGATTCTACCCCGACCCGCTGCTCGACGACGACTTCACGTTCGAGAAGGTCGGAGCGGGGGCGGACGGCGCCGGCGGCTACCTGAACAAGGCGCTGTGGCCCGCGAGCGGCGACTGGACCGCGGCCGACGGCACGGCCGAGACCGTGTCGGCGCTGCCGGAGCGTTACCAGCTCGGAGAGGCGTACCCGAACCCGTTCAACCCGTCAACCACGCTGCGTGTCGCGCTCCCGGAGGCGGCGGAGCTCGAGCTCGCCGTGTACAATGTGGCCGGACAACGGGTCACCACGCTGCAGAACGGGCGTCTCGGCGCAGGCGAACACACGTTTACGTTCGATGCGAACGGCCTCGCGAGCGGGATCTACTTCCTCCACGCGGTCGTGCCGGGCGAACTTGACGCCGTCCGCAAGCTCACCCTGATGAAATAGCGACGGCATTCCGCCGGCGGACCGGCGGATGACGTGATCTACGGGCTGTCCCGATCCGCGGGGCGGCCCGTTTCTCGTGCCGGCGCTCCGGGCCACCCGCCGAATCACTTCAGGAGCACGGCCTTGCGCATTGCGGTGACGCCTTCCGCCTGCATCCGGATGAAATAGACGCCCGCCGGGTTGCCGGCGGCGTTCCACGCTGTCTGGTGGCGGCCCACCGACCTTCGCGCGTTGATCAGCGTCGCGACCTCCCGGCCGAGCACATCGTACACGGTCACCGTCACGTGCGCGACGGATGGCAGGCTGTACGCGATTGTCACCGCCGGGTTGAACGGATTCGGGTACACGGACTCGGTCACCGGTGTGAGCGGGAGCGCGACCGGGTCACGTTCCCCCGCGCCGCTTCCGGTGGCCGTGATGTGGACGTTGAAGCTGTGCGCGTCCGCCAGCTCGAACGTGTACTCATCGACCGCCAGCATGTCCACCGTGGTGCAGCTGAACACGTCCTCGAACTGGGCCGTGTAGCCGTCCGGGAGGAGCACATCGACTCCCGGCCACGTCATCGTGATCGTGCCGTCGCCATAGACACGGAAGCTCCAGGTCTTCGTCTGCTCCGGCTCGAACGGGGCGCGGATGTCGGCGGTGTATTCGGAGGCGACGTCGAGCCAGTTCGTGCGGATGAACACGGCGCGCAGGTTCTGCTCGGCGTCCTCCGGCATCGGCAGCGGCTCCGGCCAGTCACGGTCGATGTCGTACTCGTCCACCGCGTCCGGCGCGACCCCGAACTCCAGCGATGAGGCGAACAGGTCCTCGTTCGTCGCGAACACGCGCGCAGTCCAGTCGTTCCAGGTGACCGGGGCCGGCTCCTCTTCGTCGATTTCCGGCGGTACCGGGCCGGGTTCCGGGATTGTGAGCGTGAGATCCTCGACGAGCGCGAGGAACCAGAACCCGTACCACGGTTCAATGTGATCGGTCGCGCCGAAGTGGTACCAGTAGCCCCAGTTGCCGAATTCGGGCGCGGCGACGTGGATGATCGGGACGACGTACATCGAGTCGGCGGCGTCTGCCATGCTGTAGTCGGTGCCCTCGTGAGGGATGAGCCAGTCGTCGATATCGCTGCCCTCGAGGAACGGGTACCCGAGCATGTTCCACTCCTGCTCGATCGGCATCGAGAAGTCGCCGGAGACCACGTCTCCGGTCACGTCGATCACGTTCGTGTCCGCATGCGCGACGCCGAACCAGAACCCCATCCCGACGTCGATGTCACGCGGGGCCTCGTCGTCGCCGATCACATCCTCCGCGGTCGCCGGATACCCCGCGAGGTCGTACGGCACACTCATCAGCGTCCACCCCTCGTAGTAGATGTGCTCGTCCGGGTCGAGCACGATCGGGTCGGTGAGCCGGTTTTCGTGGAACCACAGCGTCCGGCTGCCGTTGATCGCGACGCTCACCGCGTCGATGTCGTGACGGGTGAAGCTCTCCGCCCCGTCGTTCTCTTACCAGATGATGTCGTCGCTGCCCTCGGTGGCGGCGGCGAGGTCGATGTCCCCGTCGCCGTCGATGTCGCCCGCGCTCACGTCATACACGCCCGCGACGGCCGCGCCGGTGTCGATGTCGTGGCGCGTGAAGCTCTCCGACCCGTCGTTCTCGTACCATGCGACGGTTCCGCTCGACGCGTGCCCGCCCGCGACGAGGTCGAAATCGCCGTCCTCGTCGAGATCGACGCGGATCACGTCGTACGCCTCGTCGAGCCCGGTGTCCACGACATGCTCCGTCCATGAGCTGCCGTCGCCGCCGTTCTCGAGCCACAGGATCTTGTCTTCGCTCCGAATCGCGACGAGCACGTCCTCGTCGCCGTCGAAATCGACATCGCCCGTGCCCAGCCCGCGGATCGAGTTCGGCGCGTACCCGGAGGCGATCACATGACCGCTGGTGAACCGCGGATCGGCGCCGTTGTTCTCGATCCAGAAGAAATCGCCGTTGTTGTAAGCGTTTTCCGCCGTGTTTCTCCTGTCTCAGGGCATGAAATCCCAAACACTGCTCCTCGTCGGGGTTTGTCCGCAAACTCAAAATACTTCCTGCAACTCAACGAGGCAATCTCTTGTATTTCGGATTTTATGTCTAAGTGGAGCCAGAGAGAGCCCGGACGTTCGTGGCAACCCGAAAATCGAAGGAAGTACGTGCACGCGGTTTCAAGACTTCCTCCACTCGTTTCGCGACGGGAGCTGTGACAGGCCCGCGGTCCTTTCACGGCGTGGTCGCACCACCTCCCGCCCGCCCCATCTGCTGCGATAACCGCAACCGCCGTCACTTGCGGCATGACAACGTTTTCACGATCTTCCCGCGTACCTGACACACCAGCGGAGACCATCGCATGCAGCTCGAACACCTCGACCTCAAGCAGCACAGGGCCGGGTTCGCCGTGCTCACCGGCAACCCGAAGCGGGTCGAACGGATCGCGAATGTGTTCGATTCACCGGAGTTCGTGAGCGACCGCCGCGGGCTCGACACGTGGCGCGCGCAGCTCGCGCCCGAGGACGACCGCGGCGTGTTCATCGTCGGCGCGGGGATGGGGAGCCCGTCGCTCGCGATCGTGTTCGAGGAGCTCGCCGTCTCCGGGGTGCACAGCTTCATCCGTGTCGGCACGTGCGGTCCGCTGCAGGATCGGATCGGGGTCGGCGAGATCACGGCCGCGAGCGGGGTTGTCCGTGACGAGGGCACATCGAAGGCGTACGTGCGCGAGGACTTCCCAGCCGTCGCCGACCACGAACTGCTGTTCGCGCTGCGCGACGAGCTCGCGGGGTTCGACTGGCCCGTGCACATTGGAATCACGCACGCGAAGGACGCATTCTACACGCAAAAGCCGGATTTCGCGCTCGACCGGGAGGCGAACGAAAAGCACTGGCGGCTGCTGCGCGACGCGGGCGTGCTCGTCACCGAGATGGAGAGTTCGGTGCTGTACGTGCTCGCCTCGCTGCGACGGGTGCGGGCGCTCGCGCTGCTGGTCGCGAGCGGGATGGACCGGAAGAACCCGCGCACCGCGGAGGGGGTGCTCAAGGCGGCGGAGCTCACGCGCCGCGTGTTTCTGCGCGCGCCGGAGTACCGGATGCCGCCGGGGTTCGACCCGGCGCGGCGCGTGGACCAGTCGATTCTCGACGAGCTGTGAGCGCAGCGCAGGACATGACGATGGCCGCGGCGGGTCCCCCCCTCGAACACCTCGAGCTCGGCGGGCGCAGCGCCGGGTTCGCGCTGCTCACCGGCAACCCGCGGCGCGTCGAACGGCTCGCCGGCGTGTTCCATCAGCCGGAGTTCGTCTCCGACCGGTGCGGGCTGACGGTTTACCACGGCCGGCTCGCGCCCGAGGACGAGCGCGGCGTGTTCATCGCCGGCAGCGGGATCGGCGGCCCGTCGATCGCGATCGTGATCGAGGAGCTGATCGCAGCGGGGGTGCGCACGCTCATCCGTGTCGGCACCTGCGGCGCGCTGCAACCGGGGATCGGGATCGGCGAGATCGTCGTCCCGACCGGTGTCGTCCGCGACGAAGGGACAAGCCGGCAGTACATCCGGCCCGATTTCCCCGCCGTCGCCCACCACGAGTTGCTGTTCGCGCTCCGGGACGTGCAGGCGCGCGCGACCCGGCCGCTCCATTTCGGGATCGGCCACGCGAAGGACGCGTTCTACTCGGAGAAGCCGGACTTCAGCCTCGACCGGGAAGGAACGGCGAACCGCTGGCGGGGGTTGCGCGATGCGGGGGTGCTCGCGACGGAGATGGAGTGCGCGACACTCTACGTGCTCGCGTGGCTGCGGCGCGCGCAGGCGCTCGGGCTCGTCGTCGCCGTCGGCGAAGATCGCACCGACCCGCGCGCCCGCGAGGGACTGTTCGCCGCGGCCGAGCTCGCCCGACTCACGATGGAGCGGGCTGAGGGCTGAGGGCACTCAGTTCCCTCGTGCCCGCGCATGTTCATCAAGCGCGGCTGGCGGAAAAGTGTCATCCTGAACCGCGCCCGCGTCCGTTTGCGGGCGCCGCCAATGTGTCATCTTGAACTGCGCCGCCACGCCCGTGTCCTACCGCTGCTGAATCAACTCCGCTTCGGAGAAGAATTCGCTCACTTCGATCCGGCCGTTCTCCGGGCTGTCGGAGCCGTGCACCGTGTTCACGCCCCTGCTGCGACCGTAGAGGTCGCGGATCGTGCCCTCGTCTGCCTCCGCGGGATCGGTCGCGCCGATCAGCTTCCGCCAGTGGGCGATCGCGTTTTCGCGTTCGAGCGCGATCAGCACCACGGGAGCGCTCGACATGTACGCGGTGAGATCGTCGAAGAACGGCCTTCCCTTGTGCACGGCGTAGAAATGCTCGGCGACGGCCCGGCTCATCCGCGCGCGTTTCATTGCGAGGATCGTGAACCCCTCTTCCTCGATTCGGGTGATGATTTTGCCGACCACCCCGCTGTCGAGGCCGTCCGGCTTGATGATGCAGAGCGTGCGTTCCATCAGTGTCCCGTTGTCGTGCGCCGGACCGGCCGCGGGCGGCCGGCCGGTTGTCACTCCATCATTTCCCCGATGTTCTGCGCGGTCGCCTTCGCGGCGAATTCGACGGCCGCCCGCACATCGACTGTCGCCCCCTGCGACACCGACCAGTCGGTCGTCCTCGCGCTCCCTTCCCGCCAGAGGAAGCCGTCGCTCGCGCGCACGAGATTGTACGAAATGCGCGCGTCGGTGCTCTCCGTGATGTCACTCGCACCCTGCTGGAAGGTGACCGTCGCGTTCAGCTTCACGATGTTCTCCGGCGCGACCGGGGTCGTCGGCATCTCCTTCTGACTCACGAAACTCACGCCCTGCTCGCGGAACGCCATCTCGAGGTAGTCGATGATCATCTTCCGCATGTCGGCGGTGCTCACCTGCGCGACGCCCTGCGTGTACGCGACAATCTCCTCGACCGCGACGTGCGAAGGCGCGTATCCCTCTTCCGTGCGCTGCATCTTCTTCCCGGCGGAGCAGCCGGCGAGCAGCCCGGCCGCAAGCAGCGCCGCAAGCAGTGCAAACCAGATCGGTTTCTTCATCGTCATCCCTCCCCCTCGGTTGCCGTCGCGCGGAAAATAGGGCGCGCGCGTGATTGAGGGCAACCCGCCCGGGGTCGGCGCGCACCGGATCGATGTCCCGCACGCCCGCACATTCTCGACCGACGCGAACGACGCCGCGAACAGCCGCGATCCGCCGTCCCGTTTGCCCTACCTTGTCCGCCGGCCTGCAATCGATCACCGGAACTATCGACTGATGATCACGCACACGTTTCTCGAACACCTGTTCGCCTGGTTTGACCGCTACACTGACCCGTACCTGCACTCCGGGAATCCGTCGCACGCGAAGACGCACCGGCTCAAGTACGACCACACGCTGCGCGTCGTCGCGGAGATGGAGCGGCTGGTCGAGGCGCTCGCGCTGCCGGACGAGGACCGTCGTCTCGCCCGCGCGATCGCCCTCCTGCACGACCTCGGCCGGTTCGAACAGCTTCGCATCTACGACACGCTTCGCGACCCCGATTCGGAGGATCACGCCGGCCTCGGCGTGAAGGAGATCCGGCGCACCGGCGTGCTCGCCGAGCTGCTCGAACCCGGGCGCACGTTGATCGAACGCGCCGTACATGTCCATAACAAACTCGCGATCCCGGACACGTACCGCGGTCGCGACCGTCACTTCGCGAAACTGATTCGTGACGCGGACAAGCTCGACATCCTGCACGTGTTCATCCTCGAGGACGCGAGCGATGATGAGGACCGCCGCCGGAAGGCGTATCTCGGGCTCGCCGAGCTGGACACCGTCAGCGAGGGCATTCTCGACACGTTCGACCGGGGTCGGATGGCCCGGCTCGAGACGATGAACTCGCGCAACGACATGCGGCTGCTGATGCTGAGCTGGGTGTTCGACTTCAACTTCGCTCACAGCCTGCGAAGAATGCGTGACCGCGGCGACAGCGACCGCCTGTTCGCCCGGATTCCGGACACGCCGCGCGTGCGTCGTGCACGAGCCGCCGTCGAACGGATCCTCGCTGACCCCGAACGCGCGCTCGCCGAACGTGAGCTTGACCCGGACCGCGCCGAACCGTGAACCGTACGCCCCCGCTCCGGCCCGGCGCGTTTTGCGGGATCGCCGGTCCGCGAGTTAGTTTCCCGCAACCGCAAACATGCCGGGAACGCTCCCATGAAGCTCGCACAGTCCGCACTCATCGCCCCCGCGCTCGGCGTCGCCGCGATGATCGTGATCGCCGGCTGTGGCTCGGGCCGGAAGACCACGATCCCCGTCCCGCCGATGCACGAGGTGAACGCGATGGTCGAGCTGATCGACCAGGAAGTCGGTTTGACCGATGAGCAGCGCCTTCAGGTGCGGGGGATCGTGAACAACAACGCCGAGATGAAACACCGGATCCGGCAGCAGTACACCGGCCGGCCCGCGGAATGGCGCGAGGCGGACAAATCACGCCTGCGCAAGCTCGACAACCGGATGAGAGGGATGCTCGCGGGCGACCAGCTCGGAGCGTGGGACGCGCTGTTCAAAGACATCTACGCGAAGGAAATGGACCGGCACGAGCGCGGCACGCTCCCGCAGGATCGCCGCCGCCGACCGAAAGACTACGGGCCGGGTGGCTTCTGAGCGGCGGCGGGTGGCCCGATGTCGGCGTCCGGATCGCTGGCCGTGGAGTATGCCCGCGGGGACGGCGCAGCCGTCACCGCGATTGATCGGACGGGAAGGGGACGCTTGCTGGCAAGCGTCCCCGGAGTCCGCCGCGCTTGACAAGCAAGCGCGGGCACGAGAGAAGGGTGCAAGCGCGGGCACGAGCAGGTGGATGAGACCCGAGCTTGAAACCCCGGGCCACCGGAACGCTCACGGTCGCATCCGGTACAGCATCGGA
>JAANWZ010000114.1 GCA_018263585.1 Calditrichota bacterium | reverse complement strand
TATTTCTCGAGCCCCGGGTTCGGCGAACCCGGGCTACCGCCCCTGCCCCGGGTTCAGCGAACCCCTGCGGTCCCAGCTTGCGGGTGAAGGCGGAGCGCGCGGTTCCCGGGAACTTTCCCCCGCGGTCGCCGGTGACACCGGTTCCACCGCCCGGGGGCTGAGTTTCAATCACGGAGAACGCCTGCATGCCTCGCATCGGATGTTTGCGCGCGATGATCGTTTCGGCGCTCGCATTCCTCATCATTCCGGCAGTGTTCGCGCAGCCGCGGCGGGATGAACCGTCCGGCCGCCGGATCGAAGGCGTCGTCGTGGACGGCGAGAGCGGCGATCCGCTCCCGGCGGCGAACGTGCTCCTGTTCCGCGCGGGCGTGCTCAGCGACACCGCCGCCGCGGATGACGACACCGCGCTGCGCGGCGCCGCGACCGACATCGACGGCCGGTTCATCATCCCGGTGAGCGATTCCGGCGAGTATGATCTGCGCGTGCGCGTGCTCGGGTACACGCCGGCGACGGTGCGCGGGATCGAGGTGAGCGACGCGCAGCCGCGCGCGCAGGCGGGTCGGATCGCGCTCACACCAACTTCGCTCCAGCTCGAGCAAGTGAACTACTCGGTGCGGGGAACGGACGTGCAGCTCGCCCCAGACCGCAAGGTGTACCGGGTCAGCGACAACATCGCGGACGCCGGCGGGTCGGTCTCCGACGCGCTCGAGGAGATCCCGTCCGTGGTCGTCGATGTCGAGGGCAACGTCTCCCTGCGCGGCAACGAAAACGTGCGCATCCTCATCGACGGGAAACCTTCGAGCCGGGTCGGGCTCAATTCCGCGGAGGCGCTCCGCCAGCTCCCCGCGGAACTCGTGGACCGGATCGAGGTGATGACTAACCCGGGCGCGAAGTACGAGGCGGAGGGCAACGCCGGCATCATCAACATCGTGCTCAAGCGCGAGCGCGAGGAAGGCCTGAACGGGTCTGTCAGCGTGTCAACCGGCGCCCCGCTGCGCGGCGGAGTCGGGGTCAATCTCAACTACCGCGTCGGCCGGTTCAACCTCTTCGCCAATGAGGGCCTCAACTACCGCAGCCACGACGGCGGCGGGGACACGTACCAGGAGTACTACGGCGCCGGCCGCCCGTACGCCAGCCTCGACCAGAGCCGGCGCTTCGACCGCGGCGGCGGCAACAACGACATCCGCGTCGGCGTCGAATACCTCGCCTCCGACAGCGACACGTGGACGCTGTCCGTGTTCAACGAGTACAGCGAGAGCACGACCGACGGCCGCATCGAATACCTCTACTACACGGATTCCGGCGGGCTCGGCTCCCACATCGAACGCAACAACCCGGAGGACGAAACCGAACGCTGGAACGGGCTCGATTTCGGCTACCGGCACACGTTCGGCGACCCGGTGGACGGCAACGGCAACGGCGCGCACGAGTTCACAGCCGACTACCAGTTCGAGACCGGCTCCGAGCACGAACTCTCGAACGTGACGGAAACCCGGCTCGCCGGCGGCGGAGACAATCTCGTCCAGCACGTGTCCAACCACGAGGGCGAGACCCGCCACCTGGTCAAGGCCGATTACGTGCACCCGTGGTCGAAGGAACACAAGTTCGAGCTCGGCGCGCGCAGCGAACTGAAGGTGATGGACCACGAGTACGGCGTGTTCGAGCAACCCTCCGGCGCGCAGCTCGACGTGAGCAACCACCTCATCTACCGCGAGAACGTGCACGCGGCGTACCTCTCGTTCGCGAACCGGCTCGGCGACCACTTCTCCTACCAGGCCGGCCTGCGCGGCGAATACTCCGATGTAAGCACCGAGCTCGCAGACTCGTCCGGAACATACGCGCGCGAATACTTCGACCTGTTCCCTTCCCTGCACCTGAACTACGACTTCAACCCGGTGAACACGCTGCAGGCGAGCTACACGCGCCGGCTGCGTCGGCCGCACCACTGGTACCTCGTCCCGTTCTGGAACTACGCCGACTCGCGCAACATCCGCCGCGGCAACCCGAACCTCGACCCCGAATACACCGACAGCTACGAGCTCGGGCATGTGTTCCACCGCGACCACGGCTCGCTCAGCAGCAGCGTGTACTACCGGCACACGACCGGCGAGATCGAGTGGTACGAGACCGCGAACGATTCCGTGACCGTCTCCCAACCCTACAACATCGGCACCGAAGATGCGTACGGGTTCGAGTTCGTCGTCATCCAGCAGTTCGCCCGCTGGCTCAACGTGCAGGGCAGCCTGAACATCTTCCGCGTGATGATGGACGGCTCGTTCGGCGGCGAGAACTACGAGACGGATGACTTCACGTGGTTCACGCGTGCGAGCACGCGCGTGATGTTCAACAAGGCGACCCAGCTCCAGGTGCGACTCTTCTACCGCGGCGCGCGCGAAACGCTGCAAGGGAAACGGCGGCCGGTCGTCTCGCTCGACCTCGGCCTCAGCCGCAGTTTCATGAGCGACACGTTCACAATCAGCGCGAACCTGCGCGACGCGCTCGACACCCGGCGCTGGGAAACCGAAACCTGGGCCGATTCCTTCTACTCGCGCTCCGATTTCCAGTGGCGCGGGCGCACGTTCACGATCCAGCTCACGTGGCGGTTCAACCAGGACGAGCGCGACAAACGCCGCCGCGGACGGGGTGGGATGGACTTCGGCGACGACTTCGAAGGCGGCGGAATCAACTGACCCTCCGCCCGCGGGCTGGGGACTGCGGGCTACGGGCTGCGGGGCGGGCTGCGGGATGCGGTTTCTTCCTTGTGCCCGCGCTTGCTCGCCAAGCGCGGAACCGGAAACTCGCGTGTCCCCCTCATGCCCGCGGGGACGCGCCGCAGGCCGTCACCGCGGCTGATCCACGGGTGGTTCGCCCACTGTTGACTGTCCCTGCGACATCCAGCCTTCGCTGCGCTGCGGCGTGGCTGTCACAGGGGCACGATGCAGCCGGCTGCGGGCCAGTGTGGACGTACGCCGGCTGATCGTGTTACTTTTGTCCCCGGTGTGACGCAGGGAGTGCTGTGATGAGCCGGGAAAACGAGCTCGTACTTGGCGTGGATCTCGACGGTGTGTGCGCGCAGTTCTACGAGAAGATCCGCCGCGTCGCCGCCGAGTGGCTCGGCGTGGACGAGGAGACGCTCACCCCCGAAGTCAGCTTCGGGTTCGAGGAGTGGGGGCTCGACCCGGACGATTACCAGCGGATGCACCGGTTCGCGGTCGTCCACCACGACCTGTTCTCGATTATCGAGCCGATGCCCGGCGCGCCGGCGGCGCTGCGCAGGCTCTCGCGCGCCGACATCCGCATCCGTATCATCACACACCGCCTGTTCATCAAGCACATCCACGCGATCACGATCAACCAGACGATCGACTGGCTCGACCGCTACGGCATCCCGTACTGGGACATCTGCTTCATGATAGACAAGGCGGAGGTCGGGGCGCATGTGTACGTTGAGGACGCGCCGCACAACATCCACAACCTGCGCCGGCTCGGGAAGCACGTGATCGTGTTCGAGAACTCGACGAACCTCGACCTGCGCGGCCCGCGCGCGAAGAACTGGGCCGATGTCGAACGGCTCGTGCAGGCTCACGCGCGCGAGCACGGGTTCGAGTTCACCCCGTACCGAGTGCCGGGGTGAGCGGGCGCGCCCGCATCGAGACTGTGATCGAGCACTCGCTCTGTTTCGGGCTGTATGTGAACGGGGAACGCAGCGGTGAGCAGATCGGATTCGCACGCGTGCTCACCGACTTCAGCGCGATCGCGTACCTGATGGACGTGTTCGTGCTCGAGCCGTACCGCGGGCGCGGGCTCGGTTTGTGGCTGACGGAAACCGTGCTCGCGCATCCCGATCTCACGCCGGTGAGGCGCTGGATTCTCGCCACCGAGGATGCACATTCTCTGTACGTCCGGTTCGGGTTCGAGCCGCTCGCTCACCCGGAGCACTACATGCACCGGTTCGACCCGGACAAGTACCGGAGGGACTGAGAAAGCACGCCGCGAGCGATGAGTTCAGACAATTCCACGCACAGCCCGCTGCCTGCCGAACTCGTCGAGGGGGCCGCGTTCGAGTCGCCGGCGGAGGACCGGCCCGCGCGCATCCTCGAGATGGTGGACCGGATGCAGTACGCCGCGTGGCATCACGCGGACCGGCTCGGGCTCGGCTACGCCGACATGGACGCGCGTCGGTTGATGTGGGTGCTGACCCGGCTGTACGTCCGCCTCGCCCCGGGCGCGAGCGGCTCACTGTGGCGCGTGCGCACGTGGCCGACCGGGTTCGACCGTCACTTCGCCTACCGCGACTTCAGCTTCCGCGACGAGCGCGCCCGTCACATCGCCTCCGCGACGAGCGCGTGGACTCTGCTCGACTGCGACACGCGCGAGCTTGCCTCGATGGAGCGCGTGCTCGACGGGCATCTGCCGGACGAGTTTCTGCCGAAGCGGCTCGAGTTCGCGACGCTCACGATCCGGCGGATGCGGGCGGTGCATCAACGCGCGCGCGTGCGTGTCGGCGAGCGCGACCTCGATGTCAACGGTCACGTGAACAACGTCCGCTACATCGCGTGGGCACTCGCCGCGGTGCCCGATCACGAGCGGGCGCGACGCAGCCTGCTCGCGGTGGACATCCTGTTCCGCGCGGAGTGTTTCGCCGGCGATGAACTCGAGGCCGTGTGGGCCCGTCCCGAGCGCTCCGAAAACCGGTTCCAGCACGAGATCACCCGGGTTTCCGACGAACGCGAAGTCGCGCGCGCGGTCACGTTCTGGACGCCGCCGGCGGAGCATGTGTCATCCTGAACAAGCGCGGCGTCTGTTTGCCGCTCGCTCCCATGTGTCATCCTGAACAAGCGCAGCGTCCGTTTGCCGCGCGCTCCCATGTGTCATCCTGAACAAGCGCGGCGTCCGTTTGCCGCGCGCAGTGAAGGATCTCGACAGAGAACGGTGATCGACAAACCAGACCGTCTGTTCTCGAGATCCTTCACCCCCGCGCAAACTGACGCACGGGGGTTCAGGATGACACGCGCGGGTGGCCCGGGGCTTCAGCCTCGGGTTTCATGTCAGCACGTGCCGCTGTGACAGAGCGCGGCGATGTCGCAGGGTTCATTCACCGGTCGGTCGCTGAGCCGCTCACCCCCTTGCCCTTGACTTCAGTCAAGGATGGATCAGCCGCGGTGACGGCCTGCAGCCCGTCCCCGCGGGCATGTGTGGGTGGGACGCCGGCCTATCTCACGAGCATCATCTTCCGCGTCTCCTCGAGCTGACCGGGGACGGTCGCGCGCAGGAAGTAGAGCCCGCTCGCCAATGTTGAACCGTCGAAGGTGAAGCGGTGAGTTCGGGACGATCCCGCCCCGCCTGCGACCGGGCCGTCGTGCAGGGTCGCGACTTCGCGGCCGGTGACGTCGTAGACGACGACACGCAGCGACGCCGCCCCCCGCGGGAGCGCGACAGTGACCGTGGTCGCCGCGTTGAACGGGTTCGGCGCGACACTGACGCCGGTGACACCCGAGTCTGAAGACCCGGGCCACCAGTTCTGTTGATGTATCCTGAGATTATCCTTGACTGAAGTCAAGGGCAAAGGTGGAGTACCGCCCGTGCGGGCTCGCCCGCGCGGTTGATCCAACCGTGTGTGAAACCCGGGGCGAGCCCCGGGCCACCCTGATACCGGCTCTGTCCGCGTCGGCCAGATCAACTCGCCGGCGGTCGCTTCACGCACGGGGCCGCCGCCGTTCACATTCAGCGTGAACCAGTCGTGGAAACGGTAGGTCGGCAGGTAGCCGGTGCGGATGAAAAAGCGGTACTCGCCGGACGGGGTGTTCGGCGGCACGGTTGTCGTCGCCTCGCCGGCGACCGTCTCGCCGGGCTGGATCAACTGGTCCTCCCAGAGCGCGAACGGTTCGCCGAGGAAGTAGTCGTATGTCATCGCGATCGCCCACACGTCCGGCGCCTGCGGTTCGTCCATATTATTTGTCAGCGTCCACGACCATGAGAACTGCTCGCCGGCCTGCACGTCCACCGTATCCCCGCCGGCCGCGGGGGTGACGTCGATTTCCAGCGGTGGCAGCTCCGGCTCCGTCGCGATGATGTGGAACCGGCCGAGACCGTACTGTCCCTGATTGCAACCGAACACAAAGCTCCCGTCCTCGCGCGCAAGCAGCGCAGTCGTCTCATTCGCATTGTGGTAGTACATGTTGCTCCACAACGGATTCAGCCTGGCGTCCCGCCGGACAAGCAGCCCACCGCCTGCTCCTGAAGCAATCACTCCACCGTCGGCCAACAAGACCGCGTCGCGGACGTCCATTCCGCGCTGCACTCTCAGCACCTCGCCGTGGTGGCTGAGCAGAGCGTAACTCCAGCCGTAGCCTCCGCTCCCGGTGGCAGAACCACAAGCGAGCAGTCGGCCGTCATCGCGTAGAATCAGCTCCATGATCCACGCGGGAAGCTGTGGATACGTCCTGAGCCAGACGATCGCGCCATCTGGATCCAGCCGGGCGACAAAGAGCGCCGTTGTCTCGCCGTCGTCGGAGAGAGTTTCACTCACCCCGGCGACAAACACTCCGCGGTCGCCAGGGATAGGGGCCGCCGACTGCACGAGATCCCAGTCAGGTTCACCAAACACACGCGACCACAGCAACTCTCCATTGGAGCTGATTCGGCCGAAGTACTCAGCGCCGCCGGCAATCGAACCTGACACATAATAGCCATCACGGAAAACAAAGACCGTACTGACATTCCCGGAATCTTCACCTCCAGGCGACAGTTCCCATTCAATCTGCCAGCTTGCGTCAAGTTGATAGATATGTTCTCCGCTGAATACATAACCAGTGTCAGGCGATTGTTGCATTTCGCTACCTAGCACAATAGGGAATCCAACCAAGTCCTGAAACTCACCATCAGCTGACACAGTAGAGACCCAGCTGGCATAAGCCTGATTCACTGCCCAGCCAAACGCTATGATCAATCCAGAACCGTCTGAAACAAGGCTGCGTATAGTTTCGGACCCCCAAGGCCCTTGCGGCGAGAAGTTCCAATCCAAATCGGGAGCCTGCGCCACCGCCAACGAGCAGGCAACAATGAGGGAAACTACAGCGAGCGTGCGTGTCATCGTCGCATCCTCCTTCATTGACAGCGGTCTCAATTTAGCAGGCCCACTCGCCGAATACACGAAGTGACCGCTCGCCTGTCTCCGAGAGGTCATGTCTTGCTTCTGCTCGCGGGGGGGGGGGTATACTCCCATTGTCGAAACCGGGGAGGATGAACGATGGCGTACATACCGACGTGGCCTGATCCTACCAATCTGGACCGCGATCCCGTCAGCATGCCTTTTGACCTTGTGCATGACCCCGACGATTCCGATACTCGCGTCGTGCAACAGGTACTGCTGTACGACGTGTCGAATTGCAGCGGCACGATGTCCGGGTTGATCAAGCTGAAGAAATCAGCGGCATACACGAACGGCCAAATCAGTGTCTACGTTCGCCCACATGTCGATTCTCAACCGGTCCCAAATGGCCATTATCGGGAACTCGGCAGATGGCTTGCCACATTCGTCGATCTCAACGAATACAACAATGAAGGACGGGATTTCATCGGCGTTAACAACGACGATGACATGAAGAACGCCGGAGTCTTACCCGACTTTGCCGTGTTCAAGGAACTAACGACAGACAGGCTGGTAATTGGCAACACGAACTTCCGGAACTACTACTTATACCCTGTGCGACCGGACTATCCGTTCGCGATACCCCTTGGCCGCGAGGGCGGGAATTTCGATGGAATATCGTTTCTCGTTGAAAGCAGGTTCCCAGACGGCGCAGACATATTGGACGTGACCATCAGCGTGTCCTTGCGGCTCGCGTATGGGAAGCTCACGTAACGACCGTCATAAAAATCTACCCTTTCACTGATCTTTTTCGCATGTTCCTACCATTTCCCCAGTTTCCCTACGGCCGTTGGGGCATGTACGGCGGTGGCGCCGGTTACGGCCGGGTGCAGGAGCCGGACATGCTCTCGACGTTGATGCATCCGGACGACGACCAGCTGCGCGACGACGTGCTCAACTCGCTGCCGGCGAGCGACGACAAGCAGGAGATCCGCGACGAGCTGGAGGGTCTCTACACCACGTACGGCGGGCAGAGTGGAAGCTGGTCGGTTGTGAACACCGGGGCGTATTGTCCCGATGAGAACACCTCGTACGACATGCGTGTGCTCAGTCATGAAGTGGCTCTGAACGGAACGGACTACACGCACTACGTACTCGCCAAGATGCCGGTCGGATTCGATCCGCAGAATCCAGGCGCGAATCCGGTCATAGTGGTCTGTCACGGAAACATCCTTTCCCTAACGCTTGAGTGGTTCAACAACTGGATGGCTTGGGTTAATTCTGGTCTCGTTGCCGAACATGCGCTTGTTATGCTTCCATTGCTGTTTAGTACTGAAAGGGACTTGGAATTGCTACAGTTGTTGCAGGCAGATTATCATGACGGATACCAAGCGTGCCCTGGACGATTGATTATTGATGAAGGGGAAGTTGGGACAATATACCGATCCGACAACATCAGCGCTTCCGGCGTATCCGAGGACGAGGCGAACATCGCGGCGGTGCTGCAGATGCTGGACATCGCGACTGCATTCACCACGTCGCGCGAGGTTGCGTTCTTCGGGTCGAGCAAGGGCGCGCGTGTCGCGTACCACGCGGCCTATTCGGCCAGTTTCGGCGATCCCAACCAGGACGAGATGAAGACGGCGCTGGCGATCATCTGCTACGGCGGCACCGACTGGTACCAGGACTACGCCGTCCGCGAATACCGCCGCTACCTGCGGAGTAAGTACGGGATCCTCAATTCAACCTATCCGGACGGGTACTACGACGGGCAGGATGAGCAGGGCAGACGTATCTACACCACGTTCCCGACACTGCGCAGGCGGCAGGCGATCCCACTGGAGAACCACATTCTCGACCCCGGCAATCACCCGAGAGAAACCACGCGCAAGTTCTACACGTACAGCTCGATCGCCGAGTGGTGGGACTATTCAACACCGTTCCCGTACGCGATGCAGGTCCATCACGGGTCGCACGATACGGTCGTCTGGGTCGGCGAGAGCCGTTGGCTGGCGCGCCGGATGCGGCAGGAAAACGTGACCACGGACGACTTCACTTACCACGAGACCCACGGTGGTCCTCATTCGTTCACCCAGCTCACCTCGAACGACGCCGCGCGCGAGCTGATCGAGAACACACTTACCTGGCCGTGATCAAATCTCAACGACCGGTGTTCGGGCCTTGAGTCCCAGTCGGCGGCCGCGACTGACCTCCAGATGTTGAGGTTCTTCCGCCCGCGCGGGCTGGAGCCGGGCGCGGGCTCCGGGAGCCCGCTCGAGTTCCACGGCGAGTGCATGCGAACCGTGAGCGAGCTGTTCGCTGCGCGGGAGGCGACGATTCGACCGGCGCTACGCGACCGGAAACGGCCACTTGCCGGCACCGATCCGACTGCGCATGTTTGCAGTGAGCGCCGGCCGTGGTTCGCCGGCCGGCGACGGGTCGTATGGATCGCAGGCACGGGGCCGAGTGCCCCGGAGGAGGAACGGATGCGCTGGATTCTCTGTGTGCTGGCCGGCGCGGTCGTGATCGCGCTCGCGGCCGGGCCGGTCGCGGCGCAGGTCACGCTGATGCCGCACGAAGACACGCTGATCGTGCCGCCGGAAGGCGGAGACGTCGCATGGGACATCGTGATCACGAACCCCTACAACCAGTTGTTCGAGGTCGATCTGTGGACGTTTGTGACCGCGCCCGGCGGGGGAGTGGTCGAGCCGCTGATGCTGATCGAGGGGGCGGTGTTCAACGAGCAGATGGAAGTGATCATCAACAACGCGATGTTCCCGGTGCCCGGCTGGGCGCCGTCGGGGCAGTACTCGTTCACGTTCAACATCGGCACGTTTCCCGTCAACCCGGTGATCCAGCGGTCGTTCACGTTCGAGAAGCAGGCCGGCGGTGACAACGAGATCCCGCACGGTGTCTGGCCGCCGCCGCGTGTGCCCTCGGTCGTGATCCACTGAGCCCCCCGCGCCGGCCGGTACTAATCCGACCGGACGAGGTCGTCGCGCAGGGACATCTCAGGCGTGAACACGCGCCGGCGCACGAGCAGCACCGCCGCGGCCGCGGCGAATGAGGTGCTCGCCGCGAGCATGTACATCACCACCACCTGGTACATCACCGCGTCCCGGGGGTCGGCGCCCGCGAGCAGTTGACCGGTCATGATCCCGGGCAGACTGACGATCCCGACAATCGCCATCGCGTTGATGATCGGGATCATGCCCGTGCGCACGGCGTCCCGGACGAGCGGCTGCACCGCCTCGTTCGCGGTCGCGCCGAGGCAGAGACGCGTTTCGATCAGCGCCCGCTGTTCGACGCAGCCGGTGAGAAAGCGATCGAGCGCGAGCGAGATTCCGTTCAGCGAATTGCCGAGGATCATCCCGAGGATCGGGATGAACACGGGCGGAGTCCACACCGGCGCCGCGCCCACGATCACGCCGGTCACGATCAGGCTGACCGCGAACGCACTCACCGTCATCGAGAGGAAGACATCGAACGAGGTGCCGGCGACTTTCACCGACTGCCGGCGCAGCGCTTCCCGTCCCGCGAGCAGCACCATCGCCAGCCCGAGCAGCAGCACGAGCGGCAGGCTCTTCAAGCCGAACACGGCCGACAGCGCGAACCCGGCGAGCGCGAGCTGCGCCGCGGTCCGCACCGCTGCGACGGCCAGCTTCTTCGCGAGACCGAGCCGGAAGCCGACGCTGAGCGCACCGGCGAGCACAACGAACCCGGCGGCGAGCGCAACGTGCACGAGGTCGAGCCGGTACGGCATCGTCTCGCTCATCGCCCCGGCCCCGTCGGTTTCAGCCCGTCCGGGGTCAGCTCGTGAGTTTCCACTGCGAGCGCGCGCAGCAGCGAGCGGTCATGAGTCACCCACAGCGCCGAGTGGCCATCCCGCGATACCCAGTCTCTGACAAAAGAGACGATGCCAAGTTCATGCTCCGGATCAAGGCTTGCCGTCGGCTCGTCGAGCAGCAGAACCTCCGGTTCCGGGAGCATCGCCCTCGCGAGTGCGACACGCTGCGCCTCTCCGCCGGAGAGCGCGGGCGCGCGGGCCGCCAGCATCGTCTCGGGCAGGCCGAGCGAGCGCAGGCGGCCGGCGAGTTCATCAGCGGGTGGCGTGTCGCGCAATCGCGCACGGAAGCGAAACGGCTCTTTCAGCGCGTCCACGACAGTCGTCGGGGGAAACGCCGGACTCTGGCGGATGTAGGCGATCCGGCGGCGCAGTTCCGGCGGCGGGATGCGTTCGACAGGCGCGCCGTCGAACAGAACCTGACCGTGATCAGGACGGTGGAGGCGGATGCAGCACCGGAGCAGGGTCGATTTCCCGCTCCCGGACGGGCCGTTGAGCGCGACGATCCGTCCCGCGGGGAGCCGGAGCGAGAGGTCGCGCGCGAGCGTGCGGCGGCCTGCGCCCTCGGGAACGGCCAGGACCAGCTCACGGAGTTCGAGACGAGTCGCTCTTCTGCCGTCCGTCATCAGGGTCGCTCACGGTTGGCGAGCGGGACAAACCGGCGCCCGCGGGCGGGTCGGATCCGGTCAGGGCTGTTGCTGCTGTCGCTCGAGCGTTTTTCGGCCGCGAAGGATGCGCATCCGTATCTCGGACGCCTGCAGGCGGTCGCGGAGCAGGATCCGGCCGAGCCGTTCCGGGGAATCGACCGCGTCGAAACCCCGGCTCTCGAGACTGCGCCGCGCGGCATACAGCAGCAGGTCGAACAGCAGCTCGCCGTCGCCGGAGGCGGCGTACAGCCATCCGCCCGGTCCGAGCCCGTCGGTCTTCTCAAGCACGCTCGCGACGATCGTCGCCTCGAACATACTGAGCTCGCCGGGAAACCTCCTGAGCAGGGCGCGTTTCAGCGACGCGGCATGGCGAGCGTGCGCCTCCTGCCCCGCCTCCTGAGCGTGGACAAGCAGTTTCTTCCAGCGCGATGCGGTCAGTGTCTCGTCGCGATCGATCGCGAGCGCGTCGCGGCAGGCGGCGAGGTCGAACCCGGCGTCCCGGCCGCTGTGGCCGGTGCCGTAGTCATTGGCGCCCGAGTGGCGAACACTTCGCTCGCGCCGGCGGACTTCCGCCGAACCGTTGCCCGATCCGGTGGCGTCTTCCGCGGTTTCCCCGGCTCCGGCCGAAGCCGCGACGAGCGCATCGTAGAGCACGAACTCGTCGCAGACCGCTTCCAGGTGACGGCTGACCGCCCCGCTCGCTCCGGTCCCGACCACTTTCCGCCCCCGCTCGTGCAGCAGGTGCACCAGCGGAGTGAAATCCGAGTCACCGGAGAGGAGGATGAACACTTCGAGCTCGGGACGCGTGTGCACCAGGTCGGTCGCCTCGATCGCCATCTGCACGTCCGTCGCATTCTTCCCCTGGTAGCGATAGCTGGGCGACTGGCGGGCCTCGATGCCGAGCCGGATCACCGCGTCCTGGTAGTCCGGGAAGTGCCGCCAGTCGGCGTACGCGCGCATCACCGCCACTCGCCCGTCCGGGCTCGTCCGCCGTGCGGCGTCAACCACCGGCGCGAGATCGAGTGGGATGCTGCGTCGCGAATCGCGAATCCCGATCGCGAGGTTCTCAAAATCGACGAGCAGACACGCGGAGCCCGCGGCCCGCGACCTGACCCCCGCCCGTGTCTGTCGCAAACGATGTAAGATCGTCATTCGGATACACCCCTGCGCGATTCGAACACGCCTTCTTGATTACGCCGGAATCGGGCTCACTGCCGCGGCGAAGCGTGAGCCCGGCCCCCTTCCGGTCCTCGCGGCCGCCGCGCGGGACCAGTTTCCATTGTACCTTCACGGGACAATCACCCAAAACGCCCAAAACGGCAACCCATAATATAAATAATTCACCCGCGGGGAGCGAGGCGGACAATCGCTCCTCCCCCCTCTCCGGGCACTCACGAACCCGTGCTCGCAGTCGAATCCCGCAGGCGAAGCTGCGGGGCTACTCGTAGTGTCGCCCGTGCGGCCTCGGCCGCGCGGCTTGCCCCCGCGGAGCCCGTGAGTCAGTCGTCGAGCACGACCACGGTCACCCGCTGCGGGCCGTGCGCGCCGAGCACGAGCTCCTTCTCGATGTCGGCGGTACGGCTCGGGCCTGTGACGAACACCGCGGAGCCGTCCGTGTCACCGCCGTCGGCCCAGCGCTCGACCAATCTCCCGACATCGGGCGCGATTTGACCGGCGCGCAGCACCGCGATGTGGTGCAGCGGCAACAGCGAGACCGCGCGCTGGTCGGGCGCGAGCGGAGGCAGCAGCATCGATCCGGTCTCCTCCGCGATCCCGAACGCGGAGGTGAGCCCGGCATCGGCGCGCGCGAGCGCCTCGCGCCACGCGTTGATGTCGTCCCAGGACGCGTTCATCGCCGGCGGGTCGATCCGCTCGAGCTTCGCGTCGTAGAGCGCGTCGGGAAGGGCGAGCTCATACAGCAGCGGCTCGTTCGTGAGCGCGACGCGGCGCGCGCCCTCCTCCGCGAGCAGGTTCACGATCGCGGCGGTCGCATCGCGGCCGGCGCCGATCACGACGAGATGCGCGTCCACGTCCGCGAGCGCGGCGCGAAGGCGGGCGAACCGGTCGAGCGTGTTCATCGCTCGTCCTCGTGAAACAGGTCGCGGAACGGTTTTTTCGCGAACCGGGGCGCGTCGCGGTGATCCGTCCACCCGGGGATCGGCATCTCCCGGCCCGGCCACAGCGCCTGCGCTCCACGGGCGAGCTTTGCCGCGAGCTCGTAGCGACGGCGCGAGCCCATTACCTCGCGAAACACACGCCACACGGCGCGTTCCGGGTCCGGTTTCGCCCGCTCATCCACGCTGCGCGCGCGCAGTTTCAGCATCATCTCCGGCAGCGGGATCGAGACCGGGCAGATCTCCTCGCACGCCCCGCACAGCGAACTGGCGAACGGGTGGTCGGGCGCGTGGCCGGCCCCTTTCAACGCGGGGGTGAGCACGATCCCGATCGGGCCGGGGTATGTGCCGCCGTACGGGTGCCCGCCGACCTGCTGGTACACCGGGCACGCGTTCAGGCACGCGCCGCAGCGGATGCAACGCAGCACCTCGCGCAGCTCCGGGTCGTCGTTGAGCCGCCGGCGGCCGTTGTCCACGATCACCACGTGCACCTCGCGCGGACCGGACGGGCCGGGGGACGGGCCGTGCAGCATGTTCAGATACACCGTCGCGCGCTGCCCGGTCGCGGAACGCGCGAGCAGTTGCCAGAGCAGAGCGAGGTCGGCGAGCGACTCGGTGACTCGCTCGTAGCCCATCAGCCCGATCACCGTGTCCGGCAGCGTGGAGACGAGACGGCCGTTGCCCTCGTTGGTCACGGTCGCGAGGTGGCCGGTGCCGGCGACGGCGAAGTTGACCCCGACCATTCCGACCTTCGCGGTGAGAAACTTCTCGCGGAGCGCGCGCCGGGCGATCCGGGTCAGCGCCGGCGGGTCGTCCGTGTACTCGCCCCCCAGCTTCTCGCTGAACAGGCGGCCAACATCGGTGCGGTCGAGGTGCATCCCGGGCATCGTGATGTGGCTCGGCGTTTCGCCGCGCAGCTGCACGATGTACTCGCCGAGATCGGTTTCGACCGGTTCGACGCCGTGACGCGCGAGGTAGTCGTTGAGCCCGATCTCTTCGCTGAGCATCGACTTGCCCTTGAGCAACGTGCGCGCGCCCCTGTCACGGACGATACCGAGGATGATGTCGTTCGCGATCGCGGAGTTCGGGGCGTGGTGGACGATCACGCCGCGGCGCCGCCAGTGTTCGCGGAGGCGCTCGTGGAGCTCGTCGAGATGGTCGAGTGCGTACTGGCGGCGGGCGGCCGCGTGCGCGCGACGCCGTTCGAAATCCGGCCATTCCCCGGCGCGACCGTCGCGCGCGTTCGCCGCCTTCCGCGTGTTCGTCTTGAACGGCGGCGGCTCGCCGCGCGATTGCAGGCCCGCGTCTATTTCATCTTTGAGCTGCTTTGGTGCGGTGCCGTGCGGCATGGATCACGCTCTTATAGTTTCCAGCTACTGAACGATCAGTTAGTGCTTGCTTCGCAAGAAGTAATACTTCGTCATTCTGAAGCCGCCGTCAGTGTGGCGGCCGAAGCATGTCCTGAACGCAGTGAAGGAAAGGTCCAGGTACGTCTCCAGCGCCACGTACAATAAACCGTTCACGTACTCCGACCTTCTTCACTTCGTCCGGCATACTGACGCCGGACTTCGTTCAGAATGACGCGAAGGTCAACCCCCTGCAAGAATCCGCGCATAGTGCACGGTCTTCACCGCGATGTCGCGCCGCGACAGCATCCCCGCGATGTGCATCAGGCAGGAGTCGTCGGTGGCGGTCACTGTGGATGCGCCGGTCCGTTCGATCGCGGCGAGTTTGTCCTCGCCGATCGCGGCGGAGAGCGCGCTGAACTTCGCGGCGAACGTGCCCCCGAACCCGCAGCACAGCTTGCGATCGTCAAGCTCGACGAGTTCGAGACCGGCGACATTTCGCAGCAGCGCGAGCGGCTGGCCGTCGATTCCCATCTCGCGGTAGCCGTGGCAGGACGTGTGCCACGCGACACGCCCGCGCCAGCGCCCGCCGGCGTCGCGAATCCCGAGTTCATCGACAAGAAACTGGCTCAGCTCGAAGACCCGCCCGCGCAGCGCCTCCCAGTCTCCCCGGACACGCTCCGGCAGCGCCAGTTCGCCGTAGTGTTGCTTCACCATCGCGAGGCAGGATCCGGAAGGGACAACGACCGCGTCCGCATCACCGAACACGCGGATGAACCGTTCGGCGAGCGGGAGCGCTTCGCGCGCAAACCCGGAGTTGAACGAGGGCTGCCCGCAGCAAGTCTGCTCGCGCGGGTAGCGGACCGTGCACCCGACCCGCCGCAGCACCTCCGCCACCGCGACCCCGGTCTCCGGGAACAGTTGATCGACGAAGCACGGGATGAACAGGGAAACGGTCGGCGAAGCCAAGAATCCCTCCGGTTGCGCGTCACGTGAACCCGAAATGTAGGGCGCGCGGCGGGGGGAGTGGCGCCTACGCTCGTAGAACACGACACCTCTGAGGACGTTCTTGTCGGAACGGGTCGGAGAATCCCG
>JAANWZ010000113.1 GCA_018263585.1 Calditrichota bacterium | reverse complement strand
GCCGTGCGGGCTTGCCCGCGCGGTCGAGCCGCCGGTGAATGAACCCTGCGACATCGCTGCGCGCTGTCACAGGGGCACAAAGCACAGTCTGAAACCCGGGGCAAGCCCCGGGCTACCCGCCCGTCTCCATGCCCGCGGGGACGGCCCGAAAGGCGTCACCGCGGCTCATCCACCGGTGAATGAACCCTGCGACATAGCAAACTGACGCGCTGTCAGAGGGGCGCGGACGGTGCCTGCGATCACGGTGAGGTGGGCGGGGACTCCTGCTGCGCGGCGCGATCATGCTCGAGCGCGCGGTAGTATTCGCGGATCGTTTCGCGCCACGCGCGCGCGTAATCGCTCTCGAGCGCTCGCAGCAGGCGGCGACGGATCAGGTCCTGCTCGTCGTCCGTGAGCTCGCCGGGGCTCGCGCGCGGGATGTCGGAGGCGACCTCGCCCTTGCGCTTGCGGCTGTATTCGCGCTCCTGCAGCGAGCGCTGGCTGTCGAGCAGGCGCTGGAGGATGCGGTGCTGCAGGCGTTTCGTCCGCTCGCTCACGTTCCTGTCTTCGAGATCGTCGGCGACTTCGCCCATGTCTTTGCTCAACCCGTCGAGGCTGCCGAGGATCTCCTCCATGCTCTGCGATTCACGTTCGAGCTGTTGCATCCGTTCGGCGAGCGCGCGCTGCCGGGCGGCGAGCTGCTGCAGTCCGCCGGGCATCTGCCCGCCGGGCATCGGCATCGGCGCGCCGCTCGCGTTGTTGATCCCCTGCTGTTGCTGCGCCATGTTCTGCAGCTTCTGCATCATCTCCTGGTAGCCGGTGCCGCTTCCGGACTGCATCATCTGCTGCTGCGACTGGTTGAGCGCGCGCAGTCCGCGGTGCAGCATCGCGAGCGCGTCGGATTGCGCGCCGGTCACCTCGCGCGGGCGGCGGTCGGTGTAGCGGCGGATCGCCTCCTGCATGTGCGCGCGGGCGCGTGAAATGTTGCCGGCGACATTCGCCCCGACGAAGAACGTCTTCTTCATCAGCGCCTCGACCTCGCGATCGACCGCACCGAGCCCGCTGATCAACGCCTCCTGGTCGGCGGCGAGCTCACGGTAGCGCGGGCTCGCGACGCCGAGGCTGCGGCTGCGCGCGCGCAGGTCCTCCTGCCGCCGGCTGATCACGAGCACCGACTGGAACACGCGGCTCATCTCTTCGGCGAGCTGCTGCTGGTTCTGCTGCACCATCCGCCGCTGGCTGTTGCGCAGGCGCTGCGCGATCCGCTGCATGTTCTCCTGCGCCTGTTTGCTCGCCCGGCTCGCCTGCTGCCGCTGGCCGCCCTGCATCGACTGCGCCGACTGCTGCATCGGCTGCTGAAACGCCTCGCTCTTCATCTCCCCGGCCGCGGCGGCGAGTGAATCAGACACCTCGGGGTTCAGTTCGGAGACCTGCTCCGACGCTTCCTCGATGTTCTCGGCGAGCTCTTCGCTCCGCTGTTCGATCGACTGCTGTTCGCGCGACAGCCGCTGCATCTCGTCCGGGGACGCGGTGTCAATTTGCTCGCTGATCTCGCGCTGGCGTTCCGCGAGGTTCTCCGCGCGCCGGGCGAGCTCATCGAGACGCCGCTCAGCCTTGAGCTGTTCGAGGATCGCGAGGTTGCGGTCGAGGTTCTCGAGCAGCTTCTCCTGGTCCATCATCATCTGCTCGATCGCATCGCGCACCTGTTCGCCGTCGAGGTTCTCCATCGCCTCGCGCATCTTCTCCATCGCTTCCTTCATCTCGGGCGTCGCGACTTCCTCGATCAACTCCTGCAGCCGGTGGTATTTGTCGAGCAGCTCCTCGCTCATCAGGTTGTGTTCGCGCGCCTGCTCCTGCATCTGCTCGAGCGTCTGCGACACCTCCTGCATCTGCTCAAGCGCCTTTTCCTGGTCGTCGAGCGCCTGTTGCAGCGCGCGCGCCTCGTCCCAGCTCAACTGTTCCGGGTTCGAACGGAGCCGGGTCAGTGTCTCCTGCAGCTTCTGCCGGGTTCGTTCGGCCTGTTCGTGCGCCTTTCGCAGCTCCTCGCCGACGTCCGCCTCGCTCTCCTCGGTCATCGCGTACAGCTCCTCGACGGAGGGGAACACGAGCCGGCGCAGTGCGGAGCGCGCGCGTTTCGGGCCGTTCACCGTGTCGTTGTCCCACGCCTCGACGAAATAGTGAACCTCGTCGGTCGGCAACAGCGGCAGGTCGGCGAGCGACCAGCGGGCGGCGACTACCGCCTGTCCGGGGGAGATCATCTCGAACGGGAGCTCGCGGGCAGCGTATTCATCCTCCGCGACGGAATCGGCGGCGAACATCGCGCTGTGCACGCGGTAGCGCAGCCTGATCCGCGAGATTCCGTAGTCGTCGTCCGCGGCGACCGCGAGCGGGACGACGAGCGCCTCCGGGATCAGGCCGCCGTCCTCCGGGCTGTGCACCTCGACGCGCGGGTGCAGGTCTTCGGAGACGCCGAGCGCCCACACGAGCGGGTCGCCCGAGGACACGCCGTCCGCGGCGGTGAATTCGGCCCACCACGACCCCGCCGATCGGAGCGGAAACGACCCGCGCGCGGTGCGGTCGTCGAGTTCGAGAGAAACTGTGTCCGCGCGGGCTCGGTTGTTGCGCTCGACGATGAGCCGGGCGTCCGCGAGCGCACGGCTCGCGGTCAGTTCCACGTTCACCCGGCTCCCGGGCAGCGCGCTGAGATCGCCGACGCCTTCCGGGAGGCGGACCGGGTCGAGGCCGGTGTAGCGCGGGGGATGGACACGCACATGCAGCCGTGCGATCCGCGGCCGGCGAATCACCTCGACGAATGCCGTGTCGCTGCGCACCGTCTTCCCGGCCCGCGCCCACAGGGTCGCATCCCGCCTCAGCCCCGCGACTTCGCCGTGATACTTCATGCTGTCCATCGAGTCCGGCCGCATCGCGATCACCTGCTCCGCGCCGACCCCTTCCGCGACGACGAGATCGACGCGTTCCGGGCGCGTGTGACGGGCGCGCGCGGAAATTCGCACCGTGTCGCCCTGCACGATGCGCAGGCTGTCCGGCCCGTCGAGCGCGAGCAGCACCGTCCCCGGACGGATGTAGTCGCTGTGAGGGGTCGCGAGACGGTGCGCGCCGGCGATCAGCGATCCGCGGCCGATGAGAAATGTGAGCGCGAACACGGCGAGCACGGCGAGCGCGCCCCGCGCCGCCCGTTTCGCCGCACGCCGCTCCACGTACCGTTCCGGCTCCAGCCCCGCGGCGAGCTTGTCGGCCTCTCTTACGGCGGCGTCACGCAGCGCCCGGCTCGCGAGCGGATCGTCACGGCCCGCGAGCTGGATCGCGTCGAGCACGCGGTCGCGGACCTCTTCATCCCGCCGCCAGACCGCCCGCGCGAGCCGTTCGTCGGACGGATACCGCGTGCGGAGAGCAAGCACGACCGCCGCGATCACCACCGCGAACACGAGCGCGAGCGCGAGCGCGGCGGCGCCGTACGCGAGCGGTGCGCGCGTCGCCGGCGCAAACCAGCCGACTGTCTCCGAGATCACCGCCGCCGCGAGCACGACGAGCGCGAGCGAAATCCCGGCGAGCGAACCGGCGACAACCCACGCGCCCTTCTGGCGCGCGCGCAACCGCCTGAGAAACCTGGAGATGTTCGGGAGGGACTCGTGCACGGGCCGTCCGATCTGTCACTGTCACCGTCGCATCAAGATACGCACGCGACACGGGCCGGGTTTCGCGCGCAGCCGGACCGAGCGAGAACGGGGATGAACGATCAGACCGTCTGCGCTCGAGATCCTTCACCCCCGTGCGCCGAAACGGACGGCCGCACGGGGGTTCAGGATGACACAAATGGCCGCACATACTGACGTGCGGGGGTTCAGGATGACACTCCGCGTGGCTGGCAACGTGTCATCCTGAACAAGCGCGGCGTTTGTCTGCCGCGCGCAGTGAAGGATCTACGCGGCATACCATCCGCCGGTGATTTGACATCCACCGTGCCTGGTTATTGCGGGTAGATCCTTCACCCCCGCACATACTGACGTGCGGGGGTTCAGGATGACACGCAGGCGCCAGCCGCCCCAGCCGCCGGCTGAGCCTGAACAACGATCCCGGCCACAGAAAAGCGGGTGAAACCCGAGGCTGGAGCCCCGGGCCACCCGCCCGGACATTGGCATGTCTCCGATCCGCGTTTGCCAAGCAAACGCGGGCACGAGCTCTCGGCAGGTCTTTCCTATTTCATCAGCGTGACCTTGCGCACGGCGTCGAGCTCGCCGGGCACGGTCGCCTTCACGAAATAGACGCCGCTGGACAGGCTCGACCCGTCAAGCGTGAGCGTGTGCGTGCCCGCCTCGAACTGACCGTTCGCGAGCTCGGCGACCTGCCGGCCCATCACGTTGAACACCTGCACGGTGAGCTCGGCGGACTGCGGCAGGCTTACCGTCACGTTCGCTGCCGGGTTGAACGGGTTCGGGTACGGCTCGGCGAGCGCGTAGTCGGACGGGACGGTGACGACCTCGCTCGCGTCGCCGGCGAGCGACCAGCCGCCGGCGTGCCAGCCGTCCAGGTTCATCGAGCCCGCGGCCTCGCCTTCCTTCGTGAACGTGAAGCTGTCCTCGACGTAGTACGCCGGGTAGCCGACGCGGCCGATGTGCGTGTACTCGCCCGCCGGAGCGTAGTCGGGAACCGACTGCACGAGATCCTCGACCGTGATGTCCATGAACGGCGCGAGCGTGAAGTTGACCGTGTACAGCGGGCCATACGTGTTCCCGTTCGGCGCTTCGACCAGCGTCCAGTACTGCACTCCCGCGTACGCGTTCGGCAGCGTGCTCACGAGGTGGGCGTCGTAATAGACATTTCCACCCTCGGCCGGGACCACGGTCTGTGTCGGGATCAGGTCGAGCGAGACCGGACCGGCCGGCTCGGACTCGATCTGGCTCTGCAGCGCGGGCTGGAGCTGGCATTCGCCGAAGTAGGTGTCCACCGTGCCGCGGATCGTGAGCATGTCGCCGACCGCGAACCCGGTCATGTCGATCTCGGTGTCGGCCCAGACCCGGACGGTCGCTTCGCCGGAGCCGTCATCGAGCGTGATGTTGAAGCTCTCATCCGGGGCGCCGGGCTCGTTCATCAGCTCGCCCGACAGTTCGGCATAGACACCTTCCCACGGAATCTGCGACGGGAACTCGCCGGTGGTGAACGTGATCGGCGCCGGCAGGTCGTTGCCGGTGGAGATCTCGCTGAACGTCCAGTTGATCAGCTCGGTCGTGTCGAAGTACTGGCTGATCTCGCCGGTGATCTCGACTTCGTCGCCGAGGTCGAGGCCCTCGCCGAGCGCCGGGTCACCGTCATAGACCATGATCCCGTAGCCCGATTCGTCCTGCACGTACACATCCACGTAACTCGTGTGCACGGTGCCATGGCCCTGGGTGACGATTCCGGTGACGATCACGAGGTCGCCTTCGCCGTACACGCCGGTCTGGATCTCCTCGATCGTCGCCGGGACCGGCTCGCCTCCGCCTTCCCATTCGTTGAGCGCGCCGGGCGTGCCGAAGTCGCCGTCGCCGAACGGGAGATCCGCTTCGAGCCAGTTCGCGCCCACGTTGTTGTCGAGCGTCCAGTCGGTGAGCTGCATCGACGCGCCGGACGGGTCCGGCCACTCGGCGCCGCCGTCATACCAGGCTTCATCGACGAGCGCGCCGCTCGCGTCGAACACGATCACCTCGTCGGTGCTGTTGCTCAGGTACCAGTTGGCGTACTCGTAGTCGACCGTAACCCCGCCGTTCGTGTTCGCGTCGGCGTTGTTGCCGAACACGAGGTACGCGCCGCCGCCGACCCAGAGATCGGTGGCGACGACGAACGTGTCACCGCCGGCGTCCGCGAACATCCACCCGTTCAGGTTCATCTCCATGTCCGAGCTGTTGTAGATCTCGAACCACTCGCCGTCGCTGTCCGAGACCGCGCTCGGGTTCTGCATGATCTCGTTGACGATGATGTCGGCCTGTCCGATCGACACCGCCAGCACCACCCCCAACACAACGAGAACCCACATCCGCTGCTTCATGCTGCGTCCTCCTTTGCTTGTTCCACCCTGGTCGGACGGGATAGACAACGTGCTGAAAACCGGGGGTTCGCCGTCGACGCACGCGCGCCCCCGCTCGTGAACAGCAAGGTAGCAAGCCAGACTAGCGTATGGAAAATAGAACGCGATCGACGAAGAAGGCGGCTCGGAGAGGTAGGGTGAGCGCGGGGACACATCCGCGGACGCAGCGGCGATGTGATCCCGAATCCGCGGGTGGCCCGGGGCTTCAGCCTCGGGTTTCACCCGATGTTGGCGCGCCCTCCGTGTCATCCTGAATCCCCCTTCACGTCAGTTTGTGCGGCCATTTGTGTCATCCTGAACCCCCCGCATGTCTGCTTATGCGGGGGGTGAAGGATCTACCAGCAGGAACCACCCAGTGTGTGATGCGCAACAACCGGCGTGGTGTACCGCGTAGATCCTTCACGGCGCGGGCCTGAAACTGAGAACAGCTCGGCCCGCTTGTTCAGGATGACACGAGGGGCGCCGCCTCAACAGAAACAGACGGCGGCGCGGTTCAGGATGACACTTCTCCGCCAGCCGCCCGCCGCTACGCGACCCCCGCCGGCCGCGGTTCCTCGACCGGTTGCGGCGCGGGGCGGGATGTGGGCGCGGGGAGCGCGCTCATCCCGAACTCGCGCATCCGCTGCCGCGCCCAGACGAGCGCGAGCCCGCGGTAGAGCATGTGCGCGAACTTACTGTACGGCATGTACCAGAGCAGGAAGAAGACGACGACGATGTGCACGTAGTAGAGCGGGTAGGCGAGCGTCGGCGACCCCGCCCAGCGCAGCAGCCAGCTCGCGACGCCTGTCACCCCGACCAGGAACACCATCCAGAGGAAGAGCTGGTCGGTGTAGCCGTTCGCGCCGACGGCATCGGCGTTGTTCGCACGGCGCACGATCATCATCAGGCTCCCGACAAGCAACCCCGCGCCGCCGAGCGCGCCGACGATCTTCACCGGGCTCGGCAGGTCGGACGGCCCGTGCCCGTACATGAACCAGTCGCCGCCGATCACGTGGAAGTTCGTGTTCAGCAGGCGCAGGAGCGCGAGCCCCGCCGCCGCCATCGCGAAGATGAACCCGTACATCACGAACAGGTGCGCGAGCCGGCGGGGGAAGTTCTGTCCGCACCGGCCGAACAGACGGTGGCTGAACACATCGGCGAGCGTCCGCGACAGCGCGCTGATGAACCCCGGACCGCCCCCGGGCGCGGCTGTGTGACGCAGGTTCACGTAGAACCGGTACAACCCGATCGCAGCGATCAGGAAGATCACGACGTTGCCGAAGATGAACAGCATCTCCGTCCACCCCGCCGGGATCAGTTCCGTGAGATGGACCTCGCTCGTGGAGAAGAAGGTCGCGAGCGTGACCGGATCGCCCGTCCCGAACACCTCCATCAACTGGTGCTGGTTGTACGCGAGGTTGAGGCCGATCAGCGCGGCGATGATCAGCATCGGGACGAGCAGCAGCACCGGCAGCGCGGCCGGGCTCGCGAGCGCGCGGCCCATGAACCGGGGGAATGTGAACGACTTGTACACGTGCGCGCGAATCGCGGCGAGCACATCCCCGGGGCGCGCATCACGCGGGCAGTTCGTCGTGCAGTCGTTGCACTGGTGGCAGAGCCACACATCCGGGTCCGCGATCAGCCGGTCCTTCATCCCCCACTGCGCCCACAGCATCTCCTTGCGTGGGAACGGCTTCTCCGCCGACGACAGCTCGCACACCGTGCTGCACGTCGCGCACTGGTAACACGTCTTCAACGTCTCGCCGCCCGCTTCCTGCAATTCGCGGACGAACGCGAGATCAGGACTCATCGTCACTCGCTCACCGATCACAGATCCCCCCATCGGGTTCGCCTCGGATGCAGCAGCCCCGCAGCTCCGCCTGCGGGGGCCGAGCACGCACATGGTTCGGCGACACCGCTCGCCTCACAACCGTGCGCCGCCTCTTGTGAAAGGAGGTGCATACCCATGCGAAAGATAGTGCGAGCAGTTCGCGAGCGGCAACCGGGAGCGAGAGACGGATTCGACCACGGATGGCACGGATAACACGGATCAGACGGACTACTTCATGTGCCCGGTTGTCGTCAGCCGCACGTACGCGTAATCCGTATCATCCCTATTATCCGTGGTCGAGGTCGTTTCTACCTGCCGTGCCGTCCGTGGTCGAGTTCGTTGCGTGCCTACGACGACTGGTTCTGCGCCGCCCGGTTCGCCGCGTGCTGCGATTCGAGGTGCGGCACGACCAGCTTGTTGAAGAAGAGCAGCGCGATCGCGGTCAGCAACCCGACGCCGCCGAAGATCAGCCACATCAGCTCGGGGTTGTTCTGTTCGCGGGCGACGACCTCGTATCCCCAGCCGGAGAGGATCCCGCCGAACAGGTTGCCGAGCGCAATGGAGACGAAGTAGTAGCCCATGAACAGGGCAGTCTTGTCGCCGGGGGCGATGCGGGCGACGTACTCCTGGCTCTTCGGCGACGCGATCATCTCGCCGAACGCGAACACGATCACCGCAAGCACGACGAGCGCGCCGGCGACCGCGAAGCTGTTGAGCGCGATCCCGGTCCCGGCGACGATCGTGCCGACGACGAGCACCGGGAACGGTTTCCAGCGCTGGATCACGTAGCTGACCAGGATCTGGAACACGACGATCGAGCCGGCGTCGATGTTGACGATGTACTCCGGGTTCACCTGCCGGTAGTTCTGCGCCCACTGCTCGGCGACCTGCGTGCTCTGGTTCATGAACGGCGCGCCCTCGCTCGCGAGCTGGCTGATCACAGGGCTGATCTGGTTCGCGGTGACGGAGACATCGAGTTCGCTGAGTCGGGCGGCGATGTCCTCGACCGTCGCCGCGCCCGCGTGGTAGCGGTACATCAGCTCGGTGAGCGCGAGCTTCACCTGTTCCAGGTCCGCGCCCGTCTCGCCGAACCGGCTGACCAGGTCGCCGGCGGCGGCGCGCAAACTGTCGAAGTACGCCGAGCCGATCGGCGCGAGCTGGTTGAACGCGGCGATGATCTCCTCGTGCGGCACACGCACCTTGTAGTGCACGATCTTGAAGAACACGTCGCTCACATGCTCGCCGCCGACCCCGCCGTACGTGAACACGAGCCGGTTGATCTCCTCGCCGAGGTGCTCGACGTTCACGCTCGCGATGAAGTTGACGAACCCGGTGCCGAAAATCCCCGCGAACTTGACGAGATCCTCGGTTTGGACGAAGTCACGGATGTACTCCGGCAGCGTGATGAAGATCTGGTTGAACGAAGCCCAGAACCCGGAGAGGATGAGCAGGTAGAGCACGAACGCCCAGTTGCCGATCTTCGGTTTCTCCCGCGACCATGCGGACGGCCCGGAGCGCGCGGAGCGCATCCAGAAGAAGCCGAACACGACGACCCAGATCGCGCCGATGATGACCAGCGCCTGCAGATCGGCCGGCGAGAGCGTGCCGGAGACCGCCTGCTCGGGGATTTGCCCCTCCATCACCTCCGCGGGTTTCGTGAACGCCTGGTCGAGCCCGAGCAGCAGGAGCGCGTACGGGAGCATGAACACGAGGCTGACCCAGCCGGGGATCAGCAGCACGAGCACGACCCACACCCCCGCTCCGATGATGCTGTACCACCAGCCGAGCCACTCTCCACCCGAGAGCATGAGCAGGAAGATGATCGGGATGACGATCATCGCGAACCGGCCGTTGCCGAGCACCTCCTGCGCGTCGGTGAGCACCTTCTTCAGGCTGCGCTTCGTTTTCGACGCCGCCTCGGTGGTCGGTTCCTTGTAAAAGAAGATCGTCGGGATGAAGTTGATCGCGATCGTGATCGCGAGCAGGATGAACACGTAGTTCCAGTCGAGCACACGCAGCGCGCCGGCGAAGATCGGGCCGACGAACCCGCCGACGTTCACGATCGTGTAGAAGATCCCGAACCCCATCCCGCGGTTCGTGTCGTCGGTCGTCTTGCCGACGGTGCCGACGACGACCGGCTTGAACGTCGCCGCACCGACCGCGACGAGCAGGAACGCGGCGAAGAACGACCAGAACGTGGTGAACTGGCCGAGCAGGAAGTAGGCCGGTGTGAGAATCGCGAACGCGACGAGGAACGTGTTCCGGTACCCGTACCGGTCCGCGAGCGCGCCGGTGATCACGGGGAACAGGTAAAGCAGAAACGGGATGATCCCCTGCAGGATGCCCCGTTCGATGCTGCTGAATCCGAGCCCTCCCTGTGAGACGGGGCTGGTCATGTACAGGGACGAGAGCGCGAAAAACCCGTACCAGGCCATGCGCTCGAAAATCTCCATCACGTTCGCCACGTAGAACGTGCGCGGGAACGGGGTCATTTTCTGCTTCTTGCCGGTCGTCTGCTCAGCCATGGTCCCTCACCTGTGTCAACGGGTTTATCCTCGACCTGTCCGGCGCGGGTGTGCGCCGACCATTTCATCGCGAATGAAAAGCAGTTGACGCGGGCTCGTGCGGACTCCCATCGAAGCTGGAAAGTACATACCGCCGCGCGCTCATCCAACGTCCGAGAGCGACTCCCGTGCATTCGCCGGCTGCTCCCGCAGGGCCCGGTCCCGCTCGCGTTTCCATGATTCGTCCGTATCTTGGGGCCGGTTTGGATATCGTATGCTCGTTTCGTTATGTCATTCTGACGCCCGCAGGGCGGAAGAAGGTCCGAGTACGATCGGGGTTACTGTCTGGATCAACGTGTGCTGGCACTGGACCTTCCCTTCACTGCGTTCAGGATGAACTTCGCGCCGCTGACGGGGCGTTCAGAATGACGGACACTCCAACTGGACCATAACCGGCACCAGGCGCACAGGGGCCGCTACAGATGCGACCCACACCGCGAACCTGAACAGGAGCAGATCATGGCCGAACAGTTCACGATTAAGGTTGCGCTCACTCAGCTCGAGCCACAAATCTGGCGCAAGTTCACAGTGCCTTCCGACACGCCGCTGGATCACCTGCACCTCATCCTGCAGGCGGTGATGGGCTGGGAGAACGCGCATCTCCACCAGTTCACCGCCGGCGGCGAGATCTACACCGTCGAGATGGCCCGTCTCGGAGTTGATGACCACAACGAAGCGGACTACTCAGTCGGCGATCTACTCAAGGAAACCGGCGACAAGCTGACCTACATCTACGACATGGGCGATTCGTGGGAGCACTCAATCGAGCTCGTGGAAAAGAAACCCGCTGCCGGGAAAGAGAAAACGCCCGCCGTCGCCTGCCTCGACGGCGAGTTCGCCTGCCCGCCCGAGGACATCGGCGGCTTCATCGGGTACCCGGAGTTCGTGGAAGCGATCAGCGACAAGGACCACCCCGAGCACGAAGAGATGGCCGAGTGGTACTTCGGTGATCCCGACAGTGACGAGGAGTTCGACCCGTTTCGGTTCGACGTGGATGAGGTGAACAGGCGCCTGAAGGCGATGGTTCGCTGACGGGCCGCCGGCTGATTCCGCCGGAACGGACAACGGGAAACGCCGGAACGGACAATGAAGCGACCGTACCTGCCGTTTTTCCTCGTGCTCCTGCTGCTGCTCGCGGCCGCCGTCTGGTGGGCGCTCGCGGTCGTGCTCAACGAGTGGATCGGCGTTCCCGGGCGGATCGCCGCGGAAGCGATCGCGCTGTTTGTCGTGCTCGTGCTGCTCGTCGAGATCCTGCTGCGTGCGATCGACCTGCGCCGGCGGGCGGTCAACGACGAGCGCCAGCTACAGGCGCTGCTCGGGCTGTACACGGCGCTGAAACCGCGCGCGCCGCTGCCGATGCTGCGCACCGCCGCGCTCAGCCCGGACACCGCGCTCGAGTACATCCGCCTCATCCGCCAGCTCAGGCCGGAGACCGTGCTCGAGCTCGGCAGCGGCGTGTCAACCGTGCTCGCCGCGCTGCAGGTGCGCGAGAACGGGTACGGCAGGGTCGTCGCCGTCGAGGACGATGCGGACTGGGCGAAGAAGACAGCGGACGATCTCGCCGAGCACGGCGTGCGCGAATGGGCGGAAATCCGTCACGCCGCGCTCGCGCCCGCGCAGGTGGACGGCGACACGGTGGACTGGTACGACCCGGAAACACTCGCCGACATCGAGCGGATCGACATGCTGCTCGTCGATGGCCCGCGCGACCTCGAGGACCGCGGCAACCGCCGGCCCGGGCTCACCCATCTGCACGAGCGGTTCAGCCGCGACGTCGTGATCGTCGTCGATGACGGGATCCGCGCGCGCTGGAACAACTGGGTGCACGCGTGGGCCCGCGAGCACGGCTTCATCGTCCGCGAACCGTTCCTCAACGAAAAGCGGTCGATGTTCCTGTTCCGTTCCAGTCCACATCCGACCCGAAGGCCGGCTGATACGACGAGCCGAGGGGGGTGACGATGAGCTCCCGGCGCTACCTCACCCGCGAGCAGGCAAAGTCGTTCTACGACCGGTTCGGTTCGAAGCAGGACACGCAGGCGTTCTACGAACATCCGGCGCTCGCGGACATGATGGACCACGCCGCGTTCGAGACGGCGCGCGCGGTGCTCGAGCTCGGCTGCGGAACCGGCGCGCTCGCGGAAAAGCTGCTCGCCGGACCACTCCCGGAGCACGCGCGCTACACGGCGTTCGACGTGAGCGAGACGATGGTCCGGCTCGCCGGGCGGCGCGCGCGCCGGTTCGGCGACCGGGTCACCGTCGAACTCACCGGCGGGTCGTTTCCCCTGCCCGTCGAGGATGCGGGTTACGACCGGTTCGTCGCCACGTACGTGCTCGACCTGCTCCCGCCGCGCGAAATCCGGGCGGTGCTCGACGAGGCGTACCGCGTGCTCGCCGATCACGGCCGGCTCTGCCTCGTCGGGCTCACGCACGGCCGCACGCTGCCCTCGTCGCTCGTGAGCCGCCTCTGGCAGTCGGTGCACGGCTGCAACCCGGCGTGGGTCGGCGGCTGCCGGCCGGTCGCCGTGCGCGACTACCTCTCACCCGACCGCTGGGACCTGCGCCACCACCGCGTGCTGGCCGCGTTCGCCGTCCCCTCGGAGGTGGTCGTCGCCGGCAGGCGTTGAGCGATCGATCCGACCTCGCAGTCATGCCCGCGGGGACCGCAGGTCACCGCGGCCCGCGCACGGGGGTGAGATCAGCACAGTCGGAGAAGCGACCATCCTGCACCCCGGGGTTACGCGGGGGAAATGCCCCGGGATCGGCGATCCCGGGCTACGCGGAAGCCCCGGGGTCGGCGACCCCGGGTAACTGCGGAGAAAAGGGTCAGTCCGAGTATCCGGCTCAGCGTGCGATCTCCCGCACCGCCTCGACCGCGCGTTCGATGTGCTGAGGTGTGTTGAACGGCCCGAGCGAGAACCGGACCGTCCCGTGCAGGCCGAACGTGCCGATGCACTCGTGGCACTTCGGCGCGCACTGCAGCCCGGTCCGCGTCGCGATCTCGTGATCGACGTCGAGCATGATCCCGACGTTCATCGCTTCGATCCCTTCCACGTTGAGCGAAAACGTGGCGAGGTGATCGTCCAGCCCGTCGCAGCAGTACGTTGTCACGCGGTCGAGGTCGCGGATTCCGCCGAGCAGCGCCCCGGCCAGCTCCATCTCGCGAGCATGGATCGCCGCCGGTCCGCCCTGTTCCTCGATCCACTCCTGTCCCGCCCACAGCCCGGCGATCCCGATCAGGTTGCCGGTGCCGTATTCGAGCCGCCACGGGTATTCCTCGAGGTGGTAGGGATATGCCGAGCGCACGCCGGTCCCGCCCGCGCGCGTCGGCCTGATCTCCACGTGCTCGCGCACACAGATCACGCCCGTGCCCGTCGGCCCCATCAGCGCCTTGTGCCCGGTCGCGACGAGCAGATCGACGTTCATCGCGCGTATGTCGATCGGGACTACGCCCGCGGTCTGGGACGCGTCGATCAGGAACAGAGGCGGCTCGTCGCGCAGCAGCCCGCCGATCGCCGCGACGTCCTGCACGGTGCCGATCACGTTCGACCCGTGGTTGACGGCGACGAGCGACGTGTTTTCGCGCAGCGCGCCGCGCACGTCTTCAGGCCGGATGAACCCGCTCGCGTCCGGTTCGAGCCACGTCACGTCGATGATCCCGTCGCGCGCGAGCACGTTCAACGGGCGGAGCACGGAATTGTGGTCGAGGCAGGTGCTGATCACATGGTCGCCCGGGGAGACGAGCCCGTGGATCACGAGGTTGAGACCGTCGGTCGCGTTGTGGCAGAACACGGTCCGCTCCGGGAGGTCGCCGTGAAAGAACCGGTTCAGCCGCGCGCGCGTCTGTTCGACAAGATCTCCCGCGCTGATCGCGGCGTCGAACCCGCTCCGGCCCGGGTTGACCCCGTTGTTGCGGTAGAACTCCATCATGAAATCATAGACGCGCTGCGGCTTCGGCCACGACGTCGCAGCGTTGTCCATGTAGATCAAATCGCGGGCATCCATCCGTTCCCCCCATCAACAGTGCCCCGGGATTCTCTCCTGCGAGGCCCGCGGTCGCTCCACCAACCGTGTACCGCTCGTGCGGGCTTGCCCGCGCGGATCAGTCCGCGGGACGTTTGCCCGGCCGGTCGCCCGGGGCAAATGTGTCATCCTGAACCGCGCCGCCGTCTGTATCTGTTGAGGCGGCGCGAGTGAAGGATCCACGAGCAGGACGTACACCCGGTTCGATTGAGACAACCAGCGGGCGGTGTATCAAGTAGATCCTTCTCCCTTCGCGCCATACTGAATGGCGCCGCGGGTTCAGGATGACACTCCGGGCGACCGGCGGTCACGCGCGTTCCTGCCGGTCACTCGCGAGCGATTCGAGCAGCTCCGCGCGGTCCGGCAGGCCCGTCTGCGCACCGCGGCTGCGCACGGACAGCCCGGCTGCGTGGTTCGCTGCGCCGACCGCGGTTGCGAACGGCAGCCCCTCCGCGAGCATCGCGGTGAGCACGCCGCTGAATGCATCCCCCGCGCCGACGCTGTCCACCGCGTTGACGGCAACCGGCGAGAATTCGTAGCGCCGGCCCTCCGGCGTGATCCACTCGCCCCCACGGTGGCCGAGCGTGACCACCACGTGCCTCGCGCCGACCCCGGACCAGCGGTCACGGCGCTGCGTCGGCGGCACGGCGAGGTAATCCTCGACGCCGAGGATGTCCGCCGCCTGCTGCGCGTTCGGCACGAGCACGTGCAGCCCGCGCGGCGGCCTCGGTGACTGGCGCGTGTACGGATCCGGGTTGAACACCACCTTCAGTTTGTATTCGTGGGCGAGCGCGATCGCGTGCGCGACTGTCTCAGCCCGCAGTTCGTTCTGCACGAGCATCCAGCCGGCCTGCTGAAACAATGATGCGTGTTGCTCGAGATGCTCGGGTTCGAGGTGGTGGTACGCGCCGGGGCAGGCGGTGATCTGGTTCTCACCGTGCGCGTCCACCGGGATCACCGCCTCCGCGGTTGGATGACCTTCGACGCGAACGACACCGGTCGTCTCGACGGCGGCCTCCGCGAGCGGCGCGAGCGCGAGGTCGCCGGCCTCGTCCCGGCCGACCGCGCTGATGAACAGGACACGCGCGCCCATCCGGCTCGCCGCGAGCGCCTGGTTCGCTCCCTTTCCCCCGGCGTGCAGCTCCATCCGGTGGCCGATCGCGGTTTCACCCGGCCGCGGCAGCCGCTCAACGTAGAAGATGCGGTCGAGGACCGTAGCTCCAACGACGAGCACCGCTCCGGGGTGCTCCGGCTGCTCCGGGATCAGGCTCGCGTCAAACAGCAACTCGCTCACCCTCGCTCCTCGTGTCTGCCTGATGGACTGTCCCGACCAATCAGGGTGTGGGCACTTTTGTCCTGTCTCCGTGTGATCCCGAACCCCCCGCACGTCAGTTGGTGCGGGGGGAGAAGGATCTACCGGCAAGAACCGCGCAGCGTGCGCGTCAAATGACCAGTGGATGGTATACCGCGTAGATCCTTCACTGCGCGCGGCACACAAACGCCGCGCTTCGTTCAGGATGACACAGTGGCGCGGCCTCAACCGACGCAGACGCCGCGCTTCGTTCAGGATGACACAATGGCGCCGCCTCAACCGACGCAGACGCCGCGTTTGTTCAGGATGACACAATGTCGCCCTGCCGCGTTTGACAAGCAAACGCGGGCACGAGAAGGGGAGCGTGCCCGC